>CAKTGS010000006.1 GCA_934561485.1 uncultured Faecalibacterium sp.
GTGCCGCCCAGCATGTTGCTCCACTGGTCATCGCCGCCGAACTGCATGTTGCAGCCGTAGTGCTGGAACATGTAGTAGAAGTCGTAGCTCTGCATGATCATGTAGTTGAATTCCAGGAAGGACAGGCCCTTTTCCATGCGCTGCTCATAGCACTTGGCACGCAGCATGTTGTTCACCGAGAAGCAGGCACCCACATCACGCAGCAATTCCACGTAGTTCAGGTTCAACAGCCAGTCGGCGTTGTTCAGCATCAGAGCCTTGCCCTCAGAGAAATCAATGAACTTCTCCATCTGCTTTTTGAAGCAGGCGGCGTTGTGGGCAATGTCCTCCTTGGTCAGCATCTTGCGCATATCCGTGCGGCCGGAAGGGTCGCCGATCATGGTGGTGCCTCCGCCGATCAGGGCAATGGGCTTGTTGCCTGCCATCTGCAGGCGCTTCATCAGGGTCAGGGCCATAAAGTGGCCGGCGGTCAGGCTGTCGGCGGTGCAGTCAAAGCCGATGTAAAAGGTGGCCTTGCCGTTGTTGATCACGTCAATGATCTCGTCATCGGTGATCTGTGCCACCAGGCCGCGTGCCTTGAGTTCTTCGTACAAAGTCATGGAAAAGTCCTCCTGTTTTACGGGGCAGAGGAACCAAAAACGCCCTCTGCCAAACTGAAATTTGGCAGAGGGCGAGAAAACTTCGCGGTACCACCTCTGTTTGCCGTTTCCTCACAGAAACGGCCTCACGAGTGCGCACCCCAGAGTAGAAGTGACACTCCTGCGTTTGTAACGCTCGCACGCGGCACAGCCTACGAACCGTTGGACGGCATTCAGCCTGCAGCTCCGGGAGGTATTTCGCCTGCTGCTCTGCAGCCCCTTTCACCAGCCGGGGCCTCTCTGGGCAAAGCACTTCAGGGTACTTATTCCCTTCATCGCCATTCACAACCAATACTTTATCACAAGCCGATGGGCTTGTCAAGCCTTGCTTCCAGCATTTCGCGGGCATTTGCGCGCGAAAGCTCGGTTACGTGATCTCCGGAGATCAGCCGGGCCAGTGCTTCTACCCTGCCCGATTCATCCAACGGATGAATCTCGGTATAGGTGCGCTCATTGGCCACATTTTTCTGGATCAGCAGGTGGCAGTCGGCCAGGGCGGCAATCTGTGCTGTGTGGGTGATGCAGAGGATCTGATGCCCATTGGCGCTCTGCCGCAGCACTTCGCCAATGCGCCCGGCGGCCTTGCCGGAAACACCGCTGTCAATTTCGTCATAGATCACCGTGGGCACTGCATCCTTGTCGGCCATGGCATTTTTGATGGCCAGCGTGATGCGGCTCAGCTCGCCGCCGGATGCAATCTTTGCCAAAGGCTTGGGAGCTTCTCCGGGGTTTGTAGAAATATAAAACTCGATGCTGTCCTGCCCATGGCTCGCCAGCGGGCCGCGGGTGTGGCGCAGCGTCATGCGCACGCCCGGCATGTTCAGAAAATTCAGCGTGCCGGAAATCCGCCGGTTCAGCTCTTCAAACGCTTTCAGACGGGTCTGGGTCAGTGCTTCGGCCTTTTCACGGGCCAGTCCGTAAAGGCGCAGCTTCTCGGCCTGCAGGTGGTCGTACCGCTGCTCAGAGGTCTGAATTGCTTCCAGTTCTTCCTGGGCTTTCTGCCCGAAGGCAATCACATCCTCTACGGTATCGCCATACTTCCGTTTGAGCTTGTACAAAAGATCCAGCCGCTGTTCAATTTCATCCAGTTCGGCATCGTTTGTATCATAAGCATCCAGCCGCCCGATCAGATCCGCTGCCGCATCTTTTGCAGAGTAATACAGGTCCATCAGCTGCCCTGCGGTGCCCGAAAGAGCATCGTCCAGCTGGGCTGCGGCATCGGCTGCATTGGAAGCTTCTCCCAGCAGATCCACCGCTCCGGACGTTTCATCGTCCCCGGAAAGCAGCGCGTAGGCCTTGGCAATGCTGTCCCGGATGGTAGATGCGTTGGCCAGCACCTTGCGGCGGGCTTCCAGCGCCTGTTCTTCGCCCGCAGTCAGTGCAGCATTTTCAATTTCCTGCACCTGGTAGCTCAGCAGGTCTATTCTGCGCTGCTTTTCGCTCTCGTCCAGAATCATGGCATCCAGCTCTTTTTTGATCGTCACAAGCTGGCGGTAAAGGGTATAATAGACCCGGTATGCCTCTGTGTTCTGCGCATAATCGTCCAAAATCCCCATGTGGCGGGCCGGGTTCAGAAGGCCGACCGAATCATGCTGCCCGTTGATGTTGATCAGGCCACCACACAGCTCCCGCAGAACAGCCGCAGTAGCCGGCATACCATTGATCCGGCAGGTGCTTTTGCCCTCTGCCGTGATCTCGCGGCTCAACATCAGCTCTTCCGAGCGCTCGTATCCGGCGCGCTCCAGGCTGTCCAGCACACGGGTGGGCACTTGGTCAAAGGCGGCACGGATCACGGCCTTGGAAGCCCCGGTACGCACCAGGTCCTTGGAAGTGCGGCTGCCCAGAATGGCGTTGATCGAGTCGATCAGAATGGACTTTCCGGCACCGGTTTCGCCAGTGAGCACATTCAGCCCCGGCTGAAAATGCACCTCAGCCTTCTGAATGACCGCAACGTTTTCAATTTGCAGGCTGTTTAACATGGTTTTTTCTCTCCTGCATTATTTTTGCCCGATGTGCCGGGTCAGCTCCGAACAGATGGTTTTGGCATCCCGCTCTGAGCGCGCCACGATGAGAAATGTATCATCGCCCGAAAGGGTGCCAACCACATTTTTCCACTGAAGGGCGTCAAATACTTCGCAGGCTGCATTGGCCATGCCAGAGTAGCACTTCACCAGCACCACGTGCCCGGCGTAGTCCACACCCAGCACCGATTCATGGAAAATCGTTTCAAAGCGGCCCTGTGTTTTGGGATTGAAGCTCTCATTCCTGCTGGAAACATAGCGGTACCCTTCCGGCGTGGCCGCCTTGACCAGGCTCAGCTCCCGGATATCGCGGGAAATGGTTGCCTGCGTTACCTCAAACCCTTCCTTGCGCAGGTAGTCCAACAGAACTTCCTGTCGGCTGATGGGGTATTCCTGCACAAGGCGAAGGATCGTCTGCAAACGATCTCCTTTGCTTCGGGCATCTTCTTTCCGGCTGCGTCCCATAAAATTGCATCTCCCCTCTTATCGTCTGCTCCGCAACTTCTGATCAATGGCCTGGAACTGGTCGGCCTTGCTGAACGTGATCAGCTGCACGATCTGATCCGAGAGCCGGATCTCTGCGGTAGCTCCGGCTTTCAGCGGGTAACCGGCTGCACCATCACAGCTGATGAACACCTCATCATCCGCTACCTGCCCCACGCAGACATTCAGTTTGCGCTCCTGGGCAAACACCATAGCTGGGCTTGCCAGGCTGTGCGGGCAGATGGGGGTGACTACGATGCCCTTGGTCTGCGAGTCCAGAATGGGGCCGCCCGCCGCAAGCGAATATGCCGTAGAACCGGTGGGGGTTGCCACAATCACACCATCGCCGCGGTAATGCTCCACCAGGATATCATCACAGTAAATGCTGAAGTCGATGGCCTGCTGCAGCCGGCCTTTTGTGACCACCACGTCATTCAAGGCATGGCCTTCCCAGCCGTCATTGCCCAGAATGCGGGCATACAGCAGCATCCGGTTGTCCAGCTGGAATTCCCCGCGTGCAACAGCCGAGAGCTTTGTTTCCATTTCAGTGACTTCGCAGGTAGCCAAAAAGCCGCAGCGCCCAAGGTTGATGCCCAGGATCGGCTTGGAGTGCTTGAGCGAAAGACCGGCCTCATGCAGGATCGTTCCATCGCCGCCGATCGTCAAAATCACGTCTGCACGCTCCAGGCAGGTTTCCAGTGGGAGGTACTCCACACCCATTGTGCTGCAGGTCTCCCGCAGCGCATCGCACATCAGAACGGTGGCGTTGTGGGTCAAAAGGATCTGGGCAGCACGCAGTGCAACCTCACTGGCAGAAATTTTTCCGGGGTTGGGAGAAATATAAACCGTCATTCCAAATGCTCCCTTCTCGTCCGTCTGTTTTTTCACCGGGGAGAGCAGCTGCCTCAGCGGTCCAGGGTCGTATGGCTGGCGGCAACCACCTGCTCGGCGGCAGAATCGTCCAGCACACAGGGGGCTTCGCTCTTCTGCACAAACATCAGATATTCGATGTTGCCTTCGGGGCCCTTAACCGGGCTGAAGTCCAGTCCGCGCACCGCAAATCCATTTGCGGCGGCATAGTCCATGGCATTGTGCAACACTTCCCGGTGGGTGGCAGGGTCACGCACAACACCATTTTTGCCCACCTTTTCCCGTCCTGCTTCAAACTGCGGCTTGACCAGGCAGACGCCCATGGCGTCCGGCGTGGTGATCTTCTGCGCCACCGGGAAGATGTGATGCAGCGAAATGAACGAGACATCCACGCTGAAAAATTCGATTGGCTCGGCAAGGTCCTCGGGCGTTACATTGCGGATATTGGTGCGTTCCATGTTTACCACCCGCTCATCGGTGCGCAGGCTCCAGGCAAGCTGCCCGTACCCCACATCCACGGCATATACCTTGACCGCCCCGTTCTGCAGCATACAATCCGTAAAGCCGCCAGTGGATGCACCAATGTCCATGCAAACTTTACCGTTTGGGGTCAGCGGGAAACACTGCATTGCCTTTTCCAGCTTTAGGCCGCCGCGGCTGACATAGCCAATGTCGTGCCCGCGCACTTCCACCTTGGCATCTTCTTTGATCATCTCGCCGGCCTTGTCCACTTTTTGCTCATTAACAAAAACAATGCCGGACATGATCAGCGCTTTTGCACGCTCGCGGCTCTGCACCATTCCATGCTGAACAAGATATTGATCCAAACGAATTTTCACAGTTCCGAATCTCCTTTTCTCTGCATCCCGCGCACCGCCTGCGCAAGGTGTTCTGCATCCAGTCCGGTGGTCAGTTTGATCTGTGGGACCGTTGCATGCGGCAGGCAGGCCGTGCGCACAGCAGCGTGCAGATACCGGCCATTCCAGCCTTTTTGCTGCAGGGCATATTCCAGATGCTCTCCAATGCCGCCGGAAGCAACGCATTCCTCAGCAAACAGTACATTTTTGTAATTGCACACAGTATCGACAAATTCTTCCGTAAAGGGATATATCTTTACAAGTTTGACTACATCACAGGAAATGCGTTCCTTCGTCAGAATTTCCTGCGCCCGCAGAATGTCCTCAACCTCATCGGCATAGCTGATCAGTACCGTCTGTGCGCCCGCCTGCTGCTGCAGAAGATCGAATGTCTGCCCGGTGCATTTGTACTTGGCAAGGCAGCCGGATTCTCCGCCGCGCGGGTAACGGATCGCCCGGGGGCCATGTTCTGCATCGTGCAGCAGCGCATGGAGCCAATACTTCAGCTCTGCATAGTTGGACGGTGCATACAGCGGAATGCCGATCTGGCTCAGGAATGCCGGATCGTAAATACCCTGGTGGGTTTCACCATCTCCCGGCACAAACCCGGCGCGGTCTATTGCAAACACAACGTTTTCCTTTAACAGGTTCACGTCATGAATGATCTGATCATAGGAGCGCTGCAAGAAGGTGGAGTACAGGCAGACCACCGGCAGCATTCCCTGGCTAGCCAGACCGGCTGCAAAGGTAACTGCGTGCTGCTCTGCCATGCCCACGTCAAAGAAGCGTTCCGGGTGGCTGTGAGCAAAGAACTGCAGGCCGGTTCCATATTTCATGGCAGCCGTAATGGCACAGATCTGCGGGTTGATCATTCCTTCTTTTTCCAGCGTATGGCCAAACACGGTTGAAAAAGATTCCTTTGGGGCCACTTCAGGGTCCGGAATCCCGTCCGGGCCAAAAGCCGATACGCCGTGGTAATTACCGGGGTTCATCTCAGCAGGCTGATAGCCCTTGCCCTTTTTGGTGACGATGTGCAGAAAATGCGGCCCAGGGCGTTTGCTGATGGTCCGGAGTGTGCGCTCCAGTTCCTCTACGTTGTGGCCATCCATCGGCCCGATGTACTGGAACCCCATATCTTCAAACATGGTGGAGTGATACATGGCCCGCCGCACAAGCGACTTGCTTTCTGTGATCACATTTTTCAGCGGGGTTCCCACCACAGGAACACTGTCCAAAAAGCTGCGCACATTATCTTTGGCGTCAAAATAGACTGTTGTGGTGCGCAGGTGGGTCAGATATCGTGCCAGCGCTCCCACATTTTTGGAAATGGACATTTTGTTGTCATTCAGGATCACCAGCAGATTGTCCAGGCTGCCGATGTTGTTCATGCCCTCGTAGACCATGCCGCCGGTAAATGCGCCATCTCCGATGATGGCTACCACAAGGCCCGGCTCTTTGTGAATCTTTTTGGCCCAGGCCATTCCGATAGCCAACGAAAGAGCAGTATTGCCATGGCCCGCAATGAAGGCATCGTGTACACTTTCGTTCGGGTTCGGAAAGCCGGAAATACCGTCCAGCTGGCGCAGTTTGCCAAACTGTTCCCGGCGTCCGGTCAGCAGTTTGTGGGTATAGCACTGGTGTCCCACATCGAACACGATTTTATCCCGGGGTGTTTCCAGCACCCGGTGCAGCGCAACCGTCAGTTCTACCGTGCCCAGGTTAGAAGCAAGATGTCCGCCGGTTTTTGAGATGTTTTCCAGCAAAAACTGCCGGATCTCCGAACAAAGCTGCTCCACCTGCTGGTTGTTCAATTTTTTTAAATCACTGGGCTGATTGATGCTGTCCAGCAGCAAAGATCCCATAATCACACGTCCTTTAGCAATTGGATTTTCCTGCGCGCTCTGCAGCGCACAAAGCACTTACGCAAGCGGGTACAAAAAGCCCACGGCAGTCCCCACCAGCACACCGGCCAGCACCTGCAGCGGCGTATGACCGACCATTTCCTTCAGGTGCATATTCTGCAGGAACGGTGCGTTTTTCTCGCTGACGTCAATCCACTGGTCGATCATCTGATTCAGCACCTTTGCCTGCTCGCCGGTTTCGTGCCGGACGCCCATGGCATCGTGCATGGTGATGATGGCCACCACACTGGCCACCGCAAAAATAACGGACGACACGCCCTCACAGCGGCCGGTGGCAATGACCATGGCGCATACGGTGGCACTGTGCGCACTGGGCATACCGCCATCGCCCCACATGCGTTCCAACTGAAATTTGCCCAGCAGAATAAAGTTGATGATGGTTTTCAGAACCTGTGCAACAAACCAGCCCAGAAGCGACACGGTAAGGATCTGATTGACTGAGAGAAGCTCACGAATAAACTGTATCATTGGGGGTCCCCTTTTGTTGTTTGCGGAACAGATTCCGCTTTATTTTTTACGTGTCAGCAGCTGCTGTGCAAGCTGCTGCAGAAATTCTGCCTTGTCACCAAAATGCTCGCGCAGAGCTGCACAGGTTTCATCGTTCAGCTGCTGTGCAAGCTCCATGGCACCCTGCACACCGTACAGGGTTACAAAGGTTGTTTTACCGTTTTCGCTGTCACTGCCAATGGGCTTGCCCAGTTCCTCCTGTGTGCTGGTCACATCCAGCACATCGTCCACGATCTGGAACACCAGGCCGATGCCGTAAGCATACTGTTCCAGCGCTTTTTTCTGTGCATCGGTGGCATTGGCGGCAGCAGCACCCATCTGGATGGCTGCATTGATGAGTGCACCGGTCTTGTTGCGGTGGATCAGGCGCAGCTGTTCTTCCGTGGCAGCAAGGGCCTCGTATTTCAGATCCAGCTCCTGGCCGTAGACCATGCCGCGGCTGCCGGCACCGGAACCGAGCGCCCGGGCTGCCTGTACACAGGCCAGCGGGGAGGCAGGTGCATTGGCAATCACCTCAAAAGCTTCCGTCAGCAGAACATCACCGGCCAGCATGGCAGTCGATTCGCCAAACGCCTTGTGGCAGGACGGACGCCCGCGCCGCAGGTCATCGTTGTCCATACAGGGCAGGTCATCGTGAATCAGCGAGTAGCAGTGCAGCATTTCAACTGCGGCGCTGAACGAGCCGGCTGCCTGCAGGTCGCCGCCCAGCATTTCGCAGACGGCCAGAACCAAAACGGCACGGATTCGCTTGCCGCCGCCCAGCAGACTGTACCGCGCGGCGCGGCAGACTTCCGATTCTTCCGGCAAAAACTGTGCACATGCTTCCTCCAGTGCCTTGGATGCCTGCGCGAGATACTCCTGGTACTTTGCTTGATACTCCATCAGTTTTCCTCCTGTGCGGTTGCGGTCAGTTCGGTAAGCTTTGCATCAATTTCATCAATCTGGAGAGCGGTTTTTTCCAGCGCAGTGTGGCAGTACTCCATCAGCGAAGCCGCTTCTGCATACAGTTTGACCGATTCTGCCAGCGTTGTTTCCGGCTGCTGCATCTGGGCCAGAAGGGCGTCCAGCCGCTCCATGCCCTCTTCAAAGCTTTTGGGTGCTCTCATTGATTTCCTCCACAGTCTCCACATGACACCTTGTCCGGTGGAATGCATCCTGTACATAAACGGTATCTTCCGGCTGCAGCTGACCCACTGCCCGGACAGCTCCTTTGGGAGTTCTGACCATGGCATAGCCTCTGGCCAGGGTATGATACGGGCTGAGGGATGCCGTCAGCTCTGTCGCATGACGCAGCTGCGTCTGCTTTTCTGCCATACGCTGCTGCATTCGTGTGCAAATCGCCTGCTGCAGGCTGTTCAGGCGGGCCGTTTCGCTCTTCCAGATCCGGCGCGACAACCCTTGTTCCAACACAAAGTTGTATTGCTCCCACTCATTATAGCACAAACTCAGCCGTTTTTGCATATTTCTGCAAATATTTTGTTGTAAATCCAGCAAAACACGTGTTTGTTCTTCCCGGTCGGGCACGGCAAGCTCTGCCGCCGCCGAAGGGGTCGGCGCACGCTGATCGGCCACAAAGTCCAAAATGGTGTAGTCGATCTCATGGCCAATGGCACTGATCAGCGGCGTTTTGCACCGGAAGGCTGCACGGGCAATCACCTCTGCGTTGAACACCCAAAGGTCCTCCCGGCTGCCGCCGCCGCGTGCCACAATGATCTCGTCCACTTTTCCTCTTCGGTCCAGTGTACGGATGGCGGCAGCCACCTGTGCAGCCGCCTCAAACCCCTGCACCGTAACCGGGCAGAGCAGCAGGTGCACCATCGGCCACCGGCGTCCAATTACGTTGCGGATATCCTGCAGGGCCGCCCCGGTTTTGCTGGTGACCAGCCCGATGGTTTTGGGGTAGCGCGGCAGCGGCTTTTTGTGCGCTGCATCAAACAGCCCTTCTTTTTCCAGTTTTGCTTTCAGCTGTTCCAGCGCCAGCTGTGCCGCACCGATGCCGTCCGGGAACATATCGTTCACATAGAGCTGGAATGCGCCATCGCGCTCGTAAAGTGTGGCACGGCAACGCACGACAACACGCATTCCCTCCTCCGGGCGGAACGCCAGCTTCCGTGCATCGGAGCGGAACATCACCGCTTTTACGCTGCTGGTTTCATCCCGCAGGGTAAAATAGCAGTGTCCACTGCGCGCGTTCTGCACAAAGTTGGCAATCTCCCCCCGCAGAGCCAGATCAAACAGCGCATCGTTGACATCCAGTAATGTCTTGACGTAATGGTTCAGCTCTGAAACAGAGATCACTTCCGCCATAGCCCGGCCTCCCGTGCAGCAAGAATGGACACGCCAATGGCATTGTCGCTGGAATACTGCCCCGGAACGAAATAAACTTGGGGCAGCCGCTGCTGCACCCAGGCCCGGATCACATCGCTGCTCATCACGCCGCCTGCACAGACTACCGGCAGCCCGGGATATTCCTTCTGGGCGGCTTTGGTCATTTTTACCACGGTATCTGCCACACAAAGCAAGCAGTATTTGCAGACATATTCCGGTGTTTTCCCGGCAGCAAGCAGGGCATTGCACTGATTCTCCAGCCCGGAAAGGCTGCATTGCAGTCCTTTGACACTGGATTTGGGCTTGATTTCTTCGCTGCACTGCGCAGCCAGACGGGAAACCTCTGCTCCCGCCGGGAAGCCGAAGCCCAGTTTGACCCCCACACGGTCCACCGCCTGCCCGGCATACAGATCGGTGCTGGTGCCCAGGGTCGTGATCTGCCGCACCGCATCACAGAGCAGCAGATCCGTTGTGCCGCCGGAAATGTGAAACAACAGCACTTTTTGTTCAAACAGCTCCGGCCCCTTTGCAGCATACAGCGCCGCTGCTGCATGGCCCTGCTGATGGGTTGTATGGATCAGCGGAATGCCGCGGGCCGCCGCAAACGATGTGGCAGCGCTGACACCGGCCAGAAAGCAGGGCATGTAGCTGCCCTCAACCGGGCGCGGTTTTTGCGAAACCCCCACAGCTTCAATCCGGGTCAGGTCCACTTCCTGCGCCAGTTCCTGCAGCATTTCCGGCAAAGCCACCGTGTGGTGGAACAGCGCATCGCTCTGCCGCAGCCCAAGCTGACCGGGTTTAACCGGCAAAAAGCGCTTCTTTGCGCAAACAACCTCTCCGGCTGTGTCAAAAACTGCCAGAGAGGTTGCATAGTTGCTTGTGTCAAACCCCAGTGTAAGGCGGCTCACTGCTCAGCCGACTCCGCTGCGGCTTCCTCGCTCAGGCCGTGGTCGCGTGCAACTGCACCAAGCAGGCCGTTCACAAACTGATAGTCCTCGTCTGCGCCGTACTTCTTAGTCAGCTCCACGGCCTCATTGATGGCAATGCTGGGCTTGTGCTCTGCACCAAACAGCATTTCGGCAATGGCAAGGCGCAGCACAGTCAGGCTGACACGGGGCAGGCGCTCCATGGTCCAGTTGCGCAGATGAGAGCGGATTTCATCATCCACTTCGGCGGAATGATCATAGTAGGCGTTCAGCAACAGCTTGCTGAAGGCATCCACCGGGTGCTCCTCATCATTTTCAGCGTGGTTGATCAGCGCTTCGTCCAGCGGCACATCGCCAAACGTCTGCGAAAATGCCAGCAAAAATGCATTTTCACGTGCTTCTCTACGGGGCAAAATGTTTTCCATAACGATCCTTTCACAACACGAACGCTCCCCGCCGGGGTTTCCCCCTGCGAGGAGGTGCGCTCGTTCTCTCTCAAATTTTTTACTGCTGTTCTTCCACCTGACCGGCCAGAACCAGGTTTACACGGCTGACCGTAACGTTGGTCATGTTCTGCACAGCATTCTTCACGTTCTCCTGCACCTTTTCAGCCACAGTAGGAACGCGGGCACCACTGGCCATCATCAGGTGCAGCGTAAGCTCTGCGGTACCATCCCGCATTTCCACCACAACCGGCGGCTGAATGCTGGCAATCTCCAGCAGATCCTTGATCTTCTGATTCTGCTTGCCGCAGGACACCTCGGCAACGCCATCCACTTCCAGTGCGGCACAGCGCGCAATCTTGGCGATTACTTCGGTTGAAATCTGAAGGCTGCCGCCCTGAAGATCCATGTTCTGTAAATCCATTGTGCTGTCCTCCATCCAAAAGCAGCTATGCTGCTTTTTGTGTTTCAAACGCTCCCTGCCAGCCACGGTTTGTGCTGTGCAGGGAACTTTTATGCATCTTTGTTTGTATGATGCTGTTATTATACCATTAACGCAGGGGTGATTTCAATACTTGTTTGGAAAACTCTGCGTTGGAATCAGAATCGGCCTGCGGGTCATTTCACCTCGGTCACGGTAATGTTCTGGGCGGTAACGCTGCTCTTGCCCAGCACAACGTCCCGGATCTGTGCCACCTGCGCAGCGCTGAGCGGCTCGCCGGAAGTCATCACGGTCAGGTCTGCCCGGCCGGACTGCAAAAAGCACAGGCAGTCGGCAAACCCCTTGGCCTTGATTAGGGTTTCGATCTCGTTTTCCGTATTCAGATCTTCCAGAGCGGCCGTCATTTGTGCCGTATATTCCTTCTTTTCCTCGGCGGTGAGAGAGGCTTTTTTCAGGGTTTTCTGAATGGTGTCCAGCGTTTCATCGTGTGCCTTCTCCCGCTTGAGCCGGGCCTGTTCAAAAAAGGCAGTGCCGCTGTTGCTGGCTACGCTGACCAGCTGTGCTTCGCCGTAGTTTTTGCTTACGCTGGAAGCAGCTTCCGCCTCCGTGGGCAATTCGTCCAGAATGGCAGCTGCCTCCACCGGTTCCTCCACTGCAGCAGACACCATCTGTGCCCCATCCGTCAGGTCCTGTTCGGCTCCGGTGCGGGCATACTGCCAGTTGAGGTAAACAGCGATCACCAGCGCAGCCGCCAGCGTAACGGCGGTTGCTCGGCGTGTATTTCTGGAAAGTGCTCTCATAGGTGGTTCCTCCTTTGTGTCCGTATGGTTCAGCGTTTGGATCGCCCCACACAAATGCGATTGGAAGGCAGGTCCAGCAGTGCACCCACCAGCTCGGTGATCCGGGCAGCCACATGTACATCGCTGCCGCCCTCGCAAAGCACCGCCACCCCCTGCACCTGCGGGAGATAGACCGTTTCGGTCAGGGCGGTGCCATTGTCCAGCAGAACATGCGTTTCCTGGCTCTGCATCTGCCCGGATTGTGTATCCAGTGCATAAACTGCTTCCTCTCCCGTTTCCAAAGTAACCATGACAACGGTTTTGCCGGCTCCATCCAGCTGCCCGATCAGCGCTTCCAGGCGGGTTTCCAGCTGCTGCTGATACACCGCCGTGCGGTCGGTTGACTCTGCTGCCGGGGCTGCTGTATCCTGGGGTAGAAATTCTGACAGAAAGATGAGCAGCATGGCCAGCACGCCAACTGCTGCAGCCAGCATGGTTTTTCCCTGCGGCGTTTTTAGCTTTCCGCGCAGGGCTGCAACATCAAGTTGTTTCATGAAACGTTTCCTCTGCCCATATCGGCGCAGTTCCGGTTTCCTGCTGCACATAGGCGGCAATGGCCTGCCGGACAGCGATGGGGCAACCAGCCGGTACAGCAAGACTTACCTGTTTTGCTTCCACGGTGTTTCCGTTTTGCCGCAGTGTAAGCGATACCTGCACTTCAGTGCCAAACCGCCGGGCACACTCCACCCGGAGCTGTTCGTTCAGCTGTTCTTCGGCAGCCTGCAAAGCGGCCTGCTCGGCAGTTTGTGCAAACTGCACCGGCTGCCCGGAGAACGCCGGAAGATCCAGCGTTTCCGGAAGCTGCGGCACTATGCGCAGCAGCACTGTTAAAATATATAACCCCGCCAGGGCTTTTATGCATTTGCGCACATTGGGAGACCCTGCCAGCTGTGCAGCCAGCTCTGCCCCTACGCAGGCCAGACAGAACAGGGCTGCCGCCCGTTGCAATTGCTGCATTTTACCCACCTCCTGCTGCCATGAGAAGAACTACTCCAAACAATGCCAGTTCAAAAAACAGAGCCGTGACGGCAGCCATGCAGCGCACCGCCTCTGTCAGGCAGGCAAACAGGGTCTGGCACCGGTGATTGCCTGCCAGCGTACACAACAGCCCGCAGCCGGACAACAGCAGCAAATGCAGCAGAAGCTCCAGATACAGCGGCACAAAATCTGCTCCCAGCAAAAACAGCGCTGCGATGCCCAGTGTGCTTTTGAGCAGCTGCATCCCGGCCAGAACCGTTTCAGCCGCTCCGCTCAGTGCCTGCCCGATCAGCGGCACGCTGCCGGTAAGCAGCTGCCCGAGGTGCAGTGCGGTGCGGTCCAGCTGCAAAGCCACTACCCGCTGCAGTCCCAGAAGCAGAGCAAAGGCCCGGCCCAGCCATACAAGTCCCTTGCGCAGAAGTGTCCCGGTTGCCCGGCATACCTCGGCAAGGCTTTTCTGCGGGCTGATGCAGCACGCCATGCAGACGGCCAGATAGCTTTGCAGCAGCGGGCAGACCCATAGTGCAGCTGCCTGCGCCAGCACGCAAAGGCCGTCCAGCAAAAGCCCGCAGGCCGCTGTTCCGGCATGAGCCTCTCCGCCTGCGGCCAGCACGCCGCTGTAAATCGGGAGAAACCCCAGCAAAAAGTTTTTCCAGCCGTTCATCTGCTCACAGACCGTCTGCGCCAGTACCAGCAGATCGTTCCATACAAGGGTGCCGCAGCCGCCGGCCGCTGCAAGCTCCAGCAAGGTGCTGTCTGCGGTATCTCCCAGCAGGAACGAAAGCACCGTCAGCAGCAGCAAAAACAGCAGCAGGTCCGCGTAGCGGTGCAGCACCTGCCGCAGTAGCCGAAGCGGAGACTGCGGCAGCAATGCCCGCAGTGCCTGCAGCGGCTTCTCCAGAAACTGCTGTGCATCCTGCGGCGCGGCGTTCAGGTACGGCTGCCACTGCTCCTGCCCCGGCAGGCCTTCCAGGCTGGCAGCCGCTGCCGCCGGGAGAAACATGCAGCTCAGAAGCACCGTCAGCACAGCTGCCAGCAGGCTGCGCCAGAATGGATCAAATCGTTTCATCCGGCAAGCCCCCAGATTCGTTGACAGACTTCTGCCAGCAGCGGGTACGCCGCCGCCAGCACCAGGCAGCGGCCTGCAAACCCGGCACACCAGCCCAGAGAATCGGCCCCGGCTTCTTCGCACAGTGTGCGGGTGTAATCCGTCAGCAACAAAATTCCCGCACAGCGCAGCAGGCAGGCAAAGGCTTGTCCGTCTGTCTGCCGGGTCAGAGCAGCCGCTCCCTGTAAAATCAGCTGCACGGCAGTGCCCACACGCACCAGCAGAGCCGCTGCTGCACACAACGAGAGCAGCCAGGCGTACAGCGGGGCATACTTTTGCAGTACAAGCTGCAGCACGGCAGCCGTCAGCAAAAGCCCCGCCACGACCACAGCGCTGCTCATAAGGAGAACAGAGCCTTGATGGTTACAAACAGTGCACTGATCTGCTTGACAAGGATGGACAAAACCACCACCAGTCCGGCCAACGTGGTCATCATGGCCTGATCCTCTCGGCCGGAGCGGATCAGCAGCTGGTTCAGCACGGCCACAATGATCCCGATGGCGGCGATTTTAAACACAAGGTCGATCTCCATGAGACGTTTCTCCCTCCTGCCGTCAGAACAGCATCAAAGCCAGAACTGCTCCGGCTGCTGCCCCCAGACGACCCGGCAGCCCGCGCTGTTTCTGCGCTGCCTGCCGGCTTTCCTGCAAGGCATCCTGGAACCGGGCAATGTAATAAGCCAGGCGGCTGCATTCCTGTTCTGCCTGTGTTCTGCCAAGGCCGGAAATGCATTCTGAAAACAGCGTCTGCTCCCCCGATGTCAGGGCAGCGGGAGCAGGAAGCTGCTGCAATGTGATTTCCGTGCCTGCGGGCAGCAGACCCTCCCGGCACAGCTGCCGGTACAGCTGCTGCAGATCGATGCGCCGGTATGCAATTTCCTGCCGGATGCGCTGCAGCAGCGTGATCGTCTGCTGCAAAGCCGTCAGGTGTGCTTCGGTCCTGCCCTGAACGGCATTGCCCGCCAGCCAGCCGCAGACCGGCAGCAGCAGTGCCCCGGCTGCACGCAGCTCCATCACAGCATCCGCACCTCCTGCACATGCCCCGGATGTTCCCGCCCGGAAAGCAAAACCATCACGCGCAGCATGGCGTGCTGCACCAGGTATTGCACCTGCGGGCGGCGCAACGCTTCTGCGGCATTGGCTGCGTGCAGGCTGGCGATAAAATCCACCCCGCCAAAAAAGCCCTGTTCCAATGCAGCCGCTTCTTCCAGTCCGCCCAGCTCGTCCAGCAGGATCACCCGGGGTGCCAGCGTGCGCAGAGCCATCTGCACTGCAGCCCCCTTGGCCAGACCTGCGATGCAGTCCAGGTCCGGCAGTGCCGCTTCCCGCTCCGGCGGGAACAGCTCTTCCCGCTCGTCCACAACTGTCACCGCCTGATGCTGGGCAGCAAGCCACTCGGCCAGCTGCCGCAAAACGGTGGTTTTGCCGCTGCCCGGCTCCCCTACCACCAGCATTCCGATAAAATGCCCCCGCAGGCAGCTCAGAACCGCTTCCGGCACCGGGATGGCTGCCTGCCTTGCAATGCGGAGATCCAACGAAGTGACCATTTGCAGCATCGGCTTCTGCCCGTCCAGGGCTGCAAAGCGCCCTGCCACGCCAATGCGGCAGCCGAGCGGCGTGCTCAGATACCCCTGCGTCAGTTCCTCCTGGTGGGTGTGCACCGAACCGCCGCAAAGGGTCAGAAAAATCTCCTCCATCTGCAGCGGCGTCAGCCGCAGTTCCCGCAGCGGCGGCGGGCATTCCGGCAAAGCAGGCAGGGGCTGCTGCCGCCCGTTCAGGGTCAGGCAGAGACTGCAGCCTGTCCGCAGGCGGATCTCCTGCACACCGCAGGCCGTCTGCATTGGCAGCGATGCCAGCGGCCGGGCCAGCCAGGACGGCAGCAGCCGGATGGCTTTGTAATAGGCGTCCATTCCACATCCTCCTTTCCTGGGTGGGACATGCTATAGTGTATGGCCGCCGCCTGCCGCTTAGAACGCCGGACAGCAAAAAGGCCCGGGCCTCTTTGCACAGAGGTCCGGACCCTTTGGGGTTCTCTTTACTTCAGTTCTACAACGGTCACGCCGCTTTCGCCCTCGCCATAGCGCCCCAGACGGAAGCTTTTGACCATGCGGTTGCCGCGCAGGTGCTTGTGAATGGCGGTGCGCAGTGCCCCGGTGCCATTGCCGTGGATCAGATACACCACGGTCTGGCCGTTCAGAATTGCACGGTCGATGAAGGAATCCACTTCCGGCAATGCTTCGTCCACGGTCAGTCCCAGCAGATTGCACTCCATTTTGGCAGAGCGGTTCACCCGTTCCACATGGCCGTTCGGACGGTTGGCATCGCCGGTCAGGCGGGAATAGCGCTGCTGCGCCTTGGTCTGGGGCTTCGGGTCCCGGACCAGCTTTTCCGGCTGTTTCAGGCCTTTGAGCGGCACCTTGGTTTTGATGATGCCGGCCCGCACCAGGACATCGCCGTTTTTGTCCGGCAGCGACAGCACCGTGGCCAGCTGGTTCAGCTCTGCAATGCAGACTTCCTGACCCACCTTGACCTCTTTCAGCGGCACAAACTCCTTGACGGGGTTGTGCACCACCTCAGTGCCCATAAACAGCTTTTCCGATTCTTTTTTGGCAATTTCCCGGGCGCGCTGGGCTTTCTGCTGGGTGCTCATGCGCTCATCCTTCTGCAGTCGGCGCAACTCGTCCGTCAGTGCATAGGCCTTGCTTTCCACTTCCTGCGCCAGCGTGCGCGCCTTGGCACGGGCCGCTTCCAGTTCGTTTTCGCCCTGGCGGATCAGCTCATCACGCTTTTTCTGGGCAGCTTCCAGCTGGTGGGAGGCCTCGCTCTTCAGCTCTTCCACCTCATTCTGGCTTTCCTTGAGCTGCAGCTTCAGGTCATCCAGCTGGCCCAGAACGGCATCCAGCCGTTTGTCCTCCGCAGACAGATGCTGCTGGGCTGCTTCAATGACCCGCTCCGGAATGCCCAGCTTTTCACTGATGAGAAATGCATTGGATTTGCCCGGCACGCCCACGCTCAGCTTGTAGGTCGGGCGCAGGGTTTCCAGGTCGAATTCGCAGCTGGCGTTGACCACACCTTTGGTCTCCAGCGCAAACACCTTCAACTCTGCATAATGGGTGGTTGCCATCAGCAGCACGCCGCGGCGGCGCAGCTCTTCAATGATGGCAACGGCCAGCGCGGCACCTTCGGCGGGGTCGGTGCCGGCCCCCAGCTCATCCAGCAGCACAAGGGTGCGAGGCATGGCAAGTTCCAGAATGCCGGTGATCTTCTTCATGTGGCCGGAGAAGGTGGAAAGGCTCTGCTCAATGCTCTGTTCATCGCCAATGTCCACCAGGAATTCATCAAACACACAGATCTCGCTGCGCTCATCGGCAGGAATCAGAAAGCCGCACTGTGCCATGGCGCACAGCAGACCTGCCGTTTTCAGGGTAACCGTTTTGCCGCCGGTGTTCGGGCCGGTAATGATCAGCGAGTCGTACTCGCGGCCCAGTGAAATATCCACCGGAACGCACTTTTTGGGGTCGATCAGCGGGTGGCGTGCCCGGATCAGCGAGAAGGAGCTGTCGGTGCGCACGGTCGGCTTGAATGCCTTGAGGTCCAGTGCCAGACGTGCCTTGGCCAGCAGCACATCAATGTCCAGCATGGCCTGATAGCTGTACTGGAACTGCGGCTCAATGGCTGCCACCTGTGCGGTAAAGGCCACCAGGATGCGCTCAATTTCCTGGGCTTCCTGGGCGCGGTACTGCAGGATGCGGGCATTGGCTTCCACCACCGCCTGCGGTTCCACAAATACGGTGGCACCGGTGGACGACACATCGTGGATGATGCCGCTCACCTCACCGCGGTACTCGCTTTTGACCGGCACGACATACCGGCCGTTGCGCATGGAGACCACGCTTTCCTGCAGGTACTTGGAGGTATCCATGTTGCGCACCATGCTCTCCAGCCGGTCACGGATGCTGTTTTCGGTGGCACGGATCTTCTTGCGCAGGTCGTTCAGGGTGCGGGAAGCTGTGTCCGCCATGGCGTCCGGAGCCAGAATGGCGCTGGAGATCTGCTGTTCCAGCCCCGGCTGCGGAGCCAGTGCATAGAACAGATCATCGGTAGGCAGCATCTCGTGTTCCGAAGAGCCGTACCAGGCGGTCAGGTTCTGGAAGTTGCGCAGTGCACCGGCCACCATCAGCAGTTCGCCCATGGAGAGCACACCACCCTTGACGGCGCGTGCCGCCAGCTGGCTGACCCCTTCCACCCCGCCAAAGCGCGGGGAACCATTTTTGATCAGCAGCGTGTTGATGGCGTCCGTCTGTTCCAGCGCATAGCGTACCTCATCGGGGTCGCACTGCGGCTGCAGGGCCAGCAGTTTTTCCCGCGCTTCCCGGCACACGCAGCCATCTGCCGCCCGGGCAATGATCTTGTCCAGCTCTAATGTTTTTAAGTAACTCGTTTCCATATTGATCCTTTTGGTTCAGGGCAGCACTGTTTTTAAAAAGTCGTAGCTCTTCAAAGGCTTGTCCAGGTGGACCAGCGCATAGCGTTCGGTCACCGCTGCAAGCTTTTGCAGGCTGCCCAGAGAAATCTTGAATGCAAATATTTTTTTATCTTCCACCAGGCAGATGTGCCGCAGCGCAAACAGTGCGCCCCGGTCCAGGTTGCACGTCTTGCCCTCTTTGGCGGCACAGTCGGCACACAGCAGGTGCCCCTCCTGCACATCCAGGTAAAAGGCATCGCCCTCGTAGGTGCCGCAGTCCCGGCAGCAGACCAGCTGCGGCAGAAAGCCGCACTCACTCATGGTGCGCAGTTCAAACACAGCCTTGATCACCCGCAGGTCTGCCTTGTTTTCGCTGATCATGTACAGGCAGTTGAGCAGCAGCCGCAGTTCCCGTTCCGCTTCCTGCCCGGTGGGGGTCAGGGCAGCCGCCATTTCGGCCAGATACATGGCAAGGCTCATGCCCTCAATAGACGATGCAATGCCATGAAACACATTTTTGACGGATGCTTCCCGCACGGTGTACATGTTGCGCCCCGGCACCAGCGTAAACTCCGAGTAGCAAAACAGCCCGCAGGCGCTGAACAATTTGCTTTTCAGCCGCAGGCTGCTCTGTGCCGAAGCCGAGATCACCCCAAGCCCCGGTGTAAGGAGGGTGAGAATCCGGTCCGATTCTTTATATTTTGTTTCCTTCAGCACCAGCCCCGGTGTTACAAAGGTTTCCATCCTCCGCCTCTTCTGCCGGGTGTGGGTCCGGCTGCTGCACCTGTTGTTTGTAATCGAGATACCGGAGGATATTCCCCGTGCAGGCAAACGCCCGCCAACTGGCCTGTGCGTCCATGCGCAGCCTCTCTTTCCCCGCAAGCTTCGCTGCTAGTATCCACGGCATCGGCCTTGCTCATGCAAGGAAAATCCGCCCTGCGGTGGTGCTCAGCGGGTGGTGTTGTTCTGCTTGAAGCCGAAATTGTTCAGCAGAAACTCGTTGTCACGCCAGTCCGATTTGACCTTGACCCAGCACTGCAGATTGACCCGGCAGCCCAAGAATTCTTCGCAGTCGGCACGGGCTGCGCTGGCGATCTTTTTCAGCATGGCACCGCCTTTGCCGATCACCATGCCCTTGTGGCTTTCCCGCTCGCAATAAATGTTCACATCAATGTCGATCAGGCCGGTGCCGGGGCGCTCTTTGAAGCGCTCCACCACCACCGCAATGCCGTGGGGGATCTCGTCCCGCATGAACAGCAGTGCCTTTTCGCGGATCACCTCTGCCACCAGCTCTTTTTCCGGCATGTCGGTGTAGGCGTCATCGTCAAAATAATGAGGGCCTTCCACGGCATAGCGGCTCAATGCATCAAACAACTGCTCGCAGCCCTCATTGTCGCGGACGCTGATCGTGTAAACAGCATCAAATACACCCAGCGCCTTCAGCTCTTCTTTGCGGGCATCCAGATCTGCCGGTTCCTTGACCAGGTCAGTTTTGTTGATCACGGCAATGGCCGGACCGCCGCTGCTGCGCAGCATGTCCACCAGTGCCATTTCGGATTCATTCAGCGCACCATACGGCTCAAACAGCATCATGGAAACATCCACATCGGCAATGGAATCGCTGGCCGTCTTATCCATGCGCTTGCCCAGCTTGTTGCGGGCCTTGTGCACGCCGGGGGTATCCAGCAGCACATACTGCAGCGGCCCCCGGGTGATTACACCCGTAATACGGGTGCGGGTGGTTTGGGGTTTGGAGGTGACAATGGCCACTTTTTCGCCAACCAGAAGGTTGGTCAGGCTGGATTTGCCAACATTGGGTCGGCCGATCACGGCAACAAATACCGAGGAAGTATCGTAATGACCCTGAATGGGTGTAGCGTTATTCAAAATGTAACTCCTGTCTGTTTTGTGCGGCAGCCGCACAGGGTAAATGGTTCCCGGCAGATCACTCCGTATAGCTCACGGTGCGGGGCAGGCCCAGCTGCAGCAGCACGGCCTCTTCCTTTTCGCGCATCCGCATGGCCTCCAGGCCGCCGTTTTCATGGTCATAGCCCAGCAGGTGCAGCATGGAATGTACGGTCAGAAATGCCACTTCACGCTGCAGCGGGTGGCCGTAAAGGTTGGCCTGCTCCAGAGCGCGCTCCATGCTGATGACAATGTCTCCCAGCATCTTGCAGCCGTTGTTTTCGTCCACATCATACTGGCCGTCCACACCCAGCGGAAAGCTGAGCACATCGGTGGGCATGGGTTTGTTGCGGTACTGGTTGTTCAGCTCCGCAATGGCCGCATTGTCCACAAAAGTAACGCTGATCTCTGCCGGGGCATCAAAGTGCTCATATTCCAGCACAGCATTGCAGGCGCGGCGGATGAGAATGCGCAGACCGGAAGGCACCTTGACGGCCTTCTGCGAATTGGTGATCAAAACTTTATTGGACATAATGTGTCCTCTCCTTTCTGTTGGAAACAGCAGCAGGTATCTGCCCCGTCAGTTCCCCTGTTTTTCCGGGTGCGCTGCCTTTTCGTATGCCTTGATGATCTCCTGCACAAGGCGGTGGCGCACAACATCTTTTTCGGTAAAATAGCACTGCGCAATGCCGTTTACATTTTTCAGCACGTGCAGCGCATCCACAAGGCCGCTGCGGGTGCGTTCCGGCAGGTCGATCTGGGTCACATCGCCGGTAACTACTACCTTGGAGCCAACGCCCATGCGGGTCAGGAACATTTTCATCTGCTCCGGCGTGGTGTTCTGCGCCTCGTCCAGAATGATGAAGGAATCGTCCAGAGTGCGGCCGCGCATGTAGGCCAGCGGGGCAACCTCAATGATCTGCTTTTCTACCAGCCGTTCATAGGTCTCGGCCCCCAGCATGTCAAACAGGCCATCGTACAGCGGGCGCAGGTAGGGGTCTACTTTCTGCTGTAGGTCTCCGGGCAGGAAGCCCAGCTTCTCGCCGGCTTCCACCGCCGGGCGGGTCAGCACAATGCGGGAAACATCCTTGGCCTTGAAGGCCTTGACCGCCATGGCCACGGCCAGATAGGTCTTGCCGGTGCCGGCCGGTCCAACGCCAAAGGTGATGGCGTTGCTGCGGATCGCGTTCAGATATTCCTTCTGGCCCAGCGTCTTGGGGCGGATGGGACGGCCCTTTACCGTAACCGTGACAAAATCTTCGGTCAGTTCCCGCACCCGCTTTTCTGCGCCATCGTGGGCCAGGCTGATGCAGTAGCGCACCGTCTGATCTTCCAGCGGGGTGTGGTTCTCGATCAGGAGCAGCATCCCCTCCACAGCGCGGCTGGCTGCCGCCACATTGGCCGGTTCGCCGGAGAGCCGGAGCTGTGTGCCCCGGCAGACCGCTGTAACAGAAAACTCGTTTTCCAGCAGACGGATGTTCCGATCGCAGTTGCCAAAAACAGCCGCCGCGATCTCTACACTATCCAATTCAATGTTCTTTTCCGCCATGTCGGCCTCCTGCTCTGTAAAATTTGACACCTATATTGTACCACCAAAACTTCAAGAAGAAAACTATGAAAAGTGCACAAAATATTTTCATCTGTTCCATCGGTTTTTCCATACAGCAGGACAGCAGCCCCCGCATGGATGCACCGAGCATTCTGGCCGGAAAACATGAGGTTTTCAAAAAGCCGAATTCTCTCTTGACAGCTATATCGGGAAGCGATATACTGTTGTCATGATATATCGCTTCCCGATACAAAGACGCCCGATAGACTGGAGAGTGACACCTGCAATGGAAAACATTGCCCTGACCGAATCGACCTATTACATTCTGCTTTCGCTTTATCATCCGCAGCATGGGTATGGCATCATGCAGCAGACGGAACAGCTTTCCGGCGGGCGGGTGCGCCTTGCCGCCGGGACGCTTTACGGCGCGCTGACCTCTCTGTGCGAAAAAGGCTGGATCAAGCAGCTGCCCCTGCAGAGTGGCAGCCGCAAAAAAGAGTACCAACTCACCAAAGAAGGGCGAGCCGTTCTGAAGCGTGAACTCGACCGGCTGCGGCAGCTGGTTGCAAACGGCGAAAGTATTTTACAGGAGGAATGACCATGAACGAGCGCAAAAAGATCCACCGGATCTTCTGGGTCTGGGAGTTTGAAAAAGAAGAACGCTGGCTGAACGAGATGGCCCTGGAAGGCTGGGCACTGAACAAGGCTGCTTTTTGCAGCTATCGCTTTGTGCGCTGTGAGCCGGGCGAGTACATCATTCGCATGGAGATGAGCAAAAGCACCGAATACCGGAATTTTGTGGAAGGCCTGGGGGCAGAATATGTCGGCGGCTGCGTCAACTGGCTCTATTTCCGCCGCAAGGCAGAACTGGGAGACTTTGACCTGTTCTCGGACATCGACTCCCGCATCGGCCAGCTGGACCGCATTGGCAAAATGCTGTGGCTGCTCTGTCTGGCCAACCTGCTCATCGGGATCTCCAATCTGATGAGCGGCCGGACGATCTCCATTTTGAACCTGCTGTGCGCCGCAGTCCTTTCTTACGGGCTGGGCCGCATCCACGGCAAGAAAGAATCGCTGGAGCACGAGCGCACCCTGCACGAATGATCTTGTCAAGCCCTTTTGTGCCACAACCGCAGAGAAAAACAAAACACATCTTTGGACAAAAAGGCAATAGCAAACTTCTCCCCTGCGTGCTACAATAGCAAGCGTTGTGCGGCTTGCGTCCGGCCAGCCGCTCCGGAATGCTGAAATCAAAGGAGAAGGAACCATGGAACAACTTTTTCTGATGCCCGGTGAAGAACGCTGCGAACGCTTCAAGGATGGCAACGGGGTTCCGAAGATTCACTACTCCTATCGCTCGATGCACGGTGCATTTTTTGATTGTGAGAGCCGCAGCCTGGAAGAAGCCCAGCGCTTGTGCGAGGACTGGCTGGTCGGCCAGGACCGCTGCTACCGCAATTGACCCCTGAAACCAGCAAAGCCTCTGTTCCCGGCACGGCTCAGCCTGCCAGGAGCAGAGGCTTTTTTTGTTGAAATCAGTGCCACAGCTGTGCACAGACCAGTTCCAGCACACTGCCTGCAATGCAGCGTGCCTTGTCTGAGATCAAGAAGCAGTTGGAAAGCTCTTCCCGGCGCGGGTCCACGTCCGCCACCTTGAAGCCCGGCGTAACCGGGTAACCGCTGCGCAGCAATCCCCGCAGAATGCCGGAGATCTGTGTTGTGACCGGCGTAGCTGTTCCATCCGCTGCTTCGATCTGCGCGATCGCTTCCCCGGCTTCCACCAGATCACCGATCTTGCGCAGGTTCACAAAGGTACCGGCTGCGGCTGCATGGATTACCCGCTCTTTGCCGTAGCCCCCGATCACACCGGGGATGCCGGTGTTCGGGATGGCCGCACCTTCCCGCAGAATGCGCCCCAGCCGGTGGCCGCGCCTGGTCTCCACCACCATATCCACATCCTGCCCGGCGGTAAAGCCGGGGCCAAGGGCAATGGTCAGCGGTGCCATTGTACGGGTAGTGCCCAGGTTGCGCTTGGCCAGAATGGCATCTACCACAACTTCCGGCTTTGCCCGGGCAATGCTCTCCCCTTTTGGGTCTACCAAAACCGGCACTGCATGTTCCGCCCAGACGGCAGCCGCACCGTCCAGCGTTTCAATGCGGACGGCCCGCAGACCTTCCACTGTGGTCTCTCCTTCGTAAACTGCCTCGCTCAGAGCTACCTGACGGCGGATCGCCGCCGGGTGTTCGGCTTCCAGCACCAGCACCCGCAGACCCGCAGACCATAAGCGGTGGATGGTGCCGGTGGCAAGGTCACCGCCGCCGCGCACCACAATCAATGCCTCCTGTTTCATAGCATCGTCTCCTCATTTGCCAGCACCTGCAGCCAGACGTCCATAGAACCGCCGCAGGCAGCCAGAGCGGCATCCTCATTTTTGCCATCTGCGGAAAAGGCTGCCAGCTGCTGTGGTGCGGCCTGCCCGGCAAGCATCTGCCCGGCTGCCTGCACAGCGCGGTATTCCATAATGCCGCCGCCGATGCTGCCCACGGTTTTGCCGTCCGGAAACACCAGCATTTTGGCACCGACTTCCCGCGGCATGGAACCGTGCCGGGCCACAATGGCAGCCAGAACCACCGGCGTCCGGCTGCCATCTGCCTGCCCCATGGCATCCAGGATCGGCGGCGGAAAGCCCTCAGTCCGGGTGCGGGCGTTTTTGATCTGGACCACCTGCGCCAGAATGGAAAGCGCGATCTCTTCTGCGCTCTGGGAGCCGATAGCTAGGCCGATGGGCGCATACAGCGCCTCCACCCGTCCGGCATCCAGGCCTGCTTCCAGCAGCTGGCGGCGCACCAGCCCGGAACGTCCCCTGCTGCCCATCATGCCCACATAGGCAGCCGGTTTGCGCAGGATTTTTTTCAGACATTCCACATCGTAGGTATGGGCACGGGTGACCACGATAAAATAGGTTTCCGCGCCGCCGGGCACTGTTTCCAGCGCCTGTTCAAATGGCTGGCACAAAACAGCATCCGCCCCGGCTGCGCGAAGAGCCTGCGCATATTCTTCCCGGTCTTCTATGGCAAGCACCGGCAGCCCCAAAAGCTTTGCCAGCCGCACCACCGACACGGCCACATGGCCGCCGCCGCATACCACAAGCTGCGGTGCTGCGCCAAAACGCTCTACAAACACCCGGCTGTCTTCCAGTTTCAGAATACCGCTGGCCGTGCAGTGCTGCAGCGCGCTGCAGCTGCGCGGCAGCAACTGTGCCGCTGCCGTATGCCAGGCAGTCTGTGCACCGCAGAGCAGCAGCTGCTCCCCCAGAAATTTTCCGTCCAGCACGGTGGCAAGCGTGCAGCCGCCGTTCGGCTGGCAGGTGCGCAGCGCCTGATACAATGAGCCTGTGTGCATCGGTTTTCAATCTCCCTTTTGTTGTTATTGTTCCACCCGGTTCACGGCATCCCAGGTGCCGTCTGCCAGCTTTGGCTGCCACTGCTCCCACTCCTCCGGCAGCATTCGCCAGGCAAGGCCGCACCCGGCCGAGATCTCCCGTGGGAGCGGGATCAGCCGCCCGGGAACGCCTGCTGAAAGGCAATGCTTTTCCCAGGCCATTGCTTCCAGCGTTGTGCGGAACGAAAGCACAACATACCACTTTTTTACACGCATTTACAGCTCCTGTGCCAGTTCCTGCACAGCCGCTGCGGCACGCAGGACTTCTTCTTTGGTATTGAAATGAGAAAAGCTGAACCGCACCACACCCTGCTCTGCCGTGCCCAGTGCCTTGTGCATCAGGGGGGCACAGTGTGCACCGGCCCGCACGCAAATGCCGTAGTCCTCCCACAGGCGGTCTGCCACATAGGCAGAATCTTCCGCTCCGATGTTCAGCGACACAATGGGCGCACGCCGGGGCAGGGTCATATCGCCGTAAACGGTAACCTTCGGGTGGACGGAAACCTTCTGATAAAACAGCTGTGCCAGCGCGTTTTCCCGCTGCGCTATCGTTTCAATGCCCTGTTCCAGCAGCCATTGCACCCCGGCACACAGTCCGGCCAGGCCCGGAACATTCAGTGTTCCGGCTTCCAGTGCAGTGGGCATCTGTGCCGGGTGATGTTCGTCAAAACTGTGCACGCCGCTGCCGCCTACCATCAATGGTGCGATGGAAAGCCCCGGCCGCACATACAGTCCACCGGTTCCCTGCGGGCCAAGCAGTGCCTTGTGCCCCGTAAAGCACAACACGTCTATCCCCAGCGCCTGCACATCCAACGGCTGTTCGCCCGTCGCCTGGGCAGCATCTACGACCAGCAGCAGACCATGCCGCCTTGCAAAGGCAGACGCTTTTACAAGGTCGGTGCCGTTGCCGGTGACATTGGAGGCTGCTGTTACCACCAGGGATTTCGTGTTGGGCTGCACAAGGCTGCCCCACCGGTCCGGCTCCAGCCGGGCCTTTTCTCCGACTGGGGCAATGGTCAGCTGCACACCCTGCTCCCGCAAACGGTACAGCGGGCGTAGAACAGAGTTATGCTCGCACACGGTTGTAATGACGTGATCTCCCGGCACCAGCAGCCCGTTCAGGGCAGTATTCAATGCGGCTGTGGCGTTTGCCGCAAAGGCAATGCAGCCAGGGTCCGGGGCGTGCAGCAGCTGCGCCACTGCTTCCCGCGCAGCATACACCAGTCGTGCGGCATGAAGCGTTGGTTCATGGGCACCACGCCCCGGGTTCCCTGCGGAGCGCAGAGCATCCAGCATAGCCGCTTCCACCTGCGGCGGCTTGCGCAGCGTGGTAGCCGCGTTATCCAGATAGATCACGGCTTGACCACGCTCCCGGCCTGGGTGAGCTTTTCCACAATGCTGTACATATTGGTCACACTGCCCACGGCCAGCTTTTCGGTCAGGCCATAGAAGTTCAGGCAGGTGCCGCAGGTCTGGATCTCCACGCCCTGGGCTTCCAGCGCCTTGAGGTCCTCCAGCATGGGCGAGCCTTCACAGGTCAGGGATGCACCGCCGTTGTAAAACAGAATGGTCTTGGGCAGCTTGTCCTGCTGGGTAAGCGCAAACACAAATGCCTTGAGCAGGGTTTTGCCCAGTTCCTCTGCGCCATCGCCCATCTTATCCGAACCAATGGCCACCACCGTATCGGTGCGGGCATCAGGGATGCAGGTTTCCGGCGCTTCCTCCACAGCGGGAGTATCGCCAAGGGTGAACAGCACCCGATATTCCTGCTCTGCCCGCTTTTCGGCGCTGTACTGGAAGCCCTTCTGCTGGGCCATTTTGGTCAGGTTCTGCACAGCAATTTCATTGTCCACCAGAATTTCCACCTGACCGGCGTTCTGCAGCTCTGCAATCGCCTTTTTGGCTTTTACCACCGGCAGCGGACAGGCATCGCCCCGTGCATCCACTTGAATAAAATTTGCCATTATAATCCAGTCTCCTTTCCTTCACCGCACACGGTGATTTCAACCTCTTGTCCGGGCAGAATTTCGCCCACGATTCTGGCAGGCAGCCCGGCCGCCTGCAGCTCCTGTTCCAATGCCGCTGCGTCCTGCGGAGCCACGGCAAGCAGCAACCCGCCGGAGGTCTGCGGGTCAAACAGCACTTCTTCCATGGCAAACGACACCCGCTCGAATCGGACGAACGGCCCGGTATGGTTGCGGTTGCGCTGCCCGGCTGCGGTGTACAAAAAGTCATCCGCCGCCTTTTCGGCCCCCGGCAGCACCGGCACCGCCCGGGCATCCACCCGGCAGGAAAGTCTGCCGCCCATCATCTCGTGCAGATGCCCCAGAAAGCTGAAACCGGTCACATCGGTGGCTGCGTGCACTTCGTACCGGCGGCTGATCTCCGCAGCCGCTTTGTTCAGGGTGGTCATGGAAGCAATGGCCGCCGCCATGTGCTCCGGGGCGGCTTCTCCCACGCGGTTTGCGGTGCAAAGCAGTCCCACACCCAGCGCCTTGGTCAGGATCAGCCGGTCTCCGGGGCAGCCGGTGTCGTTGGCGTACATCCGGTGCGGGTCCACAAGGCCGGTCACCGACAGGCCATACTTGACGCCGTTGTCGGCAATGGAATGGCCGCCCGCCAGCATTCCGCCCGCTTCCGCCACCTTTTCGGCCCCGCCGCGCAGGATCTCGCCCAGAATGTTCAGGTCCATGCTCTCCGGGAAGCAGACCAGGTTCAGTGCGGTTTTTACCTCGCCGCCCATGGCGTAGACATCGCTCAGGGCATTGGCCGCCGCAATCTGCCCGAAGGTATAAGGGTCGTCCACCATCGGCGGAAAAAAGTCCACCGTCTGCACCAAAGCCAGGTCATCTGCAATGCGGTACACGGCGGCATCATCCCGGCTGTCGTAGCCGATCAGAAGGTTCGGGTCTTTTTCGCCGCGCGGCAGTTTTTCCAGGATGCGGCTCAGCACCCCGGCTCCCAGTTTGGCGGTGCAGCCGCCGCCCGTACAAAACACGATTTTTTCTTCTTTGCTCATGCTCGTTCTTTCTCTGTGAACGCCGTCAGCCGACAGTTCACACCATACTGTTTCTGCAATAGGTCCGCCGTCTGCTGCCCCAGTGCCCGGCGCTGTGCCGTATCGGCCTGGTTGAGCACCGCATAAAATGTGCGGCTGCCCACCTGCCTGCGGCCGCCCTCTCTGCTTGCCAGCAGCTGCGCCAGAAGTTCCGGGGTCAGCAGGGTCTCCGGCCCGGTGTGCAGCAGGGCGCAGGCGTATTCCGTGCGGAAGCAGACCTCCCGCAGCGGCCTGCCCAGGGCAGAAAGCCCAGCCACTGCCAGCACAACATCGCTTTCCGGCAGAAGAACCGGCTCATGCGCCGCAGGTGCCTTGCAGGGCAGCCGCTTTGCACCGTCCGCTTCCAACAAGACAAAATCAGCCTGCGGCCGCCAGCCTGCCCACTGCTCCTGCAACGGAAAGGTCAGTTTGCCGCTCGGGGCAGCCGTGCCCGCCACGGCGTACCTTCCCTGTGCCCACAACGCGGCAAGCTGTGCATCGGTCTGTGCCCAGGCCCCATTTTGCGGGCACCGGATGTGGGTAGTGGTAGACACCAGCACCCGCCAGCCTTTTTGGGCGCAATGCCGCGCCATGGCATACAGCAGCGTGGTTTTGCCGCCGCCGCCCACCAGCGAGACCACACGGCCTTTTTCGGCCAGAAACGGAAATTCGGTTTCCAGGATCATTTCTGATTCTCGGCCACAGCCATAGCGACCTGTTCCGGCGTGATGGGCAGCTCATAGAAGCGGGTGCCGATGGCATTGTAAATAGCATCCGAAATGGCCGGAAGCGGCGTATTGATGACCACCTCACCGATGGACTTTGCACCAAAGGGGCCGTTCGGCTCGTAGCTGTTTTCAAATTCCATCCGGATCCTGCCCACATCCGTGCGGGCCGGAATCTTGTACTGGAAGAGCGAATTTTCTTCCGGGTAGCCGTTTTTGTCGTAGGTGATGTTCTCGGTCAGGGTCATGCCGATGCCCTGCAGCAGGCCGCCCTCAGCCTGCACACGGGTCAGATTTGGGTTGATGGGGGTGCCGCAGTCCACGCAGGCATCAAATTCCAGCAGCTTCACCTCACCGGTTTCGGTGTCCACTTCCACCTCAGCGGCACCCACCATGTACGGCGGCGGCGACAGCGGCGAAGTGTGGGTCTCGGTGGCTTCCAGCGGCACCATGTGGCCGAACTGGGAGGCGTAGGCGATTTCCGACAAGGTCTTTTTCTTTTCCGGAGCAGTGCTTTCAAACACCACCTTGCCGTCAAACTCCACCGCATCCTCCGGGCAGCCCAGCAGTTCGGCTCCCAGCTTGCAAATCTGGGTGCGCAGTTTCAGGGCGCACTTTTCGGTGGCTTTGCCGGTCACGTAGGCGGTGCTGGACGCATAGGAACCGGAATCGTAGGGCGAAGAATCGGTGTCTGCACTGAAAACCGCAATGTTGTCCAGCGGGCAGTCCAGCACCTCTGCTGCGATCTGTGCCTGGGTGGTGTCCGAGCCGGTGCCCATATCGGCAGAGCCGAGCAGCAGGGTGTAAAAGCCGTCATCGTTCAATTTTAGGGTAGCACTGCCCACATCCATGCCGGAAATGCCGGACCCCTGCATGGCCATGCCCATGCCAACGGCCCGCACCTTGCCATTGCCCAGATCCCGGGACGGATATTTGTGCTCCCAGTCGATCATCTCACGTACCTTGACCAGGCACCGGTCCAGCGCACAGCTGGTGTTCACGGCCCCGTAATAAGCGGGCATCACATCGCCTTCCTGCACGGTGTTTTTCAGGCGCAGTACAAAGGGGTCCATATTCAGTTTATGGGCCAGCTCATTGACGGCAGATTCCACCGCGAACAGGCCCTGGGTCGCGCCGTAGCCGCGGTATGCACCAGCGGACATGTGGTTGGTGTACACCACATCGCTGACAAAGCGGAAAGCCTCGGCTTTGCCGTACAGCGGGATGGATTTGTGGCCGGACAGGCCCACCGTGGTGGGGCCGTGCTCGCCGTAGGCACCTGTATTGGACAGCGTATACATATCAATGCCCTTTACAATGCCGTCCCGGGTGGCACCCAGCCGCACATGGATTTCCATTTCATGGCGGGGCGAAGAAGCGATCTGGCTTTCCACCCGGCTGAAGATGATCTTGGAGGGCTTTTTGGTTTTCCAGGTCACAAAGGCCGGGTACACTTCGCTGACCGCCGTCTGTTTGGCTCCAAAGCCGCCGCCGATGCGGGGTTTGGCAACGCGGATCATGGACTTGGGAATGTGCAGCGCGTTGGCAATGTTGCGGCGGGCATGGAACACGATCTGGGTAGAGCTGAGCACATTCAGCCGCCCGTAGGTGTCAATGGAGCAATAGGTGCGGAAGGTCTCCATCATGGCCTGCTGGCAGGCCTTGGTGTGGTACACGTGGTCAATAACGATATCGCTGGCGGCCAGAACGGCATCAATGTCGCCGCTGCCGCATTCATCGTGAGCGCACAGGTTGCGCTTGTTGTCGGCTCCCACCGGGCACAGGCTTTCCCAGTTGGCTTCCGGGTGCACAAGGATGGGGTTATCCTTGGCGGTGTGGTAATCCAGCACCGGTTCTAGCACCTCATACTCCACCTTGATGAGCTTCAGGGCCTTGTCTACGCACTTTTCATCCTTGCCAGCCACAATGGCCACCACGTCACCCACAAAGCGCACATGGCGGTCGATCACCAGCCGGTCGTAGGGGCTGGCTTCCGGGTAGGTCTGGCCTGCTTCCGTATAGCGGCGGCCGTTCTGATCCACGTCCTCCCAGGTATAAATGGCTTCAATACCGGGCACCTTTTTGGCCACCATCGTGTTGATGGCTTTGACCATAGCGTTGGCATAGGGCGACCGCAGCAGTTTGACGATCAGGCAGTCCTGCGGAATCACATCGTCCATGTACACCGGCTGGCCGGTGACCAGCTGCATGGCATCCTTTTTGCGGAAAGGCTTATTGATGGTTTTCATTCTGCGGCCTCCTTCTGCTTTTTCCAGGCCAGAAAGCTCTGGATACCGCGCAGCTGGCCCTCATAGCCGGAGCAGCGGCACAGGTTGCCGGAAAGGTATTCTTTGATCTCCTCTTCCGAGGGATACGGCTTTTCCCGGAACAGCGCCAGTGCATTTATGATAAAGCCCGGGTTGCAGAAGCCGCACTGTTCTGCGCCCTGGTCGGCAATGAACGCGCCGAACTCGGCGGCTTCCTCCTGCAGGCCTTCCAGCGTGGTTACCCGATGGCCACTGGCACGGACCGCCAGCACCGAGCAGGACAGCACCGGCTTTTCATCCAGAAACACGGTGCACAGCCCGCAGTTGGAAGTCTCGCAGCCGCGCTTGACGCTCTTGCAGCCCTGTGCACGCACAAAGTCGATGAGCAGTGTATCCGGTGCCACATCGGCAGAAATTTTGGTTCCATTCAAGGTCAGGTTGATCTGCATTTAGGTTTCCTCCTGTAGGGCACGGTTTTCCAGCTCCTGTGCAGCACGCCGCACCAGCACGCCGGTCAGGTGGCGGCGGTATGCGGCGCTGCCGCGCATGTTCGAGCCGGTGACCACCTGCTGTCGGATATCCTCGGCCAGCTGCTGTGCCGGTGCAGCCGGCATTTCAAACAGCACGGCCTTGAGCGGGCGGGCCCCCACCGCAAACCGGAAGCGGCCATCCTGCAGGCGGGCAGCGGCGCAGGTCAGCACCGGAATGTCGGTCTGACTGTTGCGCACTGACTGATAGAAAAATTCCGCCGCCTCTTTTTTTACGATCAGCCGCACAAGAATGTCCCGGTCGTAGGGGCGCTCGGCATACTCCCGCAGGGGCACAATGCCGCCCTTGTACAGTTCCACCGAGCAGTCCATGGCCAGAAACAGGGTCAGCACATCCGAAAAGCCGAACCGGCTGTAAATGCTGCCGCCCACCGTGGCCAGATTGCGCAGCTGCACGCCCACAATGTGGCGCAGCGCTTCCTTCACAGCACCGTGGGTATAGGTGTCCAGTCCGGGGTGGGTCTCCAGCTGGCGCAGGGTGACCATGGCCCCAATGGAAAAGCCCTCCTCCGTTTCCTCAATGGTATCCAGTCCCAGGCCGGAAAGGTCGATGGCTGTGCCAACGTTGATCGTTTCCATTTTAAGCCAGATCATCCCGCCGATCACACGGTTGGGCTTTTTCTGATTCAGCCGCCAGGCTTCTTCCAGACTTTCGGCCCGTTTATAGTCTCGGATCGTCATCATGTGCAGGTCCCTCTCTTTTTACTTGCTTTTCTTATTTTAGCACAGACACGGATTGCGTTTCAATTCCCGATTGCGTTATAATACAAAAAAACAGGAAAAAGAAGGGCTTGTGTATGCAAACGCATCCGTCCATTGGCTGTGTGATCATGGCTTCCGGCCTGAGCCGCCGCTTTGGCTCCAACAAACTGCTGACCCCGTTTGCCGGGCAGCCGATGCTCTGCCGTGCCTTTGCCGCCACAAACACCCCTCTGCTGGCGGCGCGCATCGTGGTGACGCGCTCGGCAGCCGTGCAGAAATTGTGCCAGGCACACGGCGTTCCCGTGCTGTTGCACGGCCTGCCCTTTCGCAGCGATACCGTCCGGCTGGGGCTGACCGCCCTGCTGGAGCTGCAGCCGGACCTTGCGGGCTGCATGTTCCTGCCCGGTGATCAGCCGCTGCTGCGCCGGGAAAGCGTGAATCAGCTGCTGACTGCCTTTGCGCAGACACAAAAAGAAACAGAACGGGCAATCTTCCGCGCAGGGTTCCCGGTCAGCAATGACACAGGTTCCCTTGTGGGAAGCCCCGTTCTGTTTGGAAGCGGATTTTTTACCGAACTGTGCACCCTGCCGGAAGGCAAAGGCGGCAATGTTCTAATCAAAAAGTATCCTGCGCAGGTTCACACGGTCTGCCTTGCAAACCGGGAAGAACTGCTGGATGCAGACACCCCCGAAGCGCTGGCACAGCTGGAAATGCTGGCCCGGCAGAAAGGCTGCATTTATTCTGCCTGATCGTTTTTCGGCAGCAGGACATTGAGCAGGATCGCCACAAAGGCGGCCGGGACAATGCCGGACTCACCGCAGATCAGCTGGAAAGCATGGGGGGTGTTGGCCAGAATGCCGCTGTTGGCACCCATGCCGTAGCCCACACCCAGTGCCACAGAAACAATGGTCAGCTGGCGCGGGGTCATCTTCTCTTTGGTGATCAGCTGAATTCCGCTGACCACGATGGAAGAGAACATCATGACGGCCGCACCGCCCAGAACAGCCTGCGGCATGATGGAGATCAGCGCGCCCAGCTTGGGGATCAGACCGCACAGGATCAGGAACACGGCACCGGAAGCCAGGGCAATGCGGTTGACCACCTTGGTCATGGCCACCAGGCCCACGTTCTGGCTGAAGGAAGTGTTGGGCAGCACGCCGAACAGCGCTGCAAAGGTGGAGCCAAGGCCATCGCAGATGACGCCGCCGGACAGTTCCTTGTCGGTGGGTTCGCGGTTCATGCCGCCTTCCATCACGCCAGAGATGTCACCCACCGTTTCCACAGCAGTAACAACGAACATGATGAGCACCGGCAGGATGGCACGCATATCAAACACAACTTTGACCGGGAACAGCTTGGGAATTGCAAACCAGGAAGCCTGCGCCACTTTATCCCAGTTGAGCACCCATGCCTTGGTGAACTCTACTCCATCGGCCGTGACGCCGGTGGTGGGCAGCACAAAGCCCATGACAAAGGCCGCCAGATAACCGGCCAGAATGCCAATGAGGATGGCCGAAGAACTGAGGAAGCCAGTGGTCCAGTGCTTGAAAATCAGGATGACCACCAGCACAAACAGGGCCAGCAGCAGGTTTTCCATGGAGCCGAAGTCCTTGGCGCTGTTGCCGCCGCCGAAAGAGTTGATGCCCACCGAGATCAGCGACAGGCCGATGGACAGCACCACCGTGCCGGTGACCACCGGCGGGAAGAACTTGCGCAAAGGCTTGAGGAAGAAGCCCAGCACACTTTCAAAAATGCCGCCAATAAGGGATGCACCCATAATGGCTCCATAGGCCAGCACACCGCCGCCCATGCTGCCCACTACACTGTTGAACACGCCGATAAAACCGGAGCTGGTGCCCATGATGATGGGCACGCCGCCGCCCACAGGCCCAATGGTGAACAGCTGCACCAGCGTAACAACACCGGCCACGAACATAGCACTTTGCAGCAGGGTGACCTGCAGGTCTGCAAATTCACCGCCGGCAATGCCGCAGGCACTGGTGATGATCAGCAGCGGGGTCAGGTTGCCCACAAACATGGCGCAGACATGCTGCAGGCCCAGCGGAATGGCCTGTTTCAGCGACATTTTGGCGTCAAATTGGTACGCAGCCTCTTCGAGCTTGACTTCCTTCAAATGTTCCACTCTCCTCAGTTTTGACAAATTGTTGTTGGACATGCTTTGTAAAAAGCGGGTTTATTATAGCAAAACTGAGAATTCTTGTAAAATAAGTATGACTTTTCTGTGAACAGGCGGACGGATTTCCTGCCAACAAAAAACAGGGCTTTTGGCGGCCGCATCCGCCCCGGGCGAATGCTTTTCGCGCAAAAGTCCCTGCTTTTGAAGCACTGTTTCCTGTATTTTTGTGCGATACAGAAATTTTGGCGGCAGACAGTCCCTCCGGTGTTCCGGCCGCTGTCAAGTGCTTTCCTGCGGAGTTTCCTCTCCGATGTAAACAAACCGCGGCTGCGTTTTGCCGTCCCGGATCACCAGCTCGTTCCACATGGAAGCCGGCCGTATCCACAGCCCGTGCTCCCCATACAGCTGCCGGTAGACCACATATTCTTCCTCGGTTTCACTGTGACGGGCTACGCCCAGCACTTCATATTCTTTGCCTTTGAAATGCCGGTAGCGCCCCGGCCGGATCGTTTCGCTCATGTTGTACTCCTTTCCAGTCCATAGTCCTGCAGGCAGCGCCGGATGCCCTGCTGCGTGGTGTCAAACCGGATGCCAAATCCACTCAGCTTCGTGCCATCCATGACCAGGTTGCGTACCCAGTCCGCCGCCTCGATCTGCACGGAAATGCCCATTGCCTCGGCAAACTGTCGGGCTGTGTGCACCATATCCTCGGTGTTTCCGCTGCCAAAGTTGTACACACCGCCGGGCAGCTGCAGGGCAGGCTGCAGCAGTTCCACCGCCTGTCGCACATAGGTCACACCCCGAAAGTCGTTTTGGGAAAAACAGATCGTTTCTCCTCGCAGAGCTGCACGCCAGAGGTTCAGCGGCAGATTGCCCCGGATGGGCAAGCCATAGCCGGGCAGATCATACATCCAGCTGGCCCGCAGCAGTACGGCATCCGGGCAGCAGTCCAGCACGCGCTGTTCCATTTCCAGTTTGTACTGCCCATATACATTGGAGGGGTGCAGGGACAGACCCTCCGGCAGCGGGCCGGGCTGTGTGACCCCGGCATAGACCTGATCCGAGCTGAGCGCCACCAGTTTTGCGCCCGCTGCCCGGGCAGCCTGAGCCACCCAGACCGGCAGTTCCACATTGGCGCGGTACGCTTCTTCCGGATGCTTTGCACAGGTACCGGTATCCGAAATGGCAGCCGTGTGCAGGATCACGTCCGGCTGGGCCTGCTGCACACAGGCCTGCACTGCGGCCTGATTCGCCGTGTGCAGAACGCCCTGCGGAATACGCAGCAGATCCGCACGCCCCTGCCACTGCTGCAGAATGCGGGAACCCAAAAAGCCGCCCCCGCCGGTTACCAGGATCTTTTTCATGGATGCAGTTCTCCTTTTTTCAGAAATCTCCCACCTGAAATGCAAATGCGCCCCGAAACGGCATTGCATTTCAGAGGCGCAGAAACAACAGTTACAGGAACAGTTCAATCACAAACACCACCGCACAGCAGGCCACCGAAACCTGGAACAGGCTGGCCCCGAACCATGCAGCGGCAATGCCCACCACCAGGGCCACGGCACCGGCCACCGGGCTTTGTGTGGCATTGACAATGGCCGGAAAGGTCATGACGGCCAGTGTGACATACGGCACATAGTACAGGAACGACTGGATGAACTGGTTTTTGATGGGTTTGCGGATGAGCGTCAGCGGCAGAATTCGGATGGCATAGGACACCAGCGCCATCACGGCAATGTAAATGTAATTGTTATGCGTCATGTTCTGCCTCCTGCTCGTTTTGAGGGACCGGGAACAGCACCGCCGCCGCACTGGAAATGAGCACCGTGAGCAGAATGGTGCGGGTACCGTCCGAAAGGGCGGAGATGCCCGGCAGATAATTGCACACAAAGCTCAGTGCAAAACTGATGGCTACCAGCACCGCTACCACCCGGCTTTTGCGGGCCGGCGGAATGATAATGGCCAGGAACATGCCGTACAACGCCACGCTCAATGCGCTGACCGCGCGCAGCGGCAGCAGGTTGCCGGCAATGATGCCCAGCGCAGTACCGCTGGCCCAGGCCGGGGCCGCCAGCAGAATGGCACCATAGGTATAGTAGGGGTTCAGGCTGCCGGGCCGTGAAATGGTAATGCCGAACAGTTCATCTGTGACATCGTAGCCGATGATCAGCCGGTGCCAGAAGGGCGTGCCCGGGGCAAAGCGCTGTGCCAGGGCACAGCTCATGAGCAGGTAGCGCGCATTGGCGATCAAGGTGATAATAGCCACCTGCAGATAGGTTGCATTGGTCATGATCAGGGCAAAGGCCGCGTACTCACCGGCCGAAGCGTTGTTTAACAGGCTGGCCAGAAACCCCTGGAAAGGGGTAAATCCGGCCCTGCGGGCGGCAATGCCCAGCGAAAAGGACACGGCAAAATAGCCCAGTGCAATGGGCACGCCGTCCCGAATGCCTTCGCAGAACACCTTTTTGCTGAAGGCATAAGCAGGCTTTCCCTGCTGCACAAGCTCCGGGTCCAGGAGCTTACTGCTTGTTTCCATTTGATCTGATACTCCTTTCCTTTTCCAAACACCGATGTCTATTATACTCCGCCCACTGCCGAGAAGGAAGAGGTTTTGGCAACTTTTTCCGTTCTGCAGCACAGCAGCCCGCCGGAAAAGCCATCCTGCTTCCAGGATCTGCCTTTCCGGCGGGCTGTTTTTCTGTGCTTCTGCTCAGGCACCTGGCACCAAAAAATGCTGTGCCTGCGGCAGAACTTTGGTATCTGCATCCAGGCCGTTGGCCGCAAGCATCTGCGCCGGGGATACATGGAACCGCCGTGCAATGGCAAACAGCTCCTCCCCTGCCTGTGCATAATAAATGCGCAGCGAGATCTCCGGGTCTGCTGCCGCAAGGGCTTCGCCCAGCTCAACGCCGCCAAGCCCTGCGTACACCCTGCGGCAGAATACTGCGCCTTCCACGCGGGCGGTAATGGTCACTTCCAGCGTGCCGCCGGTACAAGTGCACTGCACATTTTCCGTGCTCAGCCAGCATTCCGGGTACAGCTGCTGCCCCGCTGCCGCTTCGGCCGGAATGGGAAGAACCAGTTCCAGCGTTTTTTCGTAGCTTTCCAGCTCTGCAAGGCTGTTTTCCGCCAGAGCAGTTGCCACTGCGCGGGCCGTGAGCACAAAGCCTTCGCCACGCTGCACCATCTGCACCGGCCCATAGGACACAAAACAGGCCCGCAGCTGCGCCCCGGCATCCGGCAGCGGCCCGGAACCGGTTATCACGGCGGTATCGTTGAGGGTGGCAACCAGCTGCTCCGCTGCCAGTTCTTGCGGGGTGAGTGCGGTCTCCCACTGGGTAGAGAACGCATCCGCCACATATTGCAGCTGATAGGGCCGCCAGGCCCGCAGATGCAGCAGCACGCTGGCAGTCAGGGTGTGGGCGGTTTCGCTTTCGCCCTCCGCCAGCGTAAAGCCCACCGGTTCCAGTACGCACAGGCATTTACAGTCCTCGGTCAGGTGCTCCACATCCAGCACCTGCTGGAACGGCAGCACCGCCGCCTGGCTCTGCAGGGCCGGGTCCTGCTCGGCGCGCCAAGCACACTGCACCCGGATCTCCCCCTTGACTACCGCCTTTCCGGTGAGAAGCTTCAGTTCCCGCACGGCAGCGGTTCCGGAAATGTCCAGCACCGCCGCTGGAAGAGCCGGAAAGGCGATCTCCCCCTCTGCCGTTACCAGCTTATCCAGCACCGCCACGCTGCGCACACCCTGCAGCGTCTGCAGCTGCTGCTCAATGCTGCCGTCCGCCAGCGCCGTGATCACATCCGCCTTGGCCTGTGTGTGTACCGCTGCCACCAGCCCCACAGCACCGCGCACTTCAATGCGGCGCGGGTTCACCGCGCGGCTGTTGAGGTATTCAGTCTGGCCCTCCACCACTGCCGTCCATGTCGTAAAGGCAAATTCCGGCAGTTCCAGCTGCTTTGTAAAGGGCAGCTTCTGCTCAGTCTGGCACAGGCCTGCTCCCTCTTCGCCCTGATAAAACACAATGCAGCGCAGATAGCCTTCCACGGTAAGCCGCCCGGGCTGCAGCTGCTTTTGCAGAACCACCGGCTTGGCAAAGCATTTGACCAGTTTGAACACCGAGGGCAGATAATCCGAGATGAGGATCTCGGTTTCGAGCGGGAGCTCCGCCTTTACGGTGCACTGGGCACCGGCCTGCGGCATCGCATCCCGAAAGATCTTGAGTTCCATGCAACGCGCTCCTTTCCCTGTCCGCTTCTATCACACGGTATGCGTGCGCCGGAAAAAGTATGACGCAAAAACACCCCCGCACGGCAAGGCTGCCGGACAGGGGTGCTGGAATGGGATTCATTCCTGTGGTTCTTTTTTGATGCCGAACAGTCTGCGCAGCAGGCCGCGCAGGTACCGTGGACTCTGAATGACAACGATCTGCATATTCACCCCGCCTTTCCATCAGTTACCACAGTATAAGCAGCCGCGGCGCAAAATGTTCCGGTCAGGGGCGTTTTGGTCAGTCGGGCAGGGTTTCCAGCACCACAAGGGCACCGGTGCGGGTAGAAATGGTAATGCAGTCCGACCCTGCGGCGTATTCGTTGCTGACGCCCAGCGGGTAGCCTGTGGTCAGCACGGCGTCCGTCAGCTCATAAAAAGAGCCGCGCTCGCACACGCCATCGGCCCTGCCCTCCATGGGAAAGACCGAAAGATAAAAATAGTTTTCCTTCGGGTAGCGGCGGGTCTCCCCCGGCATCACAAAGGTAATGCGGGTGCGCTCGTCCTGCAGGACAGCACGCACCCCGCGCTGTTCCAGCCCCAGGCCCGTGGCCAGATTCGCAAGGGTATGCTCCAGGCGGCGTCCGCCCAGGCCCCCCAGCATCAGCACCTCGTCAAAGCCTTTTTCAGAGGCAAGCTTGGCTGCATACTCGGTGTCGGTATCGTCCTTGACGTGCGGCAGAACCACAATGTCATCGTCCTCCTGCTGCGGGCAGGGGGCGGTATCGAAATCGCCCACCACAATGTTGGGCCTGCAGTGCAGCGGTGCACAGTTGCGGTAACCGGCATCGCAGGCAATAATAAAGTCGTCTGCCCGCAGCAGCGCGGCCAGCTCCGGCGAAACCGGGCAGGCCGAAAGGATCACACAACGTGGCATGGTATCCGTCCTTCCTCAAACTTTCGGACGCTGCCAGTCCTTGACGTCCTTTACTTCCTCATACATGGCGCAGTAGCTGTCGTACCGGGTCTGCGAAAGCAGCCCCTCGGCCAGTGCGGCGCGCACGGCGCAGCCTTTTTCGGCCCGATGGGAGCAGCCGGTGAACTGGCACTGGCCCAGGTACGGTCCAAACTCCGGGAACGCATGTTCCAGGTTCTCCTTTGGGATGAACCCGGCACGGTTTGCTTCCAGGCTCGCAAAGCCCGGCGTATCCGCAATGCGTCCGCCAAAGGCTTCAAAAATGGTCACTTCACGGGTGGTGTGGCGGCCGCGGCCCAGTTTCTGGCTGATGGCGCTGGTCTCCCGCGCAGCATCCGGCAGCAGAGCATTCAGCAGGGTGGATTTGCCCACGCCGGAGTTGCCGCAGAAAGCGCACAGCCGCCCGCTGATCCACTGCCGGATCTCTTCCAGTCCGGCCCCGGTCTCGTAGTCGATGCGGATAAACGGCAGGGTTGATTTTTCATAGGCTTTCCGCAAAAATTCCGCTTCGGCCAGATCGCCCTTGGTGCACACGATCACCGGCTGCACCCCTTTGTCCACCGCAATGGCCGAAAGCTTATCCAGCACCAGGGTGCTGGGGGTGGGCTGAGTGGTGCTGGCTACCAGGAACAGCACATCCAGGTTTGCCACTGGCGGCCGCACAAATACATTGCGGCGGGGTGTGATCTGTGCGATCACGGCAGCACCGTTTTCGGTTTCCAGAGTAACCTCATCCCCTGCCACAGGGGTGATCTTCTGTTTGCGAAAGATGCCGCGGGGCTTGCATTCCACAAGGCCCTCAGCTGTTTTTACATAATAAAACCCGCCGATGCCTTTTACAATATAACCTTCCATGCGCGCCTCCGTCAGGACAGCAGCGAGGTCCACCAGTCCACAAGGCCGGACTGGTTGTCACTGCTGGCGCCGGAAGTTTCTGCCGAGCTGCTGGAGGACGAACTGCCGCCCCACAAGCCGCTCCACCAATCGCTGCCGCCGCCCGTGCTCTCGCTGGAAGATGCAGGCTCTTCCGGTTCCGGCTGCGGTTCCGGCCCTGCACTGACCACAATGCTGACACGGCTGTTCAGTTTGACGCTGGAACCGGCTGCGGGGTCCTGCCCGATCACGGTACCAGCAGGCTGATCGCTGTACTGCTGCGACTGGCTGCCCAGGCCAAGATGGTTCTGCACCAGCAGGGTGCGCACATCATCCACGCTCAGGCCGGTGAGCGAAGGCACCTTGGCAGTGGTTGCCACCTGCGGACGGCTGACATAGACTACCACCGTGGAACCGGCCTCCACCTGGCTGCCGGCTGCAGGGTCGGTGCGGATGACAGCACCCGTTGCCACCGAGGTGTCCACGGCCTGGGTGACCAGCACCGAAACGCCCAGATCCTTGAGCTGCTGCTCTGCATCCGCCTGCACGTAGTTGGTCACATCCGGCACGGTAACGTACTGGGTGCCCAGGCTGACGGTCAGGGTCACGTTCTGGCCTTCCCGCACGGTACGGCCGGAAACAGGCGACTGCTTGTAGATATAGCCCGCTGCATAGTTGCTGTTGTACTCCTGCTCCCAATCCACCGAGATCTGGCCGGAAGCCACCTGGTCCGTGGCCTGGGCCTGCTCCTGGGTCATGCCGATATAATCTCCCAGGGTAATGTCGGCCTTATTGTTCATCAGGTTGGAGGAATCGTTCAGGATCATCCAGCACAGTGCAAGGCAGGCCACGGCAAATGCAATGGTAATGCCAAACAGCACCGGCAAAAAGGCCGAGCTGCGCTTTTTTTTGCGGGCTGTTTTTTTGCCCTTGCCGCGCGGGGCGGGCTGTTCGGGCTGGCGATGGGCGCGGTTCTGATTCATCGTTCGTTTCACCACCTTTTCGGGTGCATCTTCGGTAATATACTGATATTCAAACAACACAGAGGGGTTCTGCACATAGGTTTCCAGCGCGTCCAGCATTTCCCGTGCCGAAGCGTAGCGGTTCTGCGGGAGCTTGGCCATGGCCTTTTCGGTGATCTCCACCAGCGCTGCCGGAACATCCGGTGCGATCTCGTGCAGCGATTTCGGCTGGTCCGAGATCTGCTTGATGGCCACTTCCACCACATCGTCCGCGTCAAAGGGCAGGTGGCCCGAGAGCATCTCATACATCATGACACCCACCGAGTAGATGTCACTGGTGCAGTCGGTTTCATCACCCTTGGCCTGTTCCGGGCTGATGTAGTGGACGCTGCCCATGGCTTTTCCGGCCAGCAGCTGATTTTCTGCACGGGAAATGCGGGCAATGCCAAAGTCCATCATGCGCAGCTGACCATTGTCCAGCAGCATAATGTTCTGGGGCTTGATGTCCCGGTGTACCACGCCGTTTGCATGGGCATGTTCCAGCGCCTTGAGGATCTGGGAAATAAAGTGCACGGTTTCGCGGCTGGTCAGCTTGCCGCCCCGTTCGTTGAGGTACTCCCGCAGGGTCATGCCATCCACATATTCCATCACGATATACTGCAGATGGTCGTTGACCGAAACATCGTACACCTTGACGATGTTGGGGTGGTTGAGCAGAGAGATGGCCTTGGATTCATTCTTGAAGCGGCGCACAAGGTCAGGGTCGTGCATATACTCCTGCTTGAGCACCTTGACGGCTACCACCGTGCCTGCGGGCACCGGGCCGTTCTGCCCCAGCATGACCGCTTTATACACATTGGCCATGCCGCCGGAACCGATCAGTTCCCGGACTTCGTACAGGCCGTCCAGCTTTTTGCCAATCAGATTATCCATTGTGCACCTCCAGCGGTTCTACGCCCAGCAGCAGCGCTGTGATGTTGTCCGGACCGCCGTTTTCGTTGGCTGCCGCCACCAGCAGGTCCGGCAGGTCGTAGAAGCGGCCGCTGCGCAGCAGCTGTTCCAGCTGCGGTTTGGGCACCGCATTGGTCAGGCCATCGGAACACAGCAGCAGGATATCCCCCGGCTGCACCGCCGTGCAGGTAAACTCCGGGTCCAGCCGGTAGTCCACGCCCAGGGCACGGGTGATGATATTTTTCTGCGGGTGATGCTCGGCTTCCTCCACCGTAATGGTACCGCAGTCCACCAGCTCCTGCACATAGGAGTGGTCGTGGGTGAGCTGCGCAAGGCAGCCGTCCCGGAAGCGGTAGGCCCGGGAATCGCCTGCATGGCACAGATAGGCCTTGCCGGAGCGCACCAGGGCGCACACCGCTGTGGTGCCCATACCGGCCAGCGATTCCTCGCGGATCGCCTTTTGGAATACAAAGCGGTTGGCACTGAGCAGTGTCTTTTTCAGGAAGGTTTCCTCTTCGCCGGGCAGGCACTTGGACGCATACTGCTCCTGGAAGCACCGCTCAATAATGTCGCACGCACTCTGCGAGGCCTCGCGGCCCCCGCGTGCGCCGCCCATGCCATCGCACACCAAGGCCCAGGCAGCCCCGCCGGGCAGCTGCCCGGCCCGGTAATCGTCCTGGTTGTCCTGGCGGACCCGGCCCACATCCGTTTTTCCTGCAAGTTTCATAGGCTTCTCCCTTTATTATGCCTTCCCGTTCATTTCATCGCGGCGCAGCTGCCCGCATGCGGCGCTGATTTCGCTGCCCAGACGGCGGCGCACCGTGGCATTGACGCCCAGACTTTCCAGCTTTTGCTGGAAGCGGTGCACGTTGGCTGCATCGGTGGCGGAATACGGGCTGCCGTCCACCGGGTTGATGGGGATCAGATTTACATGCGCGCCCATGCCCCGGATCAGGTTGGCCAGCTGTTTTGCGCAGGCATCGGAATCATTGACGCCGCGCACCATGGAATATTCAAAGCTGACCCGGCGGCCCGTGGTATCCTGATACCGGCGCACTGCCTGCATCAGCTGCTCCACCGGGTAGGCATCGTTCACCGGCATCATGCCGCTGCGGATCTCATTGTTGGGAGCGTGCAGCGACACGGAAAGGGTCAGCTGCAGCTTTTTCTCGGCCAGCAGGTCGATCTTGGGCACAAGGCCGCAGGTGGAAAGGCTGATGTTTCGCATCCCGATGTTGACCCCCTCGGGCGAGGTGATGTTTTCCAGAAACTTCATCACTTCGTCAAAGTTGTCCAGCGGCTCGCCGATGCCCATGAGCACGATGTGGGAAATGCGCTCACCGATGTCCTTCTGCGCGGTGTAGATTTCCGCGCAGATTTCGCCTGCTTCCAGGTTGCGCACACGGCCTGCCTGGGTGGAAGCGCAGAAGCGGCAGCCCATGCGGCAGCCCACCTGAGTGGACACACACACCGTGTTGCCGTAGTGGTAGCGCATGACCACGGTTTCGATGCAGTTGCCGTCTGCCATGCGCAGCAGATATTTTACGGTGCCGTCTTTTGCTTCCTGTCGGCGCTCGATCTTCGGGGCAGCAATGTAAAAGCGCTCTTCCAACTTGGCCAGCAGGGTTTTGGGCTGGTCGGTCATGGCCGAAAACTCGGTGACCAGCTTCTGATGCACCCAGTGGAAGATCTGCTTTGCCCGGAA
>CAKTGS010000007.1 GCA_934561485.1 uncultured Faecalibacterium sp.
CCGCAGGCTGAGAAGCAGGTCAAGATCCGTCTGGCTCTGGAGGCTGTTGCCGCTGCTGAGAACATCGAGGCTTCCGAAGAGGACGTCACCGCTGAGATCAAGCGCATTGCCGACCAGTACAAGATGGAAGAGGACAAGGTCCGCGAGCTCGTCAATGTGGACGATGTGAAGAAGGACCTGGCCATCAACAAGGCCATCGACTTCATCAAGAGCCACGCAAATGTTGTGGAAAAGGCTGCAGAGGCCGAGAAGGCAGCAGACGCTGAGTAATTTGCGCCCGGCCTTGTAAAACGTGCGGCGCGCCGTGCGTTTCCAATTCAAAGGTTGTAAAAATTGACCGATACGGCAGATCCGGAAAGGGCATCCGTATCGGTCAATTTTGCAAATACAAAATCCATTCCAGGAGGCGAACTTTATGAGTTTTGTTCCTTACGTTGTGGAACAGTCTGCACACGGCGAGCGTTCTTACGATATTTTTTCCCGTCTGCTGAATGATCGCATCATTGTTCTGAGCGAGGATGTCAACGATACCACGGCAAGCCTTGTTGTGGCACAGCTGCTGTATCTGGAAGGGCAGGACCCGGACAAGGACATCAGCCTGTATATCAACAGCCCCGGCGGCTCTATCAGCGCCGGCATGGCCATCCACGATACCATGCGGTATATCAAGTGCGATGTTTCCACCATCTGCATGGGCATGGCAGCTTCCATGGGTGCATTTCTGCTGGCAAGCGGCACCAAGGGCAAGCGTTTTGCACTGCCCAATGCCGAGATCATGATCCACCAGCCGCTGATCGCAGGCGGCCAGGGCGGCGGCCTGTCCGGCCAGACCACGGATATCAAGATCCATGCCGAGCACATGGTGTATATCCGCGATAAAATGAACCGTATGCTCAGCGAATACACTGGCCAGCCGCTGGAAAAGCTGCAGCTGGATACCGAGCGCGACAACTATATGTCGGCACAGCAGGCTAAGGAATACGGCCTGATTGATGAGGTCATTGCACACCGCTGAGCCACTGACACCAATTTACCCAGGATAAGGAAAAACAGCTATGGCAAATAACAATTCCGGCAGAGATAAAAACGAAAAGGATCTGGTCTGCAGCTTCTGTGGAAAGCATCAGGACGAAGTGGAGCGCATGATCATTGGCCCCGGCGTCAACATCTGCAGCGAGTGCATCGGCCTGTGCCACGATCTGCTTTCCGACAAGTCGGATCATCCGGGCAGCAGCCACCCGCCGCGCGCAGGTGCGGGCCGCGGCCGCAGCCTGCAGGCCGCCGGGGATCTGAACATCAACATCCTGACCCCGGCCGAGATCAAGGACGGCCTGGACCAGTATGTGGTCGGGCAGGACGAGGCCAAGCGCGTACTGGCCGTTTCGGTTTACAATCACTACAAGCGCATCCTGAGCGGCAAGGGCGGCGATGTGGAACTGCAGAAGTCCAATGTGCTGCTGCTTGGTCCTTCCGGCGTGGGCAAGACCCTGCTGGCCCAGACCCTGGCCAAGATGCTGGGGGTGCCCTTCGCCATTGCAGATGCCACCACCCTGACCGAGGCCGGTTACGTGGGCGAGGATGTGGAAAACATTCTGCTCAAGCTGATCCAGGCAGCGGACTTTGATGTGCAGAAGGCACAGGTGGGCATCATCTATATTGATGAGATCGACAAGATCACCCGCAAGAGCGAGAACCCCTCCATTACCCGCGATGTGGGCGGCGAGGGCGTGCAGCAGGCACTGCTGAAGATCCTGGAAGGCACTGTGAGCAATGTGCCCCCGCAGGGCGGACGCAAGCATCCGCAGCAGGAGTTCATCCAGATCGACACCACCAACATCCTGTTCATCTGCGGCGGCGCTTTTGACGGCCTGGATAAATACATCCTGCGCCGCACCGACAAATCCGCACTGGGCTTTGGCAGTGCACTGAAGGACAACTCCAGCGAAGCAGAAAAGGCTCTGCTGCGTCAGGTGGAGCCGCACGACCTGGTCAAGTTCGGTCTGATCCCGGAACTGATCGGCCGTCTGCCGGTCATCACCGTGCTGGATGATCTGGACGAGGATTCTTTGGTCCGCGTGCTCAAGGAGCCGCGCAACAGCCTGGTCAAACAGTACAAGGAACTGCTGGGCATGGACAATGTGGAACTGAACTTTACGGAGGAAGCTCTGCACGCCATTGCTCGCAAGACCATTGAGCGCAAAACCGGTGCCCGCGGCCTGCGCAGCGTGATGGAAAGCATTCTGCTGCCCATCATGTACGAAGTGCCCACCGATGCCACCATCATCCGCGTAACGGTGGATGAGGATACCGTGAACGGCGGCGAGGCGCACCTGGAATACGGCGCCGTGCGCAAGCGTTACAAGAATCAGGTCGCTCTGAGCTGACGATTTTTCGTACAGCAGGGGAGCGCAAGGCCCTGTTTCAAAAGCTTTTTGCTTTTGGCAGGGCTTTTTGTTTTATTATTCTTGTTTCCGGGGGCAAAATGAGCTATAATATTAAAGTCTGGAATCGGTGCGGGGTACGCTCCCTGGCAGGAATGCTCCGCAAGGCACCGTTCCGGTACAATGGGTAACAGGAAGTACGATAAAGGAGTGTGTTTTCAATGGCAAATTATCTTGCAATGAATCATGCGGAACTCACTGCCGAAAAGGCAGCGCTCGAAGCTGAGTACAAAAAATTTCAGGCCAAGGGCCTCAAGCTGAACATGGCCCGCGGTAAGCCCGGCCCTCATCAGATGGATCTGGCTATGGACCTGCTGAAGATGACCGATTACACCACCGATGCTGGTACCGATGCTCGCAACTATGGCGAGCTGGAAGGCCTGCAGGAAGCCCGCGTGCTGTTTGCCGATGTGTTCGGCGTGCAGCCCGGTGAGGTGTTCGTGGGCGGCAATTCCAGCCTGCAGCTGATGTATAACCTGATCAACATCGGGTATGTGTTCGGCTTCCCGGAGTCGCCCTGCCCCTGGTCTCAGGTGGAAAAGCGCAAGTTCCTCTGCCCGGTGCCCGGTTACGACCGCCACTTTGCCATTACCGAGGAGTTTGGCTTTGAGCTGATCAGCGTGCCCATGACCCCCAACGGCCCGGATATGGACGTGGTGGAAAAGCTGGTGGCGGAGGATGACACCATCAAGGGCATTTGGTGCGTGCCGCAGTATTCCAACCCGGACGGCTACACCTACAGCGATGAGACCATCGAGCGCTTTGCAAAAATGAAAACGGCTGCCCCCGATTTTAAGATCTTCTGGGATGAGGCCTACATTGTCCATCACCTGACCGATGAGATCATAGAGACCCCCGTGCTGCTGAACGAGAGCAAGAAGTACGGCAACGAGGACCGTGTGTTCATGTTTACCTCCACCAGCAAGATCACCTTCCCGGGTGCCGGCGTCTCCGCCATTGCCTGCAGCGAGAACAGCATGAAGTTCATGTGCAAGCGCTTCTCGGTAATGATCATCAGCTACGACAAGATGAACCAGCTGCGCCACGTGCGCTTCCTGAAGAACAAGGAAGGCGTGCTGGCCCACATGGCAAAGCACCGCCGCCGCCTGGTGCCCTGCTTTGACGCAGTCAAGACGGCCTTCAAGAACAACCTGACCCCCTGCGGTAACATTGCCCACTGGACCAACCCCAAGGGCGGCTACTTCATCAGTCTGTACGTGATGCCCGGCTGCGCTAAGCGCGTGGCAGGCCTGTGCAAGGACGCCGGCCTGACCCTGACCGGTGCCGGTTCCGCTTACCCCTACCACAAGGACCCCGAGGATTCGCACCTGCGCATTGCTCCCACGTACCCCAGTCTGGACGAAGTGGAAACTGCATCCGAGCTGCTGTGCGTCTGTGTGCGCCTGGCTGTAGTGGAAAAGCTGCTGGCTGAAAAAGAGTAAATTCTAAGTTTTTATCTCCTCTGTGCGGCCCTCAGAAACTGTTTTTGTAAGCAGGGTGCGCCGAATGGCGAGTGCTTTTGTCAACAGACAAGGCGATTTCATGTAGCAATCTTGACGGATTGCAAAAGAAAGCAACGCGGTATGTTGGCAAAAAAAGCTGTTCGGGCGGTGTGCAATGCTTGTAAAAACGGCTTCTCAGGGGGCCGTCAGGGGAGTTTTGTCGCAGGAAGGCCGGCATGACGGCTGACTTGTGAAAAATAAAACCGTCTGTGTGCGGTTCTTAACACAAAACGGGCTGCGGGCTGTGAGCCGCAGCTTTTGGAGGTTCCCTGATTTTATGAAAACAAAAGGCAAAGCATGGCAACTGGTCGTTACCGTATTGCTCATCCTTGCGTTTGTATACACCGCCTTTTTTGGTGTATCCGCAAAGTATGGCGATGTGACCACCACCTACATCAAGGGTGCAAAGGATATCCGCTTTGGTGTGGATATCAAGGGCGGCGTCAACGTCACCTTTGTGCCCTCGGATGATTACGATGCAACCGAAGAGCAGCTGGAGGCGGCACAGCTCGTGATCGAGAACCGCCTGGTCGCATTGAATGTGACCGACTATGAACTGTATGTGGATTCCAGCTCCGACAGCCTGATCCTGGAGTTTCCGTGGCAGTCCGGCGAAACAGACTTTGACCCGGAAGCTGCCATTGAAGAGATCGGCACCACCGCTTACCTGACCTTCCGCGAGGGCAGCAGCGCCGATGGAGACCTGATCCTGGACGGTTCCATGATCGAGAGCGCAGCTGCCCAGTACGGCCCGGTGAGCAGCGGCGGGGCTTCGGAATATTACGTATCTCTGAAGTTTACCGAGGAAGGTGCCAAGGCCTTTGGCGAGGCAACCACCAAGCTGGCATCCTCCAACGGCACCATCAGCATCTGGCTGGATGACGAGAACGTCAGCACCGCAACGGTTAACACGGCCATTACGGATGGGCAGGCCATCATCACCAGCTCGGCAGCCAACCCCTTTACGCAGGATGTTGTGGTCAAAATGGCACGCCAGATCAACTCCGGTGCGCTGCCCTTTGCCCTCAAGGTGGACAGCTACTCCACCGTCAGCCCCAGCCTGGGCGAAAACAGCCTGAGCGCCATGGTGCTGGCCGGTCTGATCGCCTTTGCACTGATTGTAGTGTTCATGACGGTTCTGTACCGGCTGCCGGGCTTCCTGGCCTGCATTGCACTGGCCGGACAGGTGGCTGCAACCCTGGCCTTTGTTTCCGGTTACTTCCCGGTGTTTGAGAGCTTTACGCTGACCCTGCCCGGCATTGCCGGTATTATCCTGGCCATCGGCATGGGTGTGGACGCCAACGTCATCACCGCCGAGCGTATCAAGGAAGAACTGAAAAACGGCAAGTCTCTGGACGGTGCGCTCAAGAGCGGCTTTGCCCGCGGCCTGACCCCCATCATTGACGGCAATGTGACCATCGTCATCGTGGCCATTGTGCTGATGGGTGCATTCGGCCCCTCGGACGGTTTGTTTGCCAAGGCACTGCATTTTGTGTTCTTTGCCTTTGGCCCCTCCACCGCCGGCACCATTTATGCCTTTGGCTATACGCTGCTTACCGGCGTGCTGCTGAACTTTGTGTTTGGTGTGTTTGCTACCCGTGTAATGATCCGCGGTGCAGCTTCCATCAAGGTTCTGCGCAATCCCTGGCTGTACGGCGCTGCCAAGCTGGGCAAGGACGAGACGGAGAAGAAGCAGGTTGATTTTGTGGCCCTGCGCAAACGCTTTATGGCTTTTTCTGCCTGCCTGATGGCGGCCATTGTGCTGTGCGCCGTGGTGCTGGGCGTCCATCTGGACACCGAGTTTACAGGCGGTGCCATGATCACCCTGCGCTATGAAAACAGCTTTGACCTGGCTGCTGTGCAGAAAACGGTTTCCACGGCACTGGGCAACACCGGCCTGACCCTGCAGACCGGCGAAAATGTCGCCACCGGGGATCAGACCCTGAAGATCTCCATGCCCGGCACAGAGACTGTGACCACCGATCAGGTGCAGTCGCTGCTGGACTCCCTGAACGAGACCTACCCGGATAATGATTTTGCACAGCTGTCCCTGAGCAATGTCAGCGCCGCCATGGGCACCAAGTTCCTGCAGAAGAGCCTGGTTGCTGTGGTGTTTGCACTGGTGCTGATCCTGCTGTACATTGCCCTGCGCTTCAAGAACATCGGCGGCCTGACCGGCGGCATGATGGCCGTGCTGGCACTGGTCAACGACCTGATGGTGGTGTTTGGCACCTTTGTGCTGCTGCGCAGCCCGCTGGACGGCAACTTCATTGCTGCTATGCTCACCATTCTGGGCTATTCCATCAACGATACCGTGGTCGTGTACGACCGTATCCGCGAGAACAGCACCCTGATGGGCAAAAAAGTGCCCTTTGAGGATGTGGTGAACCGCTCGGTCAACCAGTCTGCACGCCGCACCTTGATCACCACCATTACCACGGTGATGGCCCTGGGCGTGATGTGCATTGTGGCAAAGCTCTACGGCCTGGACAGCATCTTTACCTTCGCCTTCCCGCTGATGATGGGTATGATCAGCGGTGTGTACACCTCGCTGTGCATTTCCACTTCCGCCTGGATGCTGTGGAGCGAGCGGAAGCCCAAGAGCAAGATCAACAAGTAAATTCCCGGAGAATATCAGGAGGAACAGAACATGAAATGTCCCTATTGCGGTGCGGAAGAATCCAAGGTGATCGACTCCCGCCCCACCGAAGACAGCGAGCGCATCCGCCGCCGCCGTGAATGCCTGAGCTGCCATATGCGTTTTACAACGTATGAGATCGTGGAAACTGTTCCGCTTGTGGTCATTAAAAAGGACAGCTCCCGGGAACCGTTCGACCGGCAGAAGCTGCTCAACGCTATGCTGCGCGCCTGCGCGAAGCGTCCGGTGAGCTATGAGGCCATTGACCGCGCGGTAACCAGCATTGAGCAGACCTTGCTCAGCTCCTACGATCGGGAGATTCCCAGTGTGCGTATTGGCGAACTGACCATGCAGGAGCTGAAAAAGATTGACGAAGTGGCTTATGTCCGCTTTGCATCTGTTTACCGCCAGTTTGCCGATGTGGAAAGCTTTTTCAATGAGCTGAAAAAGCTGATGGGCGACCGGAAGGACGACCAGTGATCTGCTGATCTTGCAGTGTGCCGCTTCTCTGCGCAGGCAGGGAGGCGGTACTTTTTTTGCATCAGATCAGCCGCCGGGAAAGCCATTCCAGGGTTTCTACCTGCACCTGCGCGCGGCGCAGCTCCCCGAAGGCTTCTTCCGGGGCATTCTGCTCCAGATGGCCGTCTGCAGCCCGCAGAGCGGCTTCCAGCTCCGTAAAATCCGCTGTGCGCAGCAGGTGGTTCATCCGCTCCCGCATGGAGTCGCATCGCTCGGCTCCGGCAGCCAGCGCCTGCCGCGCGGTGCGGGCATCTCCCGCACGGATGGCGTCCACGGCAATGTCCAGCTCTGCCGAGATGCTTTTGGCAAACTGCTGCACCTGATGGCTGCTGTAAAAGGACACCCCCAGCAAAACCGCCACGATCACAAGGCAGGCATAGATCCGCTTCATTGCTGCGCTCCTTTCCGGGAGCACACTTTGGAGCGGCTCTCTTTTTTCAGCAGAAAATAATCCTCTGTTTCGTTGCCGATCAGAAGCAGAATTTCCGATATCAGCAGGGTATTGGCCTGGGCAGTGCGTTCCAGCCAGGCATGGTCTTTGCCGCACCAGCGAAGGTTGTCGTCCAGCACCTGGCCGTCCAGCACAAAGGGGATGGTGGCGTTTACCTGCTGGGTGCGCAGCTGCAGGTCTGCAAGCCGAGCCGGTTCCTTTTCCGGCCGCAGTGCCACCGAGAGGGTGCCGTTTGTTTCAATAACGGCATAGGAGACTTCCCGCGGGTCAAATACATTTTTGCCGCGCAGTGCTTCCATCAGATCGGCGGTGGTCAGGCGCAGCATCCGCAGGGCATCCTGGTCGATCTGCCCGTCCTGAATGACGGTCTTGGGCCGCCCGGAGAGAAAATTAAAAAAACACTGGCTGCGGAAGCTCAGCACTGAACCCAGCAGTTCCAGCGCCGCAATGAGAAACAGCGGGATCAGGCTAGCTGTGACCGGAACGTCCTCCGATTCAATGGAAATGGATGCCAAGTTGGAGATGAGGATGGTGGAGACCAGCTCTTCGGGCTGCAGCTCTCCCAGCTGTCGTTTGCCCATCAGCCGCATGGCAAACAGCACACACAGGTAAATCAGAATGGTGCGGCAAATCAGAAGCTTCAAAACAAATCCCTCCTGTTTTTTGGTGCCGGAATGGAACGATGCTCCGGCGGGCATACTGCTGTGCGAAGGAGTGAGAACGAGATGCAGCAGCTTTCGCAAAGCCTGTCAGCCAATCTGGCAGCGCTGGACGCAATGTTTGGGACGTCTGCCGATTATTATGCCAAAGAAATTTCGATTTATCATTGCCGGGGCAGCATTGTGCTGTTTGACGGCATGGCCAGCCTGGACTCCCTTTGGGAGCTTTTGCTGCAGACAGCCAGCCGCGAAGCCGCACAGCAGTATGCATCTGGGCAGGAAGTGTTTGCCCATATCCTGCACCATTCCGCCATTCCGGCAGAAGGGGAGCCGGTGCAGGATATGCCGGACCTTGTCAAACGGCTTACCGCCGGCATGGCGGTGCTTTTGCTGGAAGGCTGCTCACAGGGCATTGCCTTTTCGGTACAGGGGCTGAAATTCCGCTCGGTGGAGGAACCGAGCGGGGAAGGCAACCTGCGCGGCTCCCGGGAGGGCTTTGCAGACCTGCTGCGGGTCAACCTGAGCCTTCTGCGGAGGCTGATCCGCACCGGGACACTGGTGCAGGAGGTGGCGCAGGCCAACATCGATGCCCGCACGGAATATGCGGTGTGTTACTGCAAAGATAAGGCCGACCCGGCCATGGTGCAGCAGGTAAAAAAGATCCTGGCCGCGGCCAGGCCGGAGCTTCTGCTGGATTCCAGTTACTTTGTGCCCTGGCTGCTGCCCAGCCGGATGCGGCTGTTTACCCCGGTGCACTATACCGAACGCCCGGCGGTGGCTGCGGCCAAACTGTGCGAAGGCAAAATTGTGATCCTGGTCAATGGCAGTCCCTCGGCCATGGTGCTGCCGGCAATGTTCAGCGAAAATTTTGAGTGCCTGGACGATTATGCATCCACGGCTGTGTTTTCTTCTTTTCTGCGTATTCTGAAATACTGCGCTTTTTATCTGACGGTTTTTCTGCCGGGCGTTTTCGTCTGCCTGGCGGTTTACCTGCCAGAACTGATTTCGCCCCAGCTGCTGTATAAGATCGAAGCAGCAGAAAAGGCGACCCCGCTGCCGCTGTTTGCCGAAATGCTGGTGGTCATCCTGCTGCTGGAAGTCATCCGGGAGGCAGGGCTGCGGATGCCGCAGTCGCTGGGGCATTCGGTAAGCCTGGTGGCGGCACTGATCCTGGGAGACGCCGCCATTGCCACCGGATTGATGAGTACCCCGGTGATCTTTGTGGCCAGCATTACCTCCATTGCAGTGTTTGTTACCCCACCGCTGTATGAGCCTGCAACGCTGCTGCGGCTGGGGGTGGTTCTGGCAGCCGGGCTGGCTGGTCCGGTGGGGCTGGCTGCAGCCTTTTTTGCGCTGCTGCTCAGTCTTTCGGGCACCGGCGCTTTGGGGGTGCCGTATCTGGCACAGCATCCGTTTCCGCAGGGCACCCCGGCGGAGGACGGTGTGATCCGCCGCAACTACCGGCGGCTGTCTCAACACCGGTTCAATATCTGGAACAGGAGGAACGGCTTTTGAAAGATACCCGGTTCTGTTCGCTGCAGGCGGTGGGCCTGAGCGTTGCCACCGCCGCTGCAGCGGAAACCATTGCGGTGGGTTCGGTGCGTACCGGGCTGTTGCAGACATTTGCAGGGGCAGCGGCGCTGTGTGTGCTGACAGCCTTGGCCGCATTGGTCTGGCAGAGCAGCCATCTGCCGCAAACGGTAAAAACGCTGCTGCGGCTTTTGCTGGCGGTGTGGCTTGCCGCAGAAGCCTGCCGCACCGTTGTACAGGCCCAGCAGGTCTGCACCCAGGCTTTTTCTTCCATGGCGCTTTTGGGCCTGCTGCCACTGCTGCTCTGGGTCGGGTTCCGCCTTGCGCCGCAGCAGTGGCACAGCCCGGCACGGGTGCTGTGGTGGTTTGCAGTGCTGGGCTGTGCCGTCTGTCTGCTGGGGCTTGCCCACCGGATGCACTGGTACCGGCTGTTGGAGCCGGGAAGCATGACGCTGCGCTGGCAGGTGCCGGTGTACGCCGAATACGCAGCACTGCCGCTGCTCTGCGCACCCCATGACATGCGCAAGGGCACCCGGCTGCCGCTGCTGGTATTTGCGGTGCAGGGCAGCGCAATGCTCTGCCAGACGCTGGTGTTTGGCAGCCGCGATTACCCGGCAGCGGAGCTGCTGCGTGCCTGGAGAATGCAGGCGTTTTCCCGCATGGACGCCCTGCTGCTTCTGATCTGGCTGACCTGCGCGATCTTCCGTATCGGCTTTTTGTGCACCGCCATCCGGTTGGTGCAGCCCCTGGGTCAAAAAAGAGCGAAAGGACGAATCTGTGAATGAAAAAGGGATGGGGCATAGCCGCACTGGCGGTATGGTGCCTGCTTTTTTTGCGCTGTGAAACCACAGAAAAAAGCATGATCCGGGCGCTTTATCTGGAGCAGCAGACGGCAGAATGGTCGGCGGCATTGGTCTACCAGGCCCCGGATGCAGCGGCTGACGCAGCAGAAGCCTCCGGGGCGCTGCGGCTTGCGGCTGCGTCCGGACAAAGCCTGGAACAGGCACTTGCGGCAGCGGAACGGCAGCTGCCCTGCCAGGCGGACTACCGCTTGTGCGATTATCTGCTTTTCCCACAACAGGCATCGTCCGCACAGCTTGCCGCCTACGAGCAACTGGTGCAGCGGCGGCAGTGCGGGCGCACCGCTGCAGGCATGGTCTGCACAGACTTTGCATTTCGGGAGCTGTGCAGCGCCAGCGAGGAAAACGAAGCTTTTCCGGACGAATTGCTGGACCAATGCAAACAGTGTGCAGCTCTGCAGCCCTGCCTGTACGAACAGGCAGAGCCGACCGTTCTGCCGCTGCTGCAATTGGAAGAAAACAAACCGTCTTTAGCCGATACCGGTGTGCTCCGGGCGGGCGAAACCGTGCGGCCACTGGATGCAGCACAGACCGAAATGGTATTTCTACTCACCGGCAAAGCCGGGCAGCGCAGTTTCTGGCTGGATGGGCAGCGGGTGCAGATCCGCCGCTGCAGCGTATCGGCTGCCCTGCAAAACAAAGAGGTTCTGCTGCGGCTGGACTGCCAGAAAGCCTACGGGATGCCGCAGCCCACGGAGGCGCAGTGCCGGCAGCTGCAGACGCTTTGCACACAGACGGTACAGGCACTGTGGGAACAGGGAGTAGACCTGCTGCATCTGCAGCAGACCGCGCAGCTGCATTACGGCGGGGAACAGGCTGCTTTTGCCCCAACAAAAAACGTCTGCCCACAGCTGCGGGCAGACGTGCAGTTTTTGCTGTTTTGAAAAATTTTCAGGAGGCGGTGGGGAAGATGACCGTAATGGTCGTTCCAACGTCCATCTGGCTTTCCAGCTTGATGCGGGCGTTGTGGATGCGGGCAATGTGCTTGACAATGGCCAGCCCCAGACCGGTGCCGCCGGTGGCTTTGCTGCGGCTTTTGTCCACACGGTAAAAGCGCTCGAACACGCTGGATTGCGCTTCTTTGGGAATGCCGATGCCGTTGTCGGTTACGGTCAGGGTGCAGTGCCCATCACGGGTGCAGGCTGTTACGATCTGTACCTTGCCGCCGGGGCGGTTGTAACGGATGGCATTGTCGCATAGATTCTGGCAAAGCTCATCCAGCAGGCTGCGGCTGCCCCGTACGGGGGCGCTTTCGCCCAGATAAGTCAGGGTAACATAGGCGCGGCGTGCATTCAGCTTCTGGCGCTCCACGCATTCCCGGGCAACTTCCAGCAGATCGACCGTTTCCATTTCCGGGGCGGCGGCCGAAGCATCGGCATTGTCCAGGTGAGAAAGCTGCAGGATATCGTTGACCAGCTGGATCATGCGGGAAGCTTCCCGGTGGATCTTTTCGGCAAAGCCAGGAACATCCTCCGGTTTGGCAATACCGGTTTCGATCAGCTCTGCATAGCCGGAAATGCTGGTCAGCGGAGTTTTCAGCTCATGGCTGACATTGGCCGTGAACTCCTGCCGCATTTTTTCGTTGTTCTCCCGCAGAAGGCGGTCGGAGTGAATGCTGTCGGCAAAGGGCACCAGCTCTTTGTAGGGCACATTTTCCTGGATATGGTCCAGATCCTCTGTCATTTTTAATACCGGTTGGACCAGTGCACGGGTCAGCCAGGTAGCCAGCAGGGCAGCAGCCAGCATCAGGGCCACACAGCTCAGCACAATGGCCGGCAGCGCAGCATCGTAAATGGACCATATCGTTTCCGAGTCCTGCGCCACGCGCAGGATACTGCCATCGGACAGCGAGACTGCGTAATAGTAGGTCTCGTAGCCCAGGGTCTGGGAGTCGCGGATGTCTTTGCCCACACCAGTTTCCATGGCCTGCAGAATTTCCGGGCGGGAAAGATGATTTTCCATCGGCTGTTCGGTAGCGGATTCAAAAAGCACGCTGCCGTCCTGCGAGATCAGGGTGATGCGCAGGCCGCTGGGGGCAAATGCCGTGAGCGGCTTGGTATCATCGGTGCGGTCGTATCCGGCGCAGATCAGCGCCGTTTCTTTTTCCAGTGCGCTCCAGGCCTGGGCAGTAAACGCTTTGTGAAACACAAAAATGCACAGTGCGGCGGTGAATACCAGGCCCAGAAAGCCCATCAGGAACAACCTGTAGCTGATTTTTTCCTCCATGCTGTGCAGTTTCATTCCTCGTTTGCCTCCTCCTCATCGGTCAGCTTGTAGCCCACCTTGCGCACGGTGCAGATGTAGCGCCCGGCATCGCCCAGCTTTTTGCGCAGGGTGCGGATGTGCATATCCACTGTGCGGCTCTCCACCGAGATATCCGTGCCCCACACCACCTGCAGAATGGTCTCGCGGGTCACCACAAGATTTGTGTTTTCCAACAGCAGGCGCAGCAGGCAGTATTCCTTGTAAGTCAGCTCCACCGGCGCACCGCTCACGGTCACACTGTGGCGGGCATTGTCCAGCAGAATTTCATGAAAGCTGAATACATTGGGGCGTGCTTCGGGTGCTGCCCGGCGCAGGGCCGCCCGCACCCGGCTCAGAAATTCCATAATGCCAAAAGGCTTTGCAATGTAATCATCGGCACCGCAGTCCAGCCCACGCACCGTATCCAGCTCGCTGGATTTTGCTGTGACCATAATGATGGGCAGCCGGTGCAGGGCGGGGGTGTTGCGCAGTTTTTTCAGGATGGAAAAACCATCCTCGCCCGGCAGCATCACGTCCAGGATCACCAGCTCCGGGGCGGCATCTTGCATGGCCTGCCAGAACGGCTCCGAACTTGCAAAGCTCAGCACTTCGTACCCATTGGACTGCAGGGCATACTGTTCCAGTTCCCGGATGGCGTCATCGTCCTCTACAATATAGATCATTTGTCAAACCCCTCCGAAGGTTGATCCTCAGGGAACAGATACCGCTCACGGTACCGCTCCAGCCGACGGTGAAATTCTTCGCTTTCTTTGGTGTCGTTGCCGTGACGCAGATCGTTGAGATAGGCATGGGTGTCAAAGCTGTCCTGGGCCACCTCGATCTGTGCAACGGCAACATTGCTGCAGTGGTCGCATACGCGCTCGTAGTTGGTCAGCAGATCGTCCAGCACAAAGCCATATTCAATGGAGCAGTTTCCGGCCTGCAGACGGGCAATGTGGCGGGCCTTGATGGCACGCACCAGCTCGTTTACCACCGCTTCCAGCGGCTCGACTTTTCCGGCCAGATGCAGGTCTCCCTTGCGGAAGGCCTCTGTTGTGCGGCTCAGAATATCCTGCACGGCATCTTCCAGCACCTGCAGCTCTTCCCGGGCATCCTGAGAGAAGTGAACATCCTTCTGATGCATTTCCTCGGCGGATTCCAGAAGGTTTACAGAGTGGTCACTGATGCGCTCAAAATCGCTGATGGTGTGCAGCAGGGTGTTCACGCTCTGGCTGTCGGCGTGGTTCAGCTCCCGGCTAGAAAGCTTGACCAGGTAGGTGCCCAGCGCGTCCTCGTAGCGGTCCACTTTGGTCTCTTCGTCCCGCACCTTCTGGGCCAGTTCATCGTTCCAGGAGTGGGTCAGGCTCATTGCCTGTACAACGCCCACCCGGGCCAGCTCGGCCATATCGGCCGTAGCGCTGCGGGCACGCTCCACTGCCATGGCGGGGGTGTTCAGCAGGCGGTCATCCAGCAGGGCAAAGCCCTCGTTTTCTTCCGGAGCATCGGGAATGGTGAGAATGGCCAGCTTTTCCAGCCCGTTGGCAAAGGGCAGCAGAATTGCAGTGGCCAGAATGTTGAACACCGAGTGCACCACGGCAATGCCCCAGGCCTCAATGGTGGTGTTTACAAAGGCAAAGTGGCAGACAGCGTTCAGGCCGTAAAAGCCGGTCAGGAAAATGGTCACGCCGATGATGTTGAAGTACAGGTGCACCATGGCCGCCCGGCGGGCATTTTTGTTGGCACCCACCGAGGAGATCAGTGCCGTGACGCAGGTGCCGATGTTCTGGCCCATGATGATGGGAATGGCGCTGCCGTAGGTGATCACGCCGGTGGCACTGAGTGCCTGCAGAATACCCACGCTGGCACTGGAACTCTGGATGATGCCGGTAACCACCGCACCCACCAGGACGCCCAGCAGGGGGTTGGAGAAGCGGACGAACAGGCTGGTGAACCATGCTTCGTTCTGCAGCGGAAGAACCGCATTGGACATGGTGGTCATGCCGGTCATCAGCACGGCAAAGCCGATCAGAATAGTGCCAACGCCCTTTTTCTTCTCACTCTTACACATATACAGCAAAATGCCGATAAATGCAAGCAAAGGACTGAAAGAAGTGGGTTTGAGCAGCTGAATCAACAGGCTGTCGCCCTGCAGGCCGGACAGGCTTAAAATCCAGCTGGTCACGGTGGTGCCCACGTTGCTGCCCATGATCACGCCAATGGCCTGATGCAGCTCCATGATGCCGCTGTTGACAAAGCCAACCACCATCACAGTGGTGGCACTGGAACTCTGGATAATGGCGGTTACGCACAGGCCGAGAAAGAAGCCCTTGAGGGGGCTGTCGGTCAGCTTGCTCAGAATTTTTTGCAGCTGGCCGCCGGCCTGCTTTTCCAGCGCCTTGCCCATGATGTCCATACCAAACAGGAACAGAGCCAGGCCGCCCAGCAGGGAAAAGACATTGAAAATAGTCATAGTGTTTCCTCACTTTTATTTGACGTGTATTTCTCCTGATTTAAAGTATACGGGGGCAATGTAAAATCCGAAATCGAAGGCATGTAAAATTCATGTAAAACGCTGCAAACCGGCAAATTCTGCCGCAGTGGCTGCCCGGCGGGAAATTGGGCGTTGTAATCGGGAACTATTTTTACTATAATAGAAAAGATGAAGCACTGTGTGCCGCAGTGCAAAAGGATACAGGAGGAACGCAGGATGGGTACGTTCAACGTCTCGCTCAAAACGCTGACCGAGCGCGTCAGCATGGAAGTTGTCTACACCCCGAAGGAACTGGATCAGATCAACGTTGAAATTGCAGAGGTCAACCGCCCGGGCCTGTTTCTGGCAGGCTACTACGATTATTTTGATAAATCCCGCTTGCAGATCATGGGTCTGGCGGAAATGAATTTTCTGTCCGGGCTTTCAAACGAAAAGCGGTACGAAGCGCTGGACCAGCTGTTCCGACAGCAGCCCCCGGCCGTTATCGTCTGCCGCAGCGAAGAGCTGACCCCGTTCCCGGAGATGCTGGAACTGGCGCAGAAGTACGCGGTGGCGCTGCTGCGCTCCAACGAGACCACCTGCACCCTGATGGGCAGCCTGATCAGCGTGCTGAACCTGGAATTGGCTCCCCGCATCACCCGGCACGGTGTGCTGGTGGAAGTGTACGGCGAAGGCATTCTGATCCTGGGCGACAGCGGCATTGGCAAAAGCGAGCTGGCCATTGAACTGGTCAAGCGCGGTCACCGCCTGGTGGCAGACGATGCCGTGGAATTGCGCAAAGTGTCCAATCGTCAGATCATGGGCACGGCTCCGGAAAACATCCGCCACTTCATTGAGCTGCGCGGCATCGGCATTGTCAATGTCGCGCGCGTGTATGGCGTGGGTGCCGTTAAACTGAGCGAAAGCCTGGACCTGGTGGTTCAGCTGGAAGCCTGGGACCCCACCAAGAACTACCAGCGCACCGGACTGGAAAGCGAATACTACGACATTCTGGGCGTCAGCATCCCCAGCACCAGCATTCCGGTTTCGCCCGGACGCAACCTGGCTGTGGTGCTGGAAACTGCCGCCATCAACAACCGCCAGAAGAAGATGGGCTACAATGCAGCGCGTGAGCTGCTGATCCGTCTGGGTCTGGATGACAAGATGGACTGATCACACATACCAAAAGGAGCAAGATCCATGGAAGAACTCAAGCAGAAGCTGCAGGCGGAGCAGATCCCGTACCGGGAAAACGAACCGCTGGCAGCACACTGTACGTTTAAAATCGGCGGCCCTGCCCGGCTGTTTGTGCAGCCCGCCACGGAGCAGCAGCTGTGCAGCACGGTGGCGCTCTGCCGCGAAACCGGCACCCGTTTTTACCTGCTGGGCAACGGCAGCAATATCCTGTTTGCAGACGAAGGCTATAACGGGGCTGTGGTGGATGTTTCGGCCCTGCAAAGTGAGATCACGGTGGACGGCACCCGCCTTTGTGCCGGGGCCGGGGTGCGGCTTTCGGCACTGTGCAAGGCTGCACTGGAACACAGCCTGACCGGCCTGGAGTTTGCTTATGGCATTCCCGGAACGGTGGGTGGTGCAGTGTATATGAACGCTGGTGCCTACGGCGGCGAGATGAAAGATGTGCTGGCTGTGGTGCGTTATCTGACTGCGGATGGCAATATCGCGGAAGCACCTGCTGCAGAGCTGGATCTTGGCTACCGGCACAGCGCATTTGAGGAAAACGGCGGCTGCATCCTGTCGGCAGATCTGCAGCTGCGGGAGGGCCGCCCGGAAGAGATCCGTGCACGGATGGATGAGCTACTGGCAAAGCGGATGGACAAACAGCCGCTGGACAAACCCAGCGCCGGCAGCACCTTCAAGCGCCCGGCGGGGGCATTTGCAGCGGCCCTGATCGACCAGTGCGGCCTGCGTGGATACCGCCACGGCGGTGCCGCCGTCAGCGAAAAACACTGCGGGTTTGTTGTCAACCTGGGCGGTGCCACTTGTGCAGATGTTCTGGCGCTGTGCGATGAGGTGCGCGCCATTGTAAAGCAAAAGACCGGATACGATCTGGAAAAAGAGATCCGTGTTGTAATGTAAAAATACCAGGGAATGAGGAGCAGACCATGGAGCTGTTGATCGTCAGCGGGCTTTCCGGCGCAGGAAAGTCCGTGGCTATGAATGCGCTGGAAGATATCGGATTTTTCTGCATTGACAATGTGCCCGCCGGGCTGCTGCCCAGCATTACGGCTTTTTCCAAGGCGGGCGATAACCAGCTGGAACGGGTTGCGCTTTCCATGGATGTGCGCGGCTGTCGAACCCGGGAAGAGATCGAGCAGGCGCTGCAGCAGCTGGATGCGCAGAAAACGCCTTACAAGATCCTGTTCTTGGATGCGCCGGACGAGGTGCTGATGCACCGCTACAGCGAGACCCGCCGCCGCCACCCCATCTGCATTTCGGAGGGGCTTTCCACCCGGGAAGCCTTTCTGAAGGAACGGCAGATCCTGGAACCGCTCAAAGAGCGCGCAGACTACACCATCAACACCGCGCTGCTCTCCACGGCGCAGAACAAGGAGCGCATCTGTGACCTGTTTATGAAAAACGGCGGGGCCAGAAGCGCCATGCGGCTTACTATCATGTCCTTCGGATTCAAATTCGGCATTCCGCCGGAAGCAGACCTGGTGCTGGATGTGCGCTGCCTGCCCAACCCGTTCTACGTGCCGGAACTGAAACATAAAACAGGCCTGGATCAGGAAGTGGTGGATTTTGTGATGAGCCACCCGGAGGCACAGGAATTGCTCCGCCGGTACGAAAACTTTTTGCAGTATGCACTGCCGCTTTACGTCAAAGAGGGCAAAAGCCAGCTGACCATTGCGGTGGGCTGCACCGGCGGCAAGCACCGCTCCATTACATTTGCGCGAAAGATCGCAGAATACTGCGCGCAGCTCGGCTATGAGCCGGGAACGCAGCACCGCGATGCGGTCCGCTGACAGAATAGAGGAACCACTATGAGCTTTGCATCCCGTGCACGGGAGGAAATTGCACAGCGCAGCCTGCAGAAGGACTGCTGCGTGCGTGCGGCAGCCTACGGCTTTGCCTGCTTTGCAAAATATTTTGATGCCAAAGGGCTTGTGCTGCAAACCGAGCAGCCCCACACCGCGCAGGCGGCGCAGCAGCTGTTTGCGCGCTGCGGTGTGCAGGGAACGATCCGGGAAACCCAGCGCCCCAGCGGAATCCTGTATGAGTTCAGTATCCGGGAGCCTGGGCAGATCGCCCGGATGCATGAGCTGTTCGGTACCACCGGAACCGAGACCAGCCTGCAGATCAATCCTGCCCTGATCCGCTGCCAGACCTGCGTCAGTGCGTACATTGGCGCAGCTTTTTTGTGCAACGGCACCGTTACGGACCCGCAGAAGGAATATAACCTGGAATTTCTCACAGCCCGCACCAATCTGGCACGGGACTTTGAGGCTCTTTTAGCGGAGCACGAATTTGCGCCGCACCGCACCCGCCGCAACAGCGTAAACCTGGTATACGTAAAAACCGGGGCCAATGTGGAACGGCTGCTTCGCTTTCTGGGCGCAGCCGGTGCGGCAGAACAGATCCATGCGCAAAAAGCATTCAAGCAGGTGCGCAACCAAACCAATCGGCAAACCAACTGCGACACTGCAAACCTGGGCAAAACGGCCCGCGCCAATGCACTGACCCTGAAGGCGATCCGCTATCTGGAAGAGGAGCACGCCCTGGAGACCCTGCCGGAACCGCTGCAGCAGGCTGCTGCGCTGCGGATGCAGTACCCGGATCTTTCCCTGACGGCATTGTGCAGCTGCTTTGATCCGCCGGTGAGCAAATCCGGCCTTTCGCACCGGATGAAAAAGCTGGAAGCACTGGCCGAGACGCTGCGGCAGCGCAAGCAAAATGAACAGGAGGCAGAATCTTGAGCGAGATCAGTGAAAACAACCGCTTGGGCAGGGACTTTGTACACCTGCATATCCATACGGAATACAGCCTTCTGGATGGTGCTTGCCGCATTGACCAGCTGATGGATCGCGTCAAAGAGTGCGGCCAGACCGCCATTGCCTGCACCGACCACGGCGTGATGTACGGCTGCGTGCAGTTTTACAAAGCTGCCAAGAAGGCAGGCATCAAGCCCATCATCGGCTGCGAGGTCTATGTGGCCACCCGCACCCGCTTTGATAAGGTCAATAAAATTGACGGCAACAACCACCTGATTCTGCTGTGCAAGAATGAGACTGGATACAAGAACCTGATCAAGATGGTTTCGGCAGCCTTTGTGGATGGCTTTTATTCCAAGCCCCGCATCGACAAGGACCTGCTGCAGCAGTACCACGAGGGTCTCATCTGCCTGTCGGCCTGCCTGGCGGGTGAAGTTCCGCAGGCCATTCTTGCAGGGGACTACGACCACGCAAAAGAAGCAGCACTGTGGTATCGGGACCTGTTCGGGGAAGGAAACTACTACATTGAGCTGCAGGACCACGGGCTGAAAGAGGACAACATTGTTCTGCCGCAGCTCATCAAGCTTGCACGGGAAACCGGCATTCCTATGGCAGCCACCAACGACTCCCACTATCTGCGTAAGGAAGATTCCAAAATGCAGGGCATCCTGCTTTGCATCCAGACCGGCAAGACCATTCAGGATGCCGACAAAATGGAGTTTCAGACGGATGAGTTTTACGTAAAAACCACCGATGAAATGTACGATCTGTTCTCCATGGTACCGGAAGCCTGCGAGAATACAGCAAAGATCGCTGCGCAGTGCAATTTTGATTTTGAGTTCGGCCATACGAAGATCCCGTATTATAAAGCGCCCAACGGCATGGACAACCAGGAATTCTTTGAGAAACTCTGCTGGGATGGCCTGGAGCGCCGCTATGGCCCCAATGTTCCGCAGGCCAACAAGGATCGCCTGCAGTACGAGATCGGTGTGGTCAAGAAGATGGGCTATACAAACTATTACCTCATCGTCTGGGACTACGTCAACTATGCCAAGAGCCAGGGCATCCCGGTCGGCCCGGGCCGTGGCTCCGGCGCAGGCAGCATTGCAGCCTACAGTGTGGGCATCACCGATATCGACCCCATCCGCTACAACCTGATCTTTGAGCGCTTCCTGAACCCGGAACGTGTCAGTATGCCCGATTTTGACGTGGACTTCTGCTACGAGCGCCGCCAGGAAGTGATTGATTATGTCAACCGCAAGTATGGGGCCGATCATGTGGCACAGATCGTTACCTTTGGTACTATGGCAGCCCGCAATGCCATCCGCGATGTGGGCCGTGTGATGGGTATCCCGTACCAGCAGGTGGATGCCGTGGCCAAGCAGGTGCCCATGGAACTGAAGATGACCCTTAAGCGTGCATTGGATGTTTCGCCGGAACTGAAAAAGATGTACGATACCGACCCGCAGGTCACAGAGCTGATTGACACAGCTCTGAAGGTGGAGGGAATGCCCCGCCACGCATCGACCCATGCGGCGGGCGTGGTGATCACCCCGGAACCCACCGACTATTATCTGCCGTTGGCCACCAACGATGGCCTGCCGGTGACCCAGTTCAACATGACCGAGATCGAAGAACTGGGCTTGCTGAAAATGGACTTCCTCGGCCTGCGCACGCTGACGGTGATCCGCGATGCGGAAATCGCTGTGCAGAAGCACCACCCGGAATTCTCCATCCAGAAGCTGGACTACGATGATCCGGATACCTATAAAATGCTGGGCCAGGGTGACACGGAGGGCGTGTTTCAGCTGGAATCCACAGGCATGAAACAGGTGCTTGTGGGCCTGCAGCCGCAGAACCTGGAAGATGTCATTGCTCTGATCAGTCTGTACCGCCCCGGCCCCATGGACTCGATTCCCACCTACCTGCGCAACCGCCACGAACCGGACAAGATCAGCTATAAGACCCCGCAGCTGGCCCACATTCTGGATGTGACCAATGGCTGCATTGTCTACCAGGAACAGGTCATGCAGATCTTCCGTGAGCTGGCAGGCTTCTCCTTCGGGCAGGCAGACAATGTGCGCCGTGCCATGAGCAAGAAGAAGCACGCCGTGATGGAAGCGGAGCGGGAGCACTTTGTGCACGGCTGCACCGACCCCGGCAACGAATGCCCCGGCTGTGTGGCCAACGGTATCTCGGAAAAGGTTGCCAATGAGATCTACGATGAAATGTCCAGCTTTGCATCGTATGCGTTCAACAAGAGCCATGCGGCCTGCTATGCTTATGTGGCTTTCCAGACGGCTTACCTCAAGTGCCATTACCCCAGCGAGTTCATGGCTGCCTTATTGACCAGTGTGCTGGACAATACCGACAAGGTGATTGAATATTCCGGCGAGTGCGCCCGCCTTGGCATCAAGGTGCTGCCGCCGGACGTAAATGTTTCCAATGGCGGCTTTACCGCCGATGACCGCGGGCAGATCCGCTTCGGTCTGAACGCTGTGAAGAACGTTGGCCGCAACCTGATCGACCATGTAGTGGAGGCGCGGACCGAAAAGCCGTACACCAGCCTGTACGATTTTTGCAAGCGGATGCGCGGCAATGAACTGAACCGCCGTGCGGTGGAATGCCTGATTAAAGCCGGTGCATTTGACCGGCTTGGCCCCAACCGCCACAGCATGGTGGATGCGGTGGAGGGCATCCTGAAAAGCATTGAAACCGACAGCCGCCGCAACCTGGATGGCCAGCTGGACCTGTTCTCTGTGATGAGCGGGGGAGCGGAAGAAGCCACGGCAGATACCTATGAGATCAAGAAGCTGCCGGAATACACCCACGCGGAACTGCTTCAGCAGGAAAAAGAAGTCAGCGGCCTGTACCTGTCCGGCCACCCGCTGGATGCCTACCGCGAAAAATCGGCGCGCATCGGGTCCCACACCATCAAACAGCTGACCGGCGAGGACGCCCATGTCCAGGATGGGGAAAAGGTGCGCATTGTGTGCACGGTGGTCAAGAACAAGCTGATGACCACCAAGTCCAACAGCATGATGGCGTTTACCAACGTGGAAGATCTGACCGGCACCCTGGAAGTGATCGTGTTCCCGCGGGTGCTGGAAACCTTCCGGGATTCGCTGCAGGAAAATGCAGTTGTGGTGATTGACGGTCGGCTGTCCGTGCGGGAGGATGAAGCGTCCAAACTGCTGGCAGACAGCATCGTTCCCATTGACAGCTACGACCCAGCCCAGCCGCAGAACGGCCGCCCAGACCCGGTAAAGACAGCTGCAAAGCGGGTTTACATCCGCCTGCCGTCCCGCAGCTGCCCGCAGTATAAAAAGGTGGTCAATCTGCTGGAAATTTTTGATGGCAGCATTCCGGTCATTTTGTATCTGGAGGACACCAGGCAAAAGCTTGCGGCACCCCGGCGGCTGTACACCTCCGGGCATCCGTTGTTCTTTGAAGAGCTGGAACGGGTGGTCGGGAGCGACAATGTTGCAACAAAATGACATTTCTATGCACGAATCTACACAGGATGAATGTTTCCAAAACCCTGCATTTGTGATATAATTATGCAAGGCAAGTCTTAACTTTTACAGCAAAGCGAGTGGGCAGTGATTTGAAGAAGGGCACTGCTCATGGGTGAATGACGAAACAAATTGGAGGGAATCTCTCGTATGGAAAAGCAAATCAAAACGATCGGCGTGCTGACGAGCGGCGGTGATGCCCCTGGCATGAACGCTGCAGTGCGCGCTGTAGTCCGTACCGGCTTGCACAAAGGTTACCGCATGATCGGCATTCAGCGCGGCTACAACGGCCTGCTGAACGGCGAGTGCTTTGAAATGAACCTGCGCAGCGTCTCGAACATCATCTCTGCCGGCGGCACCATTCTTTATACGGCCCGCTGCCTGGAGTTCAAGACCAAGGAAGGCCAGGATAAGGGTGCTGCAAAGTGCCGCGAGCTGGGCATTGATGCCTTGGTGGTGATCGGCGGCGATGGCTCTTACCGCGGTGCACGCGAGCTGGCACACCGCGGCATCCCGATGATCGGCCTGCCCGGTACGATTGATAATGACATTGCCTGCACCGAGTACACCATTGGCTACGATACGGCCATGAACACCGCCCTGGAAATGATCGACAAACTGCGCGATACCACCCAGAGCCATGACCGCTGCAGTGTGGTTGAGGTTATGGGCCGCAATGCCGGTTACATCGCTCTGAATGTTGCCATCGCTTCCGGTGCCATGGCAGTGCTGCTGCCGGAGAAGGAATTCGATATGCAGCACGACATTCTGGACAAGATTGCCGAGACCCAAAAAACCGGCAAGCGCCACTTCATCATCATCGTGGCGGAGGGCGTTGGCCATGCACAGGAGATCGCAAACGAGATTCAGGCCCGCACCGGCATCGACTCTCGCGCTACCATTCTGGGCCATGTTCAGCGCGGTGGCTCTCCCACGCTGCGTGACCGTGTGAACGCTTCCGCCATGGGCTATCAGGCTGTCTGCCTGCTGGAGCAGGGCAAGTACAACCGCATTGTCGGCATGAAGGGTGAAAAGCTGGTGGATTATCCGGTGGATGAGGCTCTGGAAATGACCAAAACTCTCGACCCGGTGCTGATTGACGTGTGCAACACCATTTCTATCTGAGTTTGAGCTTAAACAAACGAAGATACGTTGAATTAAAAAGACAAACGCTGTGCAAATCATAGGAAAAATGAGCAATCCCTGCACTATTCCTACACAGCGCTTCGGCAAAAGGCCGTCCTTCCTGAAAATCGGAAGGGCGGCCTTTTTGCGTGAAAACAAAAGAGGAGTCTGGAAAGATCTATGCTTTCAAACGGAACACATTAAAATCATTTCTCCGTGAAAGAAAATTTCATCACAATAAATAAACGATGCTATACTCTATTTTTGTCAGAGTAAACAAAGAGTATCTGGAAATGCCTCGAAATGTTGATTTTCAGTCAACTAGATGAAAGCATCCGTAAGGTGAAACATTACAAACTGTATTCTGTAGAAGCATTGGAATGTCCTTGTGAAATCTTTTGGAATCTTTGCAGACCGGGTTATCTTGTGTTATACTAACAATGTATGGGCAAAATCGGGTTTTCTGCTCATAGATGGATCTGCAGAGCCGGGGCAGTCCCGGCAGACAGGATGGCAGGAGAGTGGACTTTTTGGAATTGGATCAGGCAAAAAAACGCGCGGAAGAACTGCGCGCAATCATTGAAAAAAACAATCGCCTTTACTATGATCAGGATGCCCCTGAATTGGAGGACTTTGAATATGATGCACTGAACCGGGAACTCAAGGCGCTGGAAGCCCAGTTTCCGCAGCTGGTCACGCCCGATTCACCCACCCAGAAGGTAGGTGGAACCCCCAATGGACGCTTTTCCAAGGTGACCCATGCGGTTAAAATGGAGAGTCTTTTGGATGCATTTTCGTATGAGGAACTGCGCGATTTCGACCGCCGTGTGCGGGAAGCGGGAATTGAGCCGGAGTATGTGGTGGAAATCAAAATTGACGGCCTTTCCTGCAGCCTGGAATATGAAAATGGCGAGCTTGTGCGGGCTTCCACCCGTGGAGATGGTGTGGTTGGTGAGGACGTGACCCAGAATGTACGTGCGATCCGCAGCATTCCCAAAAAATTGAAGGATGCACCGGAGTTTCTGGAAGTGCGCGGCGAAGTTTATATGCCGCACGAAGCGTTCCAGAAGCTGTGCGCCGAGCAGGAGCTGCAGGGGGCGACACCGTTCAAGAATCCGCGCAATGCGGCTGCCGGTTCGCTGCGCCAGAAGGATGCAAAAATTACCGGAAGCCGGGGACTTTCCATTTTTGTGTTCAACGTGCAGCAGATCCGCGGCAAGGAACTGACCCGGCACTCAGAAAGTCTGGATTACCTCAAGAGCCTGGGCCTGCCGGTTTCGCCGCGTTATCATGTAGTGCACGACATTGAGCAGGCTATCGCAGAGATCGAGCAGATCGGTCAGAACCGCTCCAAGCTGGATTTTGACATGGATGGTGCGGTGATCAAGGTAAACGTTTTTGCTGAGCGGGAGCAGATGGGGTCCACCAACAAGTTTCCGCGATGGGCCATTGCGTTCAAGTATCCGCCGGAAGTCAAGGAAACGGTTCTGCACAGCATCGAAGTTGCCGTGGGCCGCACCGGTGTTCTGACCCCCACCGCCTGTTTTGAGCCGGTATTTCTGGCTGGAACCACGGTTGCACGTGCGACCTTGCACAACGAAGATTTTATCCGTCAGCTGGGACTGTGCATCGGCGATACCATTCAGGTGCGCAAGGCAGGGGATATTATCCCCGAAGTGATTGGCGTCACACACCATGAAGAGGGCGCGCAGCCTTATGCCATGCCTGCAGTCTGCCCCTCCTGCGGGGAGCCGGTTGTGCATCTGGAGGATGAAGCGGCCCTGCGCTGCATCAACCCGGAGTGCCCTGCACAGGCCCTGCGCAACATCATCCACTTTGCATCGCGGGATGCTATGGACATTGACGGTCTGGGTACAGCGGTTGCCACGCAGCTGGTGGAAAAGGACCTGGTGCATTCGGCAGCAGACCTTTACACGCTGACCATGGAACAGCTGCTGACCCTGGAAAAGTTCAAGGAGAGAAGCGCAGAAAATCTGCTGCAGGCCATTGAACGCTCCAAAGAAAACAACCTGGACAAGCTGCTGTTTGGCTTTGGCATTCGCAATATTGGCGATAAGGCCGCCGCTCTGCTGGCCGAGCATTTTGGCTCGCTGCAGGCGATCCGGGAAGCAGATCAGGAAGCCATCAGCCAGATTGACGGCTTTGGTGGTGTGATGGCGCAGAGTGTGGTGGAGTTTTTTGCCAAAGAAGGCACTGCAGACCTGGTTCACCGCCTGGCCGATGCCGGTGTCAATATGCAATGGAAAGGGGAGCCGAAGGGAGACAAACTGGCTGGAAAAACGCTGGTGGTGACCGGCACGCTGGAAACGCTTTCCCGCAATGAAGCGGAAGTTCTGATTGTGAAAAATGGCGGAAAAGCCAGCGGTTCCGTTTCCAAAAAGACTTCCTATGTCGTGGCCGGTACCGCAGCAGGCTCCAAGCTGACCAAGGCGCAGGCACTGGGGATTCCGGTACTGACGGAAACGGAATTTCTGGAAATGCTCAGAGACGAATAAAACGCAGAACGGGGAAGTGCAAAACCATGACAAAGCCGCGTGCCAGGCACACCAAACGGCGGCCGCGCAGCAAAAGACAAAAACATTCCGCAGCGGTGCTGCTTCTCTGCGCTGCAGCAGTGCTGTTTGCAGCGTTTCTCTGGCGGGAAGCATACCGCGTTTCTACGGTCGGCCCGCTGCCGGAGGAATCCTCTGCCGAAGAGGAGTTTCGTCCGCAGGTGGGCGACCCGCCCTATCGGGTCGCAGTAGATGCCGGGCATGGCGGAACAGACCCTGGTGCAAGAGGTTTTGTGCAGGAAAGTGAGCTGACGGCAGCTACTGCCGCCGCGCTGACCGAGTGGCTGCAGCAGGACAGCAATTACTGCGTGCTGCAGACCCGTACATCCTACGAGGAAACTGCAACACCCGCACAGCGTGCAGCCTCTGCCAATGCACAGGCTCCACAGCTGCTGTTGTCCATTCATGCCAACGCGGCGGCAAACGGTTCCACTGCAACAGGGTTTGAATGCTATCCATCGGTGCCGGGGCGTACCTGGCACCGGGAGAGCTTTTACTTTGCACAGCTGCTGGCAGACGGAATGCATCGTGCGGGAGCATCTTTGCGCGGGCACGGGGGAGTCCGGTACATCTATTATCTGGAAAATGATCAGAAGCAGCTGGTGGAAACCAACCACGCCGAGGTGCGCACCGAGCGCAGCTTTACGGTGCTGGAAGATGTGGATTGTCCGGCTGTGCTGGCAGAGCAGTGCTTCGTGACAAGTGAGGCGGACACTGCACGCTTTGGTAGTGCGGAAGGCTGCAAAACTGTTGCGCGGGTGTACTACGAAGCCATTTGTTCTTATTTTGGAACAGAGCCGCTGCCCGCATGAAACAGAATTCAGGAAAGCAGAAAACATTCTACAGAAAAAACGCAGAACCCCGAAAAAGGGAATCTGCGTAGAAAATAAACCTGGGAGATCCTTTTTGAAGTGAAAGACACGGAAGAGAAGGGCCTCCTTTTTTTGATTGCATGCATTTCGTATAATGCACGTTATGCGAAATTAAGGGGAGCGAAAAAGCCCTCTTTTTCAAATTTCAGGCCTTTCCGAGCCTTTTGGCCCGCTCAGACCAACTTGAGTGCTTTTTGTACCGACTTCGTCATTTTGCACGGTTTTATAAAATAACTGTTCCGCGTTTTATTATTTCATTGTTTTATTATTTCATTTTAAAATCGTTTCTGTAAAACCGCTCTTTTAAAATAAAACAATCTTCCATTTCAACACTCATTGTTTGGCTGCACAGTTCGGATTCGGTGTATTGCTGGCCAAAGTCGAATGCTTTGCTGCAGGTTGCTCTAATTTTATTTTATAAATATCACAGTGCCGTCCGTTCGATTAACTCGACCCATTTTGCAGAGCCTTTGGAATCTCTGTAAATGGTATCCAGTGCAGCGTGTCAGATCAGATATCAGTCTCAGCTAACGAGCTGTGTTTCAGTTAGTATCGGGTGGTGTCTCATCTTTGCTGTCTGCAATCAGGTCCGATACATCAATGCGCAGCCCTTCCTGAGCAGCACCTTCAAAGGCTTTCATCGGCTGTGAAGCGTCCGGCTGGTCCGCAGGTTCCGACTGTACGGTTTCCCCGCTCTCCCCTGTTTTTGCTTCTGTTGTATCCAAGCTGCTTTTTGCACGTTTGGACGTCACTTTTCCAAGTGGGTTTTCCTCAATGGCAGCGCGCACCTGAAACTCCTGCAGATGGGTGTAAATTTGTGTCGTACTTACGTTGCTATGTCCAAGCAGCTGCTTGAGCGTCAGAATATCCACATTGCCGGTCTGATACATCAGGGTTGCTGCCGTATGACGCAGTTTATGGGTGGAAAAGCCTTTCAGGCCGGCAGCCGCCATAGCGCCGGAGATCAACTGTTCCACCCTGCGGTTTGTAATACGTTCTTTGCGCCGCCTGGTTACAAACACTGCCTTTTCTTTGGGCGAAAGCCCCTCCATGGAGTTCCGTTTGTTCAGGTAGAGCTGCAACGCTTCCATGCAGGCGGCATTCAGGTAGACCATGCGTTCCTTATGGCCTTTGCCAAACAGCCGGATCTGGCGGTTTTCCAAATCAATATCGTCCAGATTCATCCCAACCAGCTCCGACAAACGCATCCCGCAGTTCAAAAAAAGCACGACCATGCAATAATCCCGTTCCGGAAAATCGCTCTGGCTGCGGGTGCTTTCCAGCAGTTCCACAGACTGTTCTGCGGTAAGATATTTGGGCAGAACCTTGTCCTGCTTGGGTGGGTGGATGGCCGCCGTGGGGTCCTGTTCCAGTTTATTGACCTGGTTGACCATGTAATCGTAAAAGCCGTGCAGACTGGCCAGCCGCCGGGCTGTGGAGGACTTTTTGTTGCCGCATTCCCGGTTCAGAAAATACAGGTATTCGTAGATATCCTCCTTGGTCACGCTGCCCCAAAATGCCGTGTCAAGGCCTTTGGGGTCAATATCCTTCATAAGGGCATCTTCCGGCACAAGACCGCGGCGGCGCTTCATAAACCGGCTGAAGCTGCGCAGATCACAATAATAGCTGAACGCCGTGTTGGCGCTTTTGCCGGCGATCACTTCCAGATACCGTACATATTCCACGATGTCCGGGGAAGCATCATCAAAAGGTTTGTGTTTGCCGGGGTTTCTTTCATCCAGATATATCGACATTGTTTCCTCTTTACAACCGGTCGTTTTTCAAAGCCTGAATGGCATCCGAGAGATATGCTGCACCGATCAGCTTCATGCCGGGATAATCAGCTGGGTTCAGGTGATTCAGGCTGTGTTTGGGTACAACAGCACGTTCAAAACCGATGCGTTCCGCTTCGTGCAAGCGCTGTTCCAAGTTTGGCACACTGCGCACCTCGCCGCCCAGGCCTACTTCACCAATGGCAATCAGCTTATCACTGATGGGACGGTCCAGCAGCGAGGATACCATGCTCAGGCAGACTGAAAGATCGCAGGCGGTATCCCGCAGTGCAATACCGCCCACAATGTTCACATACACATCCAGGTTGCCAAAGAAGTAGCCTGCACGCTTTTCCAGCACAGCAATGAGCAGGTTCATGCGGTTGTAGTCATAGCCGCTGCAGGCACGGCGCGGTGCCGGAAAATTGGTCTTGGTGGCAAGGGCTTGAATCTCGCTCAGGATGGGACGGCTGCCCTCCATGGTGCAGGCTACGCAGTTGCCGGAAACCCCCAGCGGACGGCCTTCCAGCAGCATCTGCGAGGGGTTTTCGATCTCGGTCAGGCCGGTGCCGGTCATATCAAACATGCCCAGCTCATTGGTGGAGCCATAGCGGTTCTTGGCGGCACGCAGAATGCGGTACGGCAGCATTTTGTCGCCCTCAAAATAGAGCACTGTATCCACGATGTGTTCCATAACCTTGGGGCCGGCAATGGCACCGTCCTTGTTCACGTGACCCACGATAAACATGGGAATCTCCTGCTTTTTGGCCACTGCCAGCAGGCGGGCAGCGCTCTCTTTCACCTGGCTGACCGTGCCGGAGGAAGAGGAAATGTCCATGCAGCGCATGGTCTGAATGGAGTCGATCACCACAAGGTCCGGCTGTTCCTTCTCGATCAGGCCGCAGATCTCATCCACATCGTTTTCTGCAGCCAGAAAGATGTTATCCTGCGGGATCTTGAGCCGTGCGGCCCGCAGTTTGACCTGCCGCACGGATTCTTCGCCGGTAATATACAGCACGCTGTGCTGGTTGGAAATGGCCCCGCACAGCTGCAGCAGCATGGTGGATTTGCCCACACCCGGTTCACCGCTCAGCAGAACCACGCCGCCCAGCACAATGCCACCGCCCAGCACACGGTCCAGTTCAGAAATGCCGGTCAGGATGCGGCTCTTTTCTTCGGTGGTGCTGATCTCCGACAGCCGCCGGGCCGTCAGGCTGGTCACACCTTCCTGCCGGGCTGCGGCCGCCTGCTTTGCGGCTGCCGTCCCGGCCTTGGGGGGCTCGGCAACCACATCTTCGTTCATGGTATTCCAGCTTCCGCAGCTGGGGCAGCGGCCCATCCAGCGGGGGCTTGTCTCTCCACAGTTGGAACACACATAAACGGTTTTTAGCTTGGGTTCTCTCATGAAAAGCTCCTGTCTGATCTCAAAACGATTTTCTTTATTGTATCATACCGGCTGGCTGCCTGCAAGAAAAGCGTCAGCAAAATTGCATTCCCAGATAGGAAATGCCGGTGGCTGCGCCGCACAGCGGAACCAGCAGGACCAGTGTGATGGCATACTGCCCCAACAGTGCATGCGTGCCGGAAAAGGCCTGTCCCCCCTGCTTCCAGAACGAATAGGCATGGATCTGTGCACTGACCTGCAAGGCGACCGCCCCAAACACGCACAGGCAGGCCGCTGCGCAGGCTGCCGGAATGCCGGTAAAAAGCGGCCACACCGGCAGGCCGCTCTGCGCCGAGAGCAGCTGGGTGAACAGCATCCCGCTGCCCAGACCGTACAGCATCATCAATAAAAAAATGAGAACCGGTCCCAGTGCGGAAAGCCCAAATAAAAGCAATGCCGTTGTCAGGGCTGTCAAGGTCAGATACTCGGCGCTGAATAACCCTGCCGCAGCCCGGAGATCCACCGCCGAAAAAATTGTGCGCCAGGCATCCATGTAATATTCCAGCACTTCCAGCTGGCGGGCATCGCACAGTGCCTGCAGGCCGCCTGCTGCGGCTGCTCCGATTAAAAATGCCGCGGCCAGCAGCCAGCAATCTGCCGTAGAATGCCTGTGCGGAGCTACTTTGCGGGGCCGCGCTGCAGGCGGCATCTCTGTTTGCGGCTGCACCGGCTGCATTTCCACTGTAGGAGTCGGTGCAGCGTCTGCCGCCGGAGCGTCCGACAGCAGCAAAGGCACTTCAGCGGATTCGGTTGGTTGATATACCCACATTGTTTGCTCCTCCTGCCTTGCTTGAATTCATGCAGTTTCAGGTGCGGCGGTGCCGTCTCTGCTCTTTTTTCAGCATTCCCAGAATGCCGCCGCAGCCGCTGCACGCCAGAATGGCCGCAAAGCGCAGCCCATGTTCCGTGCCCGGAACGGAACCGCGCAGTGCCATCAATGCCAGGAGAACTGCCACAAAGGCGGCTCCCTGTACAAGACCGGTCAGCAGGCCGCGCTCCCGCTTGAAAAATGCTGCAAGAAATCCGCTGCAAAAGCTGCCAAAACATACAGCACCGGCAGCCAGCGGCCCGGCCAGGGATGTAGACAACCCACGTGCCGCCATCAGATTTGCCAGGCCCAGCAAAAGCAGTGCCGTCAGTGCAGTTCCGGCCCCGGCTGCCGCCAGAAAAACGCCCGGCCCCGCCGGGATCAGATGCTTTTCAGACATAAAAACGCGCCTCCCTGCCAATACACTATGCAGGAAGACGCGTTTTCTATGCACACAATGCGGAAGTTACTTCTTGTCGGAAGAGGACTTGTCCATGTTCAGCTTTTCAACCGAAGAGATTGCAGTCTTGGTGAAGCGGATCTTCACACGGTCTGCACCGGTCTCCAGAACAAAGGTGTCATCCTTAATGGCAACGACACGGCCGATCACACCGCCAATGGTGGTGACCTGATCGCCGATCTCCAGGCTGCTGCGCATGGCGGCATCCTTCTTTTCCTGCTTCTTCTGCGGACGGTAGATCATGAAGTACAGCAGAACCAGCATCAGCGCCAGCGTAAAGAACAGGCTGATGTAGCCCTCGGACGTGGTGGTCAGAAATTGCATTTGGCAAAATCTCCTCTCAAATTTCAGATAAACTTATTATAACCTCTTGCACGACAGGTTGCAAGGCTTATTCTCAAATTCGGGTATCCAGAAGCTCCACATATTTATCGTGGAAAGCAGTAAAGGTGCCAGCGTCCAGTTCATCGCGGATGCGCTCCATCAGATGGTTGTAGAACCACAGATTGTGCATCACAGCCAGGCGCATACCCAGGATCTCTTCTGCCTTGAACAGGTGGCGAATATAGGCGCGGGAATAATTGCGGCAGGCCGGGCAGCCGCAGGCGGGATCAATGGGGCGTTCATCGCGCTCGTATTTGGCATTCTTGATGTTGATGATGCCGCCCCAGGTGTTTAGGTGGCCGTGGCGGGCATTGCGGCTGGGCATTACACAGTCAAACAGGTCCACACCGCGGGAAACTGCCTCAATGATGTTGCCGGGGGTGCCCACACCCATCAGATACCGGATCTTATCCTTGGGCATGTAAGGCTCTACCTGGCTGATGATCTCGTACATCACTTCGGTCGGCTCGCCCACGGCCAGGCCGCCGATGGCGTAGCCGTCCAGCTCCAGAGCAGCAATGCGTTTCATGTGCTCCACACGCAGGTCGGCAAAGGTGCAGCCCTGGTTGATGCCGAACAGCAGCTGATCGGGGTTCACCGAGATTTCCTCATGCTTCAGGCGGGCCATTTCGTCCTTACAGCGCTTCAGCCAGCGGGTAGTACGCTCGCAGCTGGCCTTGGAATAATCGTGCTGTGCCGGGTTCTCCACACACTCATCAAAGGCCATGGCAATGGTGGAACCCAGATTTGCCTGGATCTGCATACTTTCTTCCGGTCCCATAAAAATGCGGTGGCCGTCCAGATGGGAAGCAAAGGTTACGCCCTCTTCGGTGATCTTGCGCAGCTTTGCCAGGCTGAACACCTGGAATCCGCCGCTGTCGGTCAGGATGGGGCCGTTCCAGCGGGTGAACTTGTGCAGGCCGCCCATGTCGGCCACCAGCTTGTCGCCGGGGCGCAGATGCAGGTGGTAGGTGTTGCACAGCATTACCTGTGCACCGATGTCTTTCAGGTCCTGAGCGGACAGGCCGCCCTTGATGGCACCAGCAGTGGCAACATTCTGGAAGGCCGGGGTCTGCACCGTGCCGTGCACGGTTTTAAACTCGCCCCGCCGGGCATCGTGCTCCCGCTTGAGGAGTTTGTAAGTGGTCAAAGAAGGCATAATGGTTCCTTTCTGTGCACGGAAAACAGCCGTGCAGCCTCATCGCAAAAGACAGCCTTTTGCTTCTTCAGAAATATTATTTTAGCAGAGAAGTTCTGCTTTTTCAACACAAAACGGATTTACAGAATCAGCATCGCATCGCCAAAACTGAAAAAGCGGTAGCGTTCCTCAACGGCTACTTTGTAGGCAGCCATGGTCTTTTCGTAGCCGTACAGAGCGGACACCAGCATGATCAGGGTGCTTTCCGGCAGGTGGAAGTTGGTGATCAGGCCGTCAATGCAATGAAACTTGACGCCCGGATACAGGAAGATGGAAGTGTTGCCGCTGCAGGCTTTGATTTCGCCATACTTGGCGGCCACAGCTTCCAGGGTGCGGCAGCTGGTGGTGCCCACGGCAATCACACGGTGCCCGGCGGCTTTGGTATCCCGGATGCGCTGTGCGGTTTCTTCGCTGATGGAATACCATTCGCTGTGCATCTTATGGTCAGTGATCTCGTCCTCCATCACCGGGCGGAAGGTGCCAAGGCCCACATGCAGGGTCACTTCAGCAATGCCAACGCCCTTGGCGCGGATGGTCTCCATCAGTTCCGGGGTAAAATGCAGGCCGGCCGTGGGGGCTGCTGCACTGCCCAGCTCCTTGGCATAAACCGTCTGATACTGGCTCTGATCTTCCAGCTGCTTTGTGATATAGGGCGGCAGCGGCATTTTGCCAAATTCGTCCAGCTTTTCATAAAGCGTCTCGGTGTCATAATAGAATGTAACGTACTTGTTGCCGTCCTCCATGGTCTCGTCCACAACGGCAGTCAGGCTGCCATCGCCAAAGCTGACTTTGGTACCGGGCTGCATCCGCTTGCCAGGCTTGGCCAGGCACTCCCACTGGTCCCCCTTCACCTGCCGCAGAAGCAGCAGTTCACAGACTGCACCGGTGGGCTGCTTGATGCCTACGATGCGCGCCGGCAGAACCTTGGAGTTGTTCACCACCAGCAGATCGCCCGGCTCCAGGAAGTCCGGTAGGTCGTGGAAGATCTTGTGCTGGATGCTGTCATCCTTCTGGCTCAGTACCATCAGCCGGGCAGTGTCACGCGGGTCTGCCGGTTCCTGTGCAATGAGCTCTTTGGGTAAATCATACCAAAAATCTTTTTTCAACATAGTGTGCATTTGCCTTTCCGATGATTGACACGGACACCGTATCAATGATATCATAAAATCTGTATAAGCAGTGTCTATTATATTGCATAGGCGTCCGGTTTGCAAGCCGTGTTCTGTGTAATGCAAAGATTTGTCACTTGTCTTTTTTGAAAGGAAAGGTGCTGGAAATGGAAAAACAGTATAAAGTGGGTATTGTAGGTGCAACCGGCATGGTAGGCCAGCGTTTTGTTACGCTGCTGGAAAACCACCCCTGGTTCAAGCTGACCGTCCTGGCTGCTTCTGGCCGCAGCGCAGGCAAAACGTATGAGGACGCTGTGGGCAGCCGCTGGGCCATGACCAACCCGATGCCGGAAAGCGTGAAGAAGATGGTGGTGCTGGATGCCGCCAAGGTGGAAGAAGTTGCCGCACAGGTGGATTTTATCTTCTGTGCTGTGAATATGCCCAAGGACGAGATCAAAGCGCTGGAAGAGGCTTATGCCAAGGCCGAGTGCCCGGTGGTGTCCAACAACAGTGCCAACCGTTTTACCCCGGATGTGCCCATGGTGGTGCCTGAGATCAACGCCGACCACATTGAGATCATTCCCGCACAGCGCAAGCGTCTGGGCACCAAGCGCGGCTTTATTGCCGTCAAGTCCAACTGCAGCCTGCAGAGCTATGTGCCTGCCCTGCACCCGCTGATGAAGGAGTTCGGCGTGAGCAAGGCGCTGGTGTGCACCTATCAGGCCATTTCCGGTGCAGGCAAGACCTTTGACCGGATGCCGGAGATCGTGGACAACGTGATCCCATACATTGGCGGCGAGGAAGAAAAGAGCGAGCGTGAGCCGCTGAAGCTGTGGGGCCACATTGAAGGCGACCACATCGTCAATGCAGAAAAGCCCGTCATTACAGCACAGTGCTTCCGCGTGCCGGTTTCGGACGGCCACACCGCTGCCGTGTTTGTGAGCTTTGACAAGAAGCCCACCAAGGAGCAGATGCTGGAATCCTGGGCAAACTTCCGCGGCCCTGCCCAGGAGCTGAACCTGCCCAGCGCACCCAAGCAGTTCCTGCACTACTTCACCGAGCCGGATCGTCCGCAGCCCAAGCTGGACCGCAACACCGAGAACGGCATGGCTGTGTGCATCGGCCGTCTGCGGGAGGACACCCTGTTTGACTACAAGTTTGCCTGCATGAGCCACAACACCCTGCGCGGTGCTGCAGGCGGTGCCGTTCTGCTGGCCGAGCTGCTGGCAGCCAAGGGCTATTTTGACTGAGTACAATTTTTGCGTGTGAACGCAGCAAAGGAGTTTTTTCTATGAAGAATCCTGTCTTTACCGGCGCAGGTGTGGCTATTGTTACCCCGATGTATGAGGACGGCAGCATCAATTTTGACGAGCTGGGCCGCATCATTGAGGATCAGATTGCGCGCAGCACGGATGCAATCATCATCTGCGGCACCACCGGTGAGTGCTCTACCATGACCGATGAAGAGCAGCTGGCTGCCATCAAGTTTACGGTGGACACAGTGAATCACCGCGTGCCCGTGATTGCAGGTGCCGGTTCCAATGATACCGACCACGGCTGTGCTCTGGCGGCCAAGTCTGCCGAGTGCGGTGCCGATGCCCTGCTGATGGTTACCCCGTACTACAACAAGACCTCTCAGGCCGGCCTGGTGGCTCACTTTACCGCCATGGCAGAGGCCGGCGGCATCCCGGTCATCGTGTACAACGTGCCTTCCCGCACGGGCCTGAACATTGCTCCCGAGACAGCCCTGGAGCTGAGCAAGCATCCCCTGATCAACGGCATCAAGGAGGCTTCCGGCAATATTTCACAGGTGGCCAAGATTGCGGCCCTGTGCGGCGATGAGCTGAACATTTATTCCGGAAACGATGATCAGGTGGTTCCCCTGCTGTCTCTGGGCGGCAAGGGCGTGATCAGCGTGGTTTCCAATGTGGCCCCGGAACTGGTGCACAACTGCTGCAAGGCCTTCTTTGACGGCGACACCGCAAAGGCCCGCGAACTGCAGCTGGAAATGCTGCCGCTGTCCGATGTGCTGTTCTGCGAAGTGAACCCCATCCCGGTCAAGTATGCCATGAACGTGCTGGGCTGGCAGGCAGGTCCCTGCCGTCTGCCGCTGGTGGAGCCGAGCGATGCGCACAAGGAGCGGATCGAGCAGGCAATGGCCGGTCTGACGCAGCACTAAAGCGATTCCGCAAATGCCCGGCGAGAGTTCATCTCCGGGCATTTTGCCGTATTCTGATGCAGCATGCATGGAGAGAAAGGACGAAAAACAATGACGGAAATTGTAATTCAGGGCATTGGCGGCCGCATGGGTCATGTTCTGTGCGAGATGATCGCACAGCGCGAGGACTGCCGCGTGGTGGCCGGTATTGATGTAAAAGATGGGGAGCAGAACGGCATTCCCGTATACGACAGCCTGGAAAAACTGAACGGCAAGGGCGATGTGATCATCGACTTCAGCTCCCCTGCCGCAACGGAAAAGGCTCTGCCTTATTGCGAGGAGCACAAGCTGCCCATTGTGGTATGCACCACCGGCCTTTCGGAAGAGCTGCAGATCAAGCTGGTGCAGCTGTCCCGCACGGTGCCTGTGTTCAAGAGCGCCAACATGTCCATGGGCATCAATGTGCTGTCGGAGCTGTGCAAGCGCGCTTCCGCCATTCTGGGCGTCAACTATGATGTGGAAATCGTGGAGCAGCACCATCACAACAAGCTGGATGCCCCCAGCGGCACGGCACTGATGCTGGCAGACGCCATCAATGAGCAGAACAATGGCGCTTACCATTATGTGTACAACCGTTCGGAGGTCCGTCAGAAGCGCGATGCCAAGGAAATTGGCATCAGCTCGGTGCGCGGCGGCAGCATTGTGGGCGATCACGAAGTACTGTTCTGCGGCCCGGACGAGGTGATTACCCTCAAGCATACGGCTTATTCCCGCAGCATTTTTGCCAACGGTGCCATCAATGCCGCCGTTTACCTGGCCAAAAAGGAGCCGGGTCTGTACAACATGGGCGATCTGATTGCATCAATCTGACGTTCATTCACCCCTGATGTTGTACAGCGCGGATCAAAAGCCGGACTGTGCAGGAGGTTCAAAACAGCATCATGAAAAAGCAACCCTCTCCTTCCAGACACCGCCCGGCGGCGCGGCGGCAGCTGGGAAAGCGGCTGGCCTGGCTTCTGGGAGCCGCAGCGGCAGTCTGCGTGCTTGCCGTGTGCATCGGGCTTCTGCCTCGGTTCCTGCTTCCGGGCAGCATCCCGGTGGGCGGCACAGAACCGGCTGCAAGCTCTGCGGAAAGTGTGCCGGAATTGTCGGCTTCCTCGGCGGAGGAAGAACCGGAACCGCTGCCGGAGCCGGTGGTGCAGACGCTGCGCTTTTCCGCGACCGGCGATAATCTGATCCACTCTCCCATTTACAAGCAGGCCGCCCGGCGTGCAAACGGAAACGGCTACAGCTTTGATTATTGCTACGAGCACATTGCTCCGTTCTACGCCCAGCAGGACATCAACTGGATCAACCAGGAAACGCTCTGCAACGATGAGCTGGAGCCATCGTCCTACCCGTGCTTTTCCACGCCAGGCGATTGTGCACGGGCACTGTACCGGGCAGGCGTACGGGTGTTCAGCCTTGCCAACAACCACACCTACGACAAAGGTGCTTCCGGCATTGCAGCAACGCTCCGTTTTTGGGAAAGTATGCCGGAGGATGTGATAACCACCGGCCTGTGGAAAGGGGATGTGGATTACGACCGTATCCCCCTGCAGACTGTGGATGGCGTGACCATTGCCTACCTTTCGTACACCGAACACACCAACGGCATTCCGCAGAGCAGCGCCATGACAGCCAATGTGATCTACACCAGCCAGACCGATGTGATCGAACGGCAGGTGCGTGCAGCACGCAAGGCGGCAGATTTTGTGGTGGTGGGGGTGCATTGGGGAGTTGAGGACAGCCACACCATTGTGGACAGCCAGCGTACCCTTGCCCAGAACCTTGCAGACTGGGGTGCGGATGTGATCGTAGGCACCCACCCGCATGTGCTGCAGGATGCACAGTGGCTGACTGCTGCCGATGGCCGGGAGACCTTTGTGGCTTATTCCCTGGGCAATTTCCTGAGCACACAGAACCGTCCGGATGAACTGGTGGGCGCAATTCTGACCCTGCAGTTCCAGAAAACCACGGACTCGGACGGTACAGTGCATTTGGCAGTGCTGGAACCGAAGCTTCACCCCACAGTAACGCATTACAATACCGGCAAAACGGATGTGCGTACTTATCTTTTCAAGGATTACACCACAGAGCTTGCGCAGAAACACGGTGTGCGGGAAAAGTACCCGGAATTCAATCTGGAGAACATCCGGCAGATCGCACAAAAAAATATCAGCAGCGAGTTTTTGGAACTTGCCTGACCGTCAGACACAGAATATCCCTATGGGTTCACGCCCGTATGCCGGGCAGAATGGAGTGTTTTTATGTACGGAGTATCAAAAATCAACATTGAGCCGAGCCTGATGATGATCAGTGTACAGGATGCGGAGTTCAAGGGCAATAGTCTGGCACGCTACCTGCAGATCTTCGCGGACAATGGGGTTGTTGTGGATATGATCAGCCAGAGCACCCCGCACGGCACCACCATTGACTTCAGCTTTACGGCATCCAGCAGCGATTTGCCGCTGGTGATGAAGGCCATCTCTGCCGCCAATCTGGACAAGAATGCCAAGGCTTCCCCGCTGATCAGTGTTGGCTACTCCAAACTGAACCTCTTTGGTGAGGAGATGGTAACCAGCTGCGGCGTTGCAGCCCGCGCTCTGAATGCACTGGCCATGGCGGGCATTGAGGTGCTGCTGATCACCACCAGCGACCTGGATATTTCGTTGCTGGTCCATGCAGAAAATGAGGATGCCGCTTACGAGGCTCTGAAAAAAGCCTACGAGCTGTAACCCGTGACGTTTTAAGGGCTTGGCCGCGCCAAACGGCCAGGTCCTTTTTTGCGGCAGGGATGAAAAATGAAGAAGGATGTTTTGCAAAGGAGTGCGAAACCATGAGCAAGTATGATGGGCTTGCGCATACCATCATCCGGAATGTGGGCGGAAGAGCCAACATTGTGTCTCTGACGCACTGTCTCACCCGATTGCGCTTCCGCCTGAAGGATGAAACCAAAGCCCATACCGATGTGCTGAAGCGCACCGAAGGAATCGTAACGGTCATTCGCAGCGGCGGACAGTATATGCTGGTGATCGGCAACCATGTGCCCGCCGTATACGATGCGGTTTGCGCAGCAGGACGCATTGCACCAGCTTCCAAGGCTGGTGCGGCGACTTCACAGCCGGAAGAAAGCCCCTTTCGCCGTTTCTGGAAGCAGCTTTTCCCCGCATATGCAGGGGGCGGCCCGGTAGCAGAAGAGGACAAGTTTGTGGTCGGAGCACCGATTACCGGCACCATCCGTCCGCTGACCCGGATCGAGGACCCGGTCTTTTCCAGCGAGGTCCTTGGCAAAGGCTGTGCCATTGAGCCGTCCTGTGGAGAAGTGATTGCTCCCTTTGACGGCGTGATCGACCAGGTGGCAGATGCCGGTCATGCCATTGGCATTTGTTCCCCGGAGGGCGTAGATGTTCTGATCCACGTAGGAATGGACACAGTGGAACTGAGCGGTCAGGGCTATTATGCACCGCAGGTAAAAGTCGGCGATCACGTGCGGAAAGGCCAGCTGCTGCTGCGCTTTGACGAAAAAGCGATTGCGGCGGCCGGTTATCGGCTGACTGCACCGGTGATTGTGACCAACACACAGGACTATACCTGCGTGGAAGTGATTGCGTCCGGAAAGGTCCTGCAGGGGCAGGGCATTCTGGCTGTGGAATAAAAGGCAGAAAAAAGCAGTGGAGCATCCCGTTTGGGAGACGCTCCACTGCTTTTTTACTGGAATCGCGCTTGGTTACAGGGTAATCTTGTGGTAAATCTTTTTGCCCTTTTTGATCACAATGCCCTTGGCCAGCTGCTCGGCGGTAAAGCTGACGGTCGGAGCAGCAACCTTCTCACCATCGGCCAGAACACCGCCCTGCACCACCAGGCGGCGTGCCTCGCCGTTGGAAGCGGCCAGACCGACCTTGACCATCAGGGTCAGAATGCCAATAGAACCATCGGTCAGATCGGCTTCGGTCAGCTGCGTGCTGGGCATATGCTCGGTGTCCATGGCATTGCCGCTGAACAGAGCACGAGCCGCATTCTGAGCCTTTTCGGCCTCTTCCTTGCCGTGCACCATGCTGGTCAGCTCGTAGGCCAGAATCTCCTTGGCCTCATTCAGGCGCTGATCCTTCCAGGTGCTCATCTCATCAATCTGCTCCAGCGGCAGGAAGGTGAGCATCCGGATGCACTTCATCACATCGGCATCCCCCACATTGCGCCAGTACTGGTAGAACTCAAAGGGAGTGGTCTTATTGGGGTCCAGCCAAACGGCATTGCCGGCAGTCTTGCCCATCTTCTTGCCCTGAGAGTCGGTCAGCAGCGTAATGGTCATGGCGTAAGCGTCCTTGCCCAGCTTGCGGCGGATCAGCTCGGTGCCGCCCAGCATGTTGCTCCACTGGTCATCGCCGCCGAACTGCATGTTGCAGCCGTAGTGCTGGAACATGTAGTA
>CAKTGS010000008.1 GCA_934561485.1 uncultured Faecalibacterium sp.
TCCATGATGGGCAGGCCGATGTTGATGCTGTTGCGGTAGAAAATGCGGGCAAAGCTCTTGGCAATGACCACCGAGATACCGGCGGTCTTGATGCACAGCGGTGCGTGCTCACGGGAGGAGCCGCAGCCGAAGTTCCAGCCACCCACCATGATGTCGCCGTCCTTCACGTTCTTCACAAAATCCTTGTCGATGTCCTCCATGCAGTGGCTGGCCAGCTCCTTGGCATCCTGGGTGTTCAGGTGGCGGGCCGGAATGATGACATCGGTGTCCACGTTATCCGGGTATTTGAAAACAGAACCTTTTGCGTTCATTGTTGTGCTCCTTTCGGGTCAGACCGTGCGGGGGTCGGTGATGTAGCCGGTCAGGGCGCTGGCAGCGGCGGTGGCGGGGGAGGCCAGATAGACCTCGCTCTTCACATGACCCATGCGGCCCACAAAGTTGCGGTTGGTGGTGGAAACGCAGCGCTCGCCCTCGGCCAGAATGCCCATGTAGCCGCCCAGGCAGGGGCCGCAGGTGGGGGTGGACACGATGCAGCCTGCATCAATAAAGGCAGTGGTCCAGCCGCGCAGGATGCACTCCTTGTACACGGCCATGGTGGCGGGGATGATGATGCCGCGCACGCCCTTGGCAATGTGCTTACCCTTCAGCACGTTGTAAGCGGCTTCCATGTCTTCCAGGCGGCCGTTGGTGCAGCTGCCGATGACCACCTGATCGATCTTGATGTCCCTGCCCTCGCTGGCAAGGTGGGTGTTCTCCGGCAGGTGCGGGTAGCTGACGGTGGGTTCCAGTTTGCTCAGGTCGATCTCAATGGTCTTTTCGTATTCGGCATCCGGGTCGGCTTCGTAGTACACCGGCTTGCGCTGGCTGCGGCCCTTGAGGTAAGCCTTGGTGGTCTCGTCCACGGGGAAGATGCCGTTCTTGGCACCGGCCTCAATGGCCATGTTGCAGATGCACAGGCGGTCGTCCATGGTCAAGGAAGCCACGCCCGGGCCGGTGAACTCCATGGACTTGTACAGGGCACCGTCCACGCCGATCATGCCGATGATGTGCAGGATCAGGTCCTTGCCGGACACGCGGGGGTTGAACTTGCCGGTGAGCACAAACTTGATGGCAGAGGGCACCTTGAACCATGCCATGCCGGTTGCCATACCGGCGGCCATGTCGGTGGAGCCAACGCCGGTGGAGAAGGCACCCAGTGCACCGTAGGTGCAGGTGTGGCTGTCCGCACCGATCACGCAGTCGCCTGCGGTCACAATGCCTTTTTCCGGCAGCAGGGCGTGCTCAATGCCCATCTGACCCACATCGTAGAAGTTGAGGATGTCGTATTTGTTGGCAAACTCGCGGCACTGTTTGGACTGGGTGGCACTCTTGATGTCCTTGTTGGGCACAAAGTGATCCAGAACGATGGCAATGTGCTCTTTGTCGAATACGGAGTGGAAACCGGCGCGTTCAAACTCGTTGATGGCAACCGGGGTGGTGATATCGTTGCCCAGCACGATGTCCAGCTTTGCGTTGATGAGCTGGCCTGCCTTGACCTCGGCAAGCCCGGCATGTGCGGCAAGGATCTTCTGCGTCAGGGTCATTCCCATGGTGGTACTCTCCTTTTATCTCTATGTAATAATGCGCGTGGGATAAGCCTTCCCCCAGACGGGGGAAGGTGGCACGAAGTGCCGGATGAGGGTGCACGGTCCACTCCGCTTTGCGGCAAATCACCCCTCATCAGTCAGCTGCGCTGACAGCTTCCCCCCCAAGGGGTGAAGCCTAACGCCTGACCATCAGGTACATACAAACTCTTCAAAGTGAGAGGGCGAGGGCGCTGCCCTTTTCATTACTTATTATTGATCGCGCTGACCAGTGCCTTGATGCCGGCCACGATGATATCCGTATCGGTACCGGCACCCCAGGTAACGGTATTGTCGCCCCAGACCAGGCCAACATAAGAAGCGGCACGGGAGGTGGAGCCTTCGTCCAGGCTGTGCTCGGAGTAGTTTTCCAGGTGGAACTCCATGCCGGTGGCACTCTGGATGGCGTTGGCTACGGCGTCCAGGCGGCCATTGCCCACGGAGGTAACCACCTTGCGCTGGCCGTTCAGCTCCAGGGTGACGGTGGCGGTAATGCCATCCACCTGTGCAAAGTGGGCCTCAATAACGTTGAGCGGCTTGCAGCGGTTGAGGAAAGTATCCTCGAAGATGTGCAGCACTTCGCCTGCGCTCAGCTCCTTGTGGTTGTGGTCGGACACGCTCTTGACCTTGTAGCCCAGGGCCTCGCGCATCTTGGGAGGCAGATTGTAGCCGTAGTTCTGTTCCAGCACAAAGCCGATGCCGCCCTTGCCGCTCTGGCTGTTGATGCGGATGACGTCTGCATCGTAGGTGCGGCCAATATCGTGGGGGTCCACCGGGATGTAGGGGCAGGTCCAGCGGTGCTCGCCGTGCTCCTTGCGGTAGGCCATGCCCTTGGCAATGGCGTCCTGATGGCTGCCGGAGAAGGCGGCAAACACCAGCTGCCCGGCGTAGGGGGTGCGCTCATAGATGTGCATCCGGGTCACCCGCTCGTAGGTGGCGCAGATGTCGGGCATATCCGAGAAGTCCAGCTTGGGGTCTACGCCATGGCTGTACATGTTCATGGCCAGGGTCACGGCATCCACGTTGCCGGTGCGTTCGCCGTTGCCAAACAGGCAGCACTCCACGCGCTGTGCACCGGCCAGCACGGCCAGCTCGGCACAGGCCACGCCGGTGCCGCGGTCGTTGTGGGGGTGGGTGGAAATGATCACGCTGTCGCGGTACTTCAGGTGCTTGTCGCAATACTCGATCTGGTTGGCGTACACGTGGGGCATGCTCATCTCCACGGTGACCGGCAGGTTGATGATCATGGGGCGCTCCGGGGTGGGCTGCATGATGTCCAGCACGGCGTTGCACACATCCACGGCGTAGTCCACCTCAGTGCCGGTAAAGCTTTCGGGGCTGTACTCGAACAGGAAGTTGCCCTCGTACTCCTCGCTGAGCTGCTTGACCAGCTTGGCACCATCGGTGGCGATCTTCTTGATCTCTTCCTTGCTCTTGTGGAACACCTGCTCCCGCTGTGCCACGGAGGTGGAATTGTAGAAGTGGATCACCGCCCGGGGAGCGCCCTTCACGGCCTCAAAGGTGCGGCGGATGATGTGGTCACGGCACTGGGTCAGCACCTGCACGGTGACGTCCTCGGGGATCATGTTCTTTTCGATCAGGGTGCGCAAGAACTCGTACTCGGTCTCGCTGGCGGCAGGGAAGCCGACTTCGATTTCCTTGAAGCCGATCTTCACCAGCATCTGGAAGAATTCCAGCTTTTCTGCAAGGCTCATGGGCACGATCAGGGCCTGATTGCCGTCCCGCAGATCCACGCTGCACCATGCGGGAGCTTTTTCAATATGGTCTTTTTTTACCCAGCTGTCATAACCGGCGGGTACCGGGTAGTAGCCCGGAGCGTACTTGGTAGCGTCCATCATGGTATTGTCCTCCTGAATGGCATAAAGCCTTCCCCCCTTGGGGATAGATTTCCCCCGGTCGGGGGAAAATGTCGCACAGCGACAAAAGGGGGAACGGGTGGCGCGTAGCGCCGGATGAGGGGTGATTTCCCGGCAGCAGCTGCTTGCCTGCCCCCTCATCAGTCACCTGCGGTGACAGCTTCCCCCGACCGGGGGAAGCCTTTTGCACTACTGCAGCCGTTGTACGAAAAAAGGCTCTCGTCTTTCAAGGCGAAAACCTTGAGAGACGAGAGCCTGTAAAGTTCAAACTACAGGGCACCCGTGGTACCACTCTCCTTGCTGCGCCGTTGGGCTGCAGCCACTTTGCACGATCGGCTTTTGGCGGCGAATCGCTGCCCGGGTAACGGTGGGCATCCGTCAGAGCCTACTGTCCGGTTCAGCTCTGCCGCTCAGGGGCCAGTAACCGAAACCCTCTGCACCCGCCTTGCACCACCCGGCGGCTCTCTGTACGCAGAAGAAAATCGTTTTATCCCCGTCAACGCATTTGCACTTTTTTCAAAGTGAAATCAGTTTAACATGATTTCCGGGGCATGTCAAGAAGTTTGCTTCACCGGCAGGATGAAACAAATTCACAAACCAATGGGCAGAATTTGCCAAAATTTGCGCAGGACGTTTGTTAAAAAACTGCGAAGTTTTTGGAAACAAGCCCTCCAACCGCTGTTAAGCCGGTTTTTGCTGTGTTATACTCCATACAGCAATCAGATGGGACAGGCCATCGCGGAGAAAGCTCCCCGCCGGCCTGCCATCGATCTTATATAAAGGAGGAATCCTCTATGAAGGAAGTCAAGCCTTCCAAAAAGCCGCTGGCCATTTATTACGCCATCGTGCTGCTGGTGCTGCTGGTCATCAACCTCGTGCTCATGCCATGGCTGACCGAGCGTCAGGTGCAGGAGGTGGACTACGGCACCTTTATGTCCATGACCGAGCAGCAGAACATTGGCAAGGTGGACATTGAATCCAACCAGATCATTTTTACCGATAAAGAAGAAAAGCAGGTTTACAAAACCGGCCTGATGAACGACCCGAATCTGACCGAGCGCCTGTACGATGCCGGGGCCACCTTCTCCAGTGAGATCGTGGAGCAGGGTTCGCCGGTGCTCAGCTTTCTGCTGTGGTTCGTGCTGCCCATTCTGCTGTTCAGTTTCATCGGCAACCAGATGAACAAAAAGCTGATGGAAAAGGCGGGCGGCGGCCCGGGTGCCATGATGTTTGGCGGCGTGGGCAAGTCCAACGCAAAGGTCTATGTGCAGTCCACCCACGGCATCCGCTTTGCGGATGTGGCCGGTGAGGACGAAGCCAAGGAGAACCTGCAGGAGATCGTCAATTATCTGCACGACCCCAAACGGTACGAGGAGATCGGTGCGTCCATGCCCAAGGGCATTCTGCTGGTAGGCCCTCCGGGCACCGGCAAGACCATGCTGGCCAAGGCTGTGGCAGGCGAATCCAATGTGCCGTTCTTCTCCATTTCCGGCTCGGAATTTGTGGAGATGTTTGTGGGCATGGGCGCTTCCAAGGTGCGTGACCTGTTTAAGCAGGCTAAGGAAAAGGCACCCTGCATCGTGTTTATTGATGAAATTGATGCCATTGGCCAGAAGCGCAACAGCGGCCAGCTTGGCGGCAACGATGAGCGGGAGCAGACCCTGAACCAGCTGCTGACCGAGATGGACGGCTTTGAGGGCAACACCGGCGTCATCATTCTGGCGGCCACCAACCGTCCGGATTCCCTCGACCCTGCCCTGACCCGTCCCGGCCGGTTTGACCGCCGGGTGCCGGTGGAGCTGCCCGATTTGAAGGGCCGCGAAGAGATCCTGAAAGTGCACGCAAAAAAGGTGGCCATGGCCCCGGGCGTGGATTTCAACACCGTGGCCCGCATGGCATCCGGTGCTTCCGGCGCAGAACTGGCCAACATTGTCAACGAAGCGGCCCTGCGTGCTGTGCGTGCAGGCCGCAAGAGCGTGACCCAGGCCGACCTGGAAGAGAGCATTGAGGTGGTCATTGCAGGTTACCAGAAGAAAAACTCCATCCTCACCGACAAGGAAAAGTGCATCGTGGCCTACCACGAGATCGGCCACGCCCTGGTGGCGGCCAAGCAGACTAACTCTGCTCCGGTGCAGAAGATCACCATCATTCCCCGCACCTCGGGTGCCCTGGGCTACACCATGCAGGTGGACGAGGGCAACCACTACCTGATGAACAAGGAAGAGCTGGAAAATAAGATCGCCACCCTCACCGGCGGCCGTGCCGCCGAGGAAGTGGCGTTCCACTCCATCACCACCGGCGCGTCCAATGACATCGAGCAGGCTACCAAGCTTGCCCGCGCCATGCTGACCCGCTATGGCATGAGTGACGAATTTGACATGGTGGCGCTGGAAACGGTGAACAACCAGTATCTGGGCGGCGACACTTCGCTGGCCTGCAGTGCCCAGACCCAGCGCGAGATCGACCAGAAAGTGGTAGAGCTGGTCAAGACCCAGCACGAAAAGGCCGTCCGCATCCTGACCGAGAACCGCGCCAAGCTGGACGAGCTGGCCCAGTATCTGTACCAGAAAGAGACCATCACCGGCGAGGAGTTCATGGACATCCTGAACGGAGAAGAAAAAACTGAATAATTTTTTGCATTCCCTGCAATAATCCAGCCGCCGCATCCGTTTACAAGACAGATGCGGTGGTTCTGGTTCAGAGCCTTGCCGCAAAAAACCATGGTTGCTAGAACATGAAAAACACAGCCGGACCCCGGCTGCAAAAACAGGAGGATTTTACCATGAAACTGCTGAATCATAAATTTGCCCGTACCCTGGCTGCCGCTGCGGTGGCTGCCTGTGCCGTTGCCATGCTCAGTGTAGGCGCATTTGCTGCCGACGTGGCCATTGGTGAAAAGGACCCCACCTACGGCGGCTATGGCGCACCGGAAGGTCCTGCCATCCAGGGCAACATCATGCTCATCAGTGCCGATGGCGATGTGGCCGTTGGCGAAAAGGACCCCACCTACGGCGGCTATGGCGCACCGGAAGGCCCTGCCATCCAGGGCAACATCATGCTCATTGATGCCGACGGTGCTGAGAGCGACACCCTAAAGCTGAACTACAGCGTCAAGGGCCTGTTTGGCCGCCAGGTGCTGTATACTGCCCGGCAGAACGGCACTGTGCTGACCCTGGATGTGCCTGCCAGCGTGGCGACCTTCCGCTGCACCATGGAGGACCTGACCACCATGATGAACAACGGCGTCAACACCCTGGTGTTCAAGACCGAAAAGACCTCCACCACTCTGAACCTGACCCTGCTGACCGAGGGTTATACTGCGGATGCCAAGGTCACTCTGCGCCACTGCGGCAAGACTGCCCGCCTGTCCGTGAACGGCCATGGCCGCCGCGACCTGCTGATCGCCCGCTGATGCAAAGAATGTTCCTGCGGAACTGACACAAGAAACAACGGCTCCCGCCATCGGAAACGATGGCGGGAGTTTTTTTGTAAAGCTGAAGATGGCGCACGCTGCAGGAGCTTTCTCTTCGGACGCGAAAACGGGTTGCGGCTCCCAGCATCCGCTTCGCTTGTGCTTGCGTCTTGCTGGCCGCTGCCCCAACAGCAGCTCCCTGTTTCCGCCGCAGGCGGCGGTCGCTGCCGCTGCAGGGCATTCCATCCCCCGCCCTATTGCCTACGGCAGCAGGGTCCCACCCTCTGGACGGCCCTCAGAGAAACTCCTGCAGCGCACGCAGTCTGCGTTTCTGTTAAGTTTTTGAAAATTTGCCCGGCGGGGCGTGCAATCCGGGGGTGCTTTGTGTTATAGTTAAATTGAATCAAAAGCAGCCTTTGCAAAGGAGAAAACGCCATGGAACATTTTGTGGAGTTTGAGGACGTCTGCAAATATTACCAGACCGGCAGCGTGAAGATCGCGGCGGCCGACCACCTGAACTTTTATGTGGATAAGGGCGAGTTCTGCATCATCGTGGGGCCGTCCGGTGCGGGCAAAACCACCCTGCTGAACATTCTGGGCGGCATGGACAACTGCGATGAAGGCCATGTCTGGCTGGACGGGCAGGATGTGAGCCATTTTTCGGAGCGGGAGCTGACCACATACCGCCGGTACGATGTGGGCTTTGTGTTCCAGTTCTACAACCTGGTGCAGAACCTGACCGCGCTGGAAAACGTGGAGCTGGCCAGCGAGATCTGCCGTGACCCGCTGGACCCCGCCGAGACCCTGCGCAGCGTGGGTCTGGGGGAGCGGTTGAACAATTTTCCGGCGCAGCTGTCCGGCGGCGAGCAGCAGCGGGTGTCCATTGCCCGTGCGCTGGCCAAGAACCCCAAGCTGCTGCTCTGCGATGAGCCTACCGGTGCGCTGGACTACAAAACCGGCAAGCAGGTGCTGAGCCTTTTGCAGGATACCTGCCGCAAGACGGGCCGCACCGTGATCGTGATCACCCATAACACGGCCCTGACCGCCATGGCGGACCGGATCATTCAGGTGCGCAGCGGGCAGATCGTGTCCAATCAGGTCAACGGGCACCCGGTGCCGGTGGAAGAGATCGAGTGGTGAGCAAACGTGCAGAAGAGTTATCGCAAAAATATCCTGCGTGAAATGAAGGGCAATGCCAGCCGCATGGTATCGCTGTTCGGCATTGTGATGCTGGGCGTGATGATGCTGACCGGCCTGATGAGCTTTGCCCCCAGTATGCGCAATGCCGGGCAGAAATACTATGTGCAGCAGAATGTGTTCGACCTCCGGGTACTGTCCACCCTGGGCCTTTCGGAAGAGGACATTGCCGCCATTGCCGCCACTGAAGGCGTGGAAGCCGTGATGCCGGTGAAGTATCTGGATACGGAAGCCGGCTGGGAAGGGGAGGACGAGGCCATTGTGGTGCGTCTGCAGCAGCTGCCTGCCGACCCGGAAGCCGACACCGATGCCAACATGAACCGCCTGGTGCTGCGCTCCGGCCGGATGCCGGAAGCGGCGGACGAGTGCGTGGTGCATGTGATGGGGTATCAGACTGATGTGGAGCTGGGCACCGTGCTTACCCTGCCGGACGAGACGGACGGAACGAAGCACCGGCAGTACACGGTGGTGGGCCTTGTGCAGGACCCGCAGCACATCTCTACCGATAAGGAGAGCAGCACCATCGGAACCGGCCAGCTGGACTATATCGCCTTTGTGCCGGACGGGGAGCTGACGGCAGATTATTACACGGTTTGTTATATCAAGGCGGAAAATGCCGATCAGTACGACAATTATTCGGACGAATACCAGGCTGCCGTGGATGCGGTGGCCGACCGGCTGGAAGCCATCAGTGCGGCCCAGTGCACCCAGCGCCGGGCGCAGCTGATCGACACCGCCAACGAGAAGCTGGACGATGCCCGCCAGACCTACAACGAAAAAAAGACGGAAGCAGAGCAGAAGTTTGCCGAGGCGGAACAGCAGCTGGCGGACGCCCAGCAGCAGCTGGACGATGCCAAAGCCCAGCTGGAAGCAGGCGAGACCGAGCTGGCTGCCCAGAAGGAAGCACTGCCTGATACGATGCAGAGCGGAGCGGATCAGCTGGTGGACGGCGAGAGCCAGGTGCTGGATTTTGAGGATCAGCTGCAGCAGATCGAACTGCTGGTCAACCTGAAAAAGGTGGCCGACCCGCTGCTGGACTATGCCGAAACTGCCCTGCGCAACGCCCAGAAGGCCCTGGACGAAGCGGAACCGGCGGATGAAGAATACACCGAGCTGCGGGATGCCCTGACCAAGGCGCAGAACGCTTATGATAATATTTACAACCAGCTGCAGGGATACCAAAGCCAGCTGGATGCCGGCAAACAGCAGATGTATGCCAACGGGCTGATCTCGTCCCCGAACCTGAGCAACGATCAGCTGGTGACCGAAGCAAAGGCCGCCCTGCGCAAGCTGAAAGTGCAGCTGCTGCAGGGGCAGCTGCAGCTTACCACCGGCACTGCCACGGCCTACACCCAGTTTGATGCCGCGCGCGAAAAGCTGAATGCCGGCTGGGAAGAATACAATGCCGGAACCGAAAAACTGGAAGCTTCCCGCGCCGAGTACGAGACCCAGAAGGCAGATGCCGAACAGCAGCTGGCGGACGGCCTGCAGCAGCTCAACGATGCCGAGGAGCAGGTGAGCCAGATTAAAAACGGCGAGTGGTATGTGCTGGACCGCGGCAGCACCATCAGCTTTGTGACCTTGGAACAGTACGCCGACCGCATGGATGCCATTGCCCGGGTGTTCCCAGTGTTCTTCTTCCTGGTGGCAGCCCTAGTGGCCACCACCACCATGACCCGCATGGTGGACGAGAACCGCCTGCAGATGGGCACCCTGAAAGCCCTGGGCTACTCCAATGCGCGCATTGCGGGCAAATACCTGTTCTATGCCCTGACCGCCAGCGTGCTGGGCAGCCTGGCAGGCATGGCCATCGGCTTTGTGGTGTTCCCGCTCATCATGTGGTACGCCTACGAGATGATCTTCAGCGTTCCCACCTTTACGCTGCAGTTCTACCCCGGCATGGCAGCGGCCAGTGTGGCCATCAGCACGGCGGTCATCGGCCTGGCTACCTGGAACGCCTGCCGCGCCAGCCTGAAGGAAAAAAGCGCCGCCCTGCTTCTGCCCCGTGCCCCGGCGGCGGGCAAGCGCATCTTCCTGGAATACATGACCCCGCTGTGGAAGCGCATGAGCTTTTCGCAAAAGACCACGGCACGCAACCTGTTCCGGTATAAAAAGCGCTTCTTCATGACCGTTCTGGGCGTGGCGGGCTGCACGGCCCTGCTGCTTATCGGCTTTGGCATTCAGGATTCTCTGCTGCCCATCGTGACCAAGCAGAGCACCGAGCTGACCCACAACGACCTGACCGTTTCCTTCAATGACGAAAAAGCCCTGACCATGGAAAGCGGCCTGGGCGATGCTTTGAAGGCCAGTGGGCAGATCAAGAACTGGGGCGCGTTCTACACAAAGTCGGTGTCCATCTACAATGCAGACGGCGAAAGCGCCAGCGTGAGCATTGTGGGTACCGAGCAGGACAGCACCATGACCCGCTACACCACCTTCCGCACCCGCAAGGGGCACCAGGCGATCGACTTTGACGACAGCAGCGTGATCCTGACCGAGAAAACCGCGCTGAACCTGGGCGTGCAGGTGGGCGATACCATCTGGGTGGAAAACCCGGCGGGGGAGCGGGTGCCGCTGACCCTGACCGGCATCACCGAGAACTACATGTTCACCCGGCTGTATGTTTCCCGCAGCCAGCTGGAAACCGTGCTGGACACCCAGGACATTGCCTGGAACACGGTGTATGCCCAGACCGCCTGCGATACCGCCGCCGACCGGGATGCCATGCGGCAGACCCTGCTGGCCTGCAACTACGTCAGCGCGGTGAGCTTTACCGAGGATACCACCTCCATGTTTGACAACCTGATTGTCAGCCTGAACTACGTGGTCATCCTGGTGATCGTGTGTGCGGCGGCGCTGGCAGCCGTGGTGCTGTACAACCTGATCAGCGTGAACCTGGCCGAGCGCACAAAGGAGCTGGCCACCATCAAGGTGCTGGGCTTTTATGATAAGGAAGTGTACCGCTACATTTTCCGCGAGATCGAGCTGCTGGCCCTCATCGGCTCCGGCGTGGGCCTGCTGCTGGGCATTCCGCTGCACCAGTTCATCATCCGCACGGTGGAAATGGATCAGCTCATGTTCATCCGCACCATTGCCCCCCGCAGCTATCTGTTCAGTGTGGCGCTGACCATGCTGTTCACCCTGGTGGTCTGCTTTGTGATGCGGCGGCATGTCAAGCGCATCAGCATGGTGGAGAGCATGAAAGCCCCAGAGTAAAGAACCGGCAAAGAGAAGGCACACAAATTCATAGAAGCTTCATAAAAGAAACATAATCTCGCCGTAATTCTTTGCTAAGATAAAACCACCGAAGAATGCAGCCGCAAGCGTTCTTCCGGAACATGATTCCTCCTTTTCTAAACCAAATACCGCAAAAGAAACACCGCACAGCTGTCTGCCGAAAGCTGTGCGGTGTTTTTGTCTGCCAGAAAGAACGGCGGCAGTTACTGGGCCGGCAGCACCTGCAGCTCCTGCACCTCGGCGGCCAGGGCATCGGCCTGTTCCTGAGTCAGCTTTTTGCACTGCACCATCCGCTTGAGCACCACCTGGGTGCGCTTGAGGGCAAGGTCCGGGCTGCTGTTGGGCGAGTAGGCCGAGGGAGCATTGGGCAGGCCTGCCAGCATGACCGCCTCGGCGTCCGAAAGCTGCAGCGGCGTTTTGCCAAAGTAGCCCTGCGCGGCCTGCCGGATGCCGTAATAGCCGCTGCCGAAGTAGATGGTGTTGACGTACATTTCCAGGATCTGTTCCTTGTTGTACTGCTTTTCCAGTGCAAGGGCCGCAAACATCTCGGCGGCCTTGCGGGCCATCCGCTTTTCCTGCGTGAACAGCTCATTCTTGGCCAGCTGTTGGGTAATGGTGCTGCCGCCCTCCACAAAACCACCGGCGCGCAGGTCCGCCAGCAGAGCGCGCAGAATGGATACCGGGTCCACACCGCAGTGCAGGGCAAAGCGCTCGTCCTCCACGGCGATCACGGCATCGAGGTAGGTCTGCGGCAGTTCGCTGTAGGGGACAAAATCGGCACGGGAAGAGATCTCTTCATAAAAAGTTTCAATGGGGTGCTGCTGCACCGCACTTTCGTACAGCTTGTACCCCTGCCAGGCCAGAACGCTGCCGGCCAGCAGCAGGCCCAGAAGGGCCAGCACAAGCAGGGTGATGAGCAGCTGCTTGAGGATATAAAAGAGGATTCGCATGGGTTCGCTCCTTTCCGGGGCAGGCAAAACAGGCAATGACAGGATGATACCAAATCGGTGCCCGCTTTGCAAGAGATATTCTTCTACAGTATAAAACGAAGAGATTGCCGTTTTGTGACAGCGGTGTGAATTTTGCGGCAGGAGCCTGCCCCAAGGATACACCTCCGGCCTTAAAAGAATCCAAAGCCGGGGTCACGCAGGGCTTAAAAAGGAAGAAAATGGAAAAGTATTACTCTTGCCCGGAATGCACAAGCGGCAGGGCGAAAACCGGGCGGAGCGTCATGCAGAAAATGCAATTTAAAAAAATGAGGAATTAACCTATTGACAAACTGGGTAAGAGCGGATATAATGCAAACAACAAATCCACAAACCTAGTGGGAAATTGAAAAAGAGATTTCCGGAACGCATCGTTCGAGGGTTGTAGATGATTGGGAAAGTAAACCGAAAGGAGGGCATAGAAATGAAGCTGATTTGGAAGAGCCTGCTGCATGCGAATTTCCGCTGTGGGCGAATGTGCTGTGACCGGGCAGATCTGCTGGCTGCGAACGGTGCGTTGCCCTCCGGGATGCGAATGTGTACCCGAGTGTAACGTGAGCGCGGTAAAAGCATAAGAACTGCCCGGTGTGCTGCCTGCAACGAAGCACATCGGGATTTTTTGTATCAGGAAATTATACTAAAAGTTGAATGAGAGAGGTATACTACTATGTCTAACTATAAATTTGAGACCCTGCAGCTCCACGTTGGTCAGGAACAGCCTGATCCCGCCACCGACTCCCGTGCAGTGCCCATTTACCAGACCACTTCTTACGTGTTCCGCAACAGCCAGCACGCCGCCGACCGCTTCGGCCTGGCCGATGCCGGCAACATCTACGGCCGCCTGACCAACTCCACCCAGGACGTGTTCGAGAAGCGCATTGCTGCTCTGGAGGGCGGCGTGGCTGCTCTGGCAACTGCCTCCGGTGCAGCAGCCATCACCTACACCATCGAGGCTCTGGCTCAGGCCGGTGACCACATCGTGGCCCAGAAAACCATCTACGGCGGCAGCTACAACCTGCTGGAGCACACCTTGACCCAGTTCGGCGTTACCACCACCTTTGTGGATGCCCACAACCTGGAAGAGGTGGAAAACGCCATCCAGCCCAACACCAAGGCGGTTTATCTGGAGACCCTGGGCAACCCCAACAGCGATATCCCCGACATTGAGGCCATTGCAGCCATTGCACACAAGCACGGCCTGCCGCTGGTCATCGACAATACTTTCGGGACCCCGTACCTGATCCGTCCCATCGAGTATGGCGCAGACATTGTGGTGCACTCCGCCACCAAGTTCATCGGCGGCCACGGCACCACCCTGGGCGGCATCATTGTGGACAGCGGCAAGTTCGACTGGAAGGCCAGCGGCAAGTACGGCAACATTGCCGCCCCCAACCCCAGCTACCACGGCGTTTCCTTTGCCGATGCTGCAGGCCCCGCTGCCTTTGTTACCTACATCCGTGCCATTCTGCTGCGTGATACCGGTGCTACCATTTCTCCGTTCAACGCCTTCCTGCTGCTGCAGGGCACCGAGACCCTGAGCCTGCGCATTGAGCGCCATGTGGAAAACACCAAGAAGGTGGTGGAGTTCCTGGCCAACCACCCGCAGGTGGAAAAGGTCAACCACCCCTCTCTGCCGGATCACCCGGACCATGCCCTGTATGAGAAGTACTTCCCCAACGGCGGTGCCTCCATCTTTACCTTCAACATCAAGGGTGGGCGCGAGGAGGCCTTCAAGTTCATCGACAACCTGAAAGTGTTCTCCCTGCTGGCCAACGTGGCCGATGTAAAGAGCCTGGTCATCCACCCGGCTTCCACCACCCACAGCCAGCTGACCGATGAGGAGCTGGCCGAGCAGCAGATCAATCAGAACACCATCCGTCTGTCCATCGGCACCGAGCACATTGACGATATCCTGGCCGATCTGGAAGCAGGCTTTGCCGCTGTGCGCGGCGAATAAACCCGGCGTTTGCTGCAAAAAGCGCCGATCCTTCTTATGTTTTCCTCCTATCCGTAAACTCTTCTTGTAAAACCGATTCCAAAACCATGCAGAAAGCCCTCCGGCGTGTCCGGGGGGCTTTTTGCGGTGCCCAAAAGCATTGGCGAAATTCACAAACCGGACATGATTTTTTTGTAAAAAAGTCGTATGGACAATTCGGCCCGGATGCGGTATCATAATCGCACAAGATTGTTACTCTCCTGTGAGGCATTACTTGTACACTTACATGCTCAAATCGGTTTGGAATGTGATGGTACTATAAGTTTTCGCCTGGGGGAGTTTATTTTTTTGCATGCGGGGCAAGAAGAACGATGGAAGTTTTCAAGAAGATCAACAATAATGTCGCACTTGCCCGCGATGCAAAAGGACGTGAACTGGTGGTATTTGGCAAGGGGATCGGCTTTCCGGCCATGCCCTACGAGCTGACCGACCTGACAAACGTCCAGCGTACCTTCTACGATGTCAACGAAAAGTATTTCGACCTGCTGCGGGATGTGCCTGAGGCCGTTTTTCTGGCGGCGGACGATATTGCCGATACGGCCCGCGAGGAACTGAATTGCTCGCTCAATTCCAACCTGACCTACGCCCTGGCCGATCATCTGAACTTTGCCATTCAGCGCAGCCACGAGGGACTGGACGTCCGCGTGCCGCTGGCTTACGATATCAAGCACCTCTACCCGCAGGAATACGCCATTGCCAAAGAGGGCCTGCATACGCTGTGCCGCGCGCTGGGCGTTACCCTGCCGGAAAGTGAGACGGTGAGCATTGCCATGCACATCATCACGGCCGAAAATGAAGTGGGGGATATGCACTCCACCATCCTGACGGCCAAAGTCATCTCCGAGATTTCCAATCTTGTGGAAAAAACGATGTGCATCAAGCTGGACAAAGACAACTTCAGCTTTTCCCGCTTTGCCATGCATCTGCGGTACCTGGTGCAGCGCATGATGCGCGGCAAACCGCTGAACTCCGACAGCGCCATGGACACCATGTTCATGACCATGCGCAAGGAATACCCCGATGTTTATGCCTGCGTGCAGCAGATCGACTTCTTTTTGCAGAACACCTACGACTGGAGCTGCAGCAAGGAAGAGCAGCTGTACCTGATCATCCACATCCACCGCGTGTGCTCCGAGCGCCGCGCAGAGGAAAACTGAATTATCTTCGATCATTTCGGATCGTTACCCGCACACAGTTTGCGGGGCGTCACCCAGATCATCGAGCAGAAACGGACCGAGAAAGACAGGGGCCGTACTATGCAGATGAGCGGGTGACTTTTTTGTTTTGTTGGTATATCCGCCGCCCGGCGCGCGAGGGCGGTGTGTTATATAAGCAGTATACGAACCTTTGCTGCTTACCCGGAAAGGAGAGCAAAGCATTTTGCACAGCAACAGACCACCGGACCTGTTGGCACCGGTTTACCCCCTGGCGGGGGGCGGCGAGAACATTGCTGCCCTGACCCGGCGCGGGAACCGGATCTCCGCAATGCTCAAGGACGAAAGCCTGGCAGACACTGCAGCGCTGGCGGCACTGCCGTTTGTAGCGGCAGTCAGCCTGCAGAATGGCCGGCTGCGCCTTGAACTGACCGAGCAAGCATACCAGGAAAGTAAGAAGGAGAATCTACTTATGGCAAGTAAATACGATGGCCTTGCCCGCATTATCATCCAGAATGTCGGCGGCAAGAGCAATATTATTTCGGTGACTCACTGCATGACCCGTCTGCGCTTCAAGCTGAAGGACGAGAGCCAGGCAAATACAGACATTCTGAAAGAGACCGATGGCATTGTGACCGTCATCCAGTCCGGCGGCCAGTACATGGTGGTCATCGGCCAGCAGGTGGCGGATGTGTACGATGCTGTGTGCGCCGTGGGCCACATCACCCCGGGCGGTGCCGTGGACGACAACGGCAACGCCGTGGAAGAGGCTGACAAGCCGAAGGAGAAGATGAACCCCTTCAATGCATTCGTCAGCATCGTGACCAGCGTGTTCACCCCGTGCCTGGGCGTGCTGGCTGCTACCGGTATCATCAAGGGCATTCTGGCCCTGTTTGTGGCAATCGGCGTGCTGAACAGCGCCAGCGGCACCTACAACGTGCTGTACTCTCTGGGCGACAGCTTCTTCTACTTCATGCCCATGCTGCTGGCCTACACCGCTTCCAAGAAGTTCGGCCTGCCGGAGATGGAAGGCATGGTCATCGGCGCAGGTCTGCTGTACCCCTACATGTCCGCTTCTTCCGGCATGGATGTTTCCAATGTGTTTGGCATTCCGGTCATCCTGCCCTCTTCCGGCAGCTACGCTTCCAGCGTGATCCCCATCATCTGCTCCATTGCATTCGCAGCCTGGTTCGAGAAGAAATATAAGAAGTTTATTCCCGACTCCTGCAAGCTGTTCTTTGTGCCGCTGATCACCTGCGGCGTCACCTTCGTGCTGACCCTGTGGGTCATCGGACCTGTTGCTTCTCTGCTGAGCGATGCCCTGGGCATCTTCTTCAACACCATCGCAAGCGTCAGCGGCATCCTGCTGGGCGCTGTTGTGGGTGCACTGTGGCAGGTGCTGGTCATGTTCGGTCTGCACTGGGCACTGGTTCCTCTGATGCTGAACGATATGGCCACCAACGGCTGCTCCACCTTCCTGACCGGTTTCTTCGGCTGCACCTTCGCACAGTGCGGTGCCGTGCTGGCCATCTGGCTCAAGACCAAGAACGCCAAGACCAAGAGCCTGTGCATCCCCGCTCTGATCTCCGGCATTGCAGGCGTTACCGAGCCGGCTATCTACGGCTTGACCCTGCCTAAGAAGAAGCCCTTCATCATCACCTGTGTGGTGGGCGCCATCACCGGTGCCATCCTCATGGCTTTCCACGTGACCTCTTACACCCAGGCAGGCACCGGCGTGTTCGGCTACACCGCCTACATCAACACCATCACCAACGACATCTCCGGCATGATTGTTTCCATCGTGGTTTCTCTGCTGGCAGTTGTCCTGGCATTCGTGGCTGTTTACTTCACCTACTCTGACGAGCCGGCAAAGGCCAAGAAGTAAGCGAAGAAATTGTTCCATCGGATGCCCCGCTTGTACAGAAAACGGGGCATCCTTTTTTAAAAACTGAATCAGGCTCCCTCACGGAAAAACACGAACATTCACCCCCATTGATAAGAAGATACTGCGGAATGTGCCGCAGAACAGAAATGAAAGGGAAATGATTATGAGTGCACAGGATTTCAACATTGGCCGCCGTGATTTTCTGAAGGCAAGCGCACTGGCTGCTGCCGTGGCTTCGCTGGGTGTGCCTGCGTTTGCAGCATCATCCTCTGAGCAGGAAGAGGAAAACTGCATCGGCAAGGTGTTCAACACCACACCGGAAGTTGTTTTTACCCCGGACTCTCCGGTAGTGGAAACCACTGCTGGTAAGATCCGCGGCTTCATCGACAACGGCGTTTATACCTTCCGCGGTGTGCCGTATGCCCAGGCTGCCCGTTTTGAGCAGCCTCAGGCACCGGCTGCCTGGCAGGGCATCCGCAACTGTGTGATCTACGGCGGCATGTGCCCGCAGACGCCGATGACCGTGAGCGATGCGGACATCCTGAACCCCCACGTGTTCTGGCCCATGGACGAGAACTGCCAGAAGCTGAACGTATGGTCGGCAGATGTGACCGCCAAAAAGCCGGTCATGTTCTGGATCCACGGAGGCGGCTATTCGACCGGCAGCTGCATTGAGCAGCCCTGCTACGAAGGCCACAATCTGTGCAAGGAAGGCGATGTGGTGGTCGTCAGCATCAACCACCGCCTGAACAGCCTGGGCTTCCTGGATGTGTCTGCCTACGGCGAAAAATACCGCTACAGCGGCAATTCCGGTATGCTGGACATCATCGCTGCGCTGCAGTGGGTACGGGACAACATTGCACGCTTCGGCGGCGACCCCGGCAACGTGACCGTCTTTGGTCAGTCTGGCGGCGGCCGCAAGATCCTGAACCTGCTGGCCATGCCGAAGGCCGAAGGCCTGTTCCACAAGTGCATCGTGCAGTCCGGCGGTCCTTCCGGTAATGCACAGTCTGATGCACGTCTGGTGGCCAAGCTGACTTTTGCGGAACTGGGCATTGCCGAAGGCGATGTTCCCGCACTGGCAGCAGTGGAATACGACAAGCTGCGTCTGGCTGCCGATGCAGCCATGAGCAAAGCCAAGGAGCAGCTGGGCCACTCGGTGGGCTGGTACCCGGTCATTGACGGCGACTGCCTGCCCGAGAACATCTGGACGGCAAACGGCGTGCCGGTGCAGGGCGGCAATATCCCCATGATCATCGGCTCCGTCTTTGCAGAGGTGACCACCAATGCATTTGGTCTGATCAGCGGCACTGACTTCTACAAGAACAGCTGGGACGAGGCTACGGTGGATGCCAAGCTGACCGAGAAGTACGGCGACAAGAAGGATGCTGTGGTGGCAGCTTTCCGCAAAGCTTATCCGGAAAAGCCCATCGTGGATGCTCTGTACGTGGCACTGACCGGCTACCGTCAGGACACCAAGGCGATCCTGAAAAAGCGCTCGCAGCAGGATGCACCGGTCTACAACTATGTGTTTGCCTACGAGATGCCGGTCATGGGCGGTCTGCTGCCCTGGCACTGCTCGGATCTGCCGTTTGTGTTCGGCAACATTTCCAAGCATAGCACGGCCAACGGCGCGACCAAGGAAGGCCACAAGCTGGAAAGCATCATGCTGGGCGCATGGTCTGCCTTTGCACACACCGGCAACCCGAACCACAAGGGCATGGTGACCTGGCCTGCGTTTACGAATGATACCGGTGCGGCAATGATCTTTGAGCAGGACAGCCGCATTGCCTACCATCATGACGATGACCTGTTCACAGCCGTTCTGGGCTGAGCGGGCAGACCGGCTCCTTGAAACCATCGGCGTCCGGCGGGCCGTGCAGGGGCCTGCCGGGCAGCAGGGAAAATGATAAGATCCCCCTAAACAAAAAGGGCAGGTGGAAAAGCACCTGCCCTTTTTGGCGTTTGCGGCAAATTGTTTGACGGCGGCAAACTCTTTTCTTGCCTTTTGCCGGTGGGTGTGCTATACTTTCTCCTGAACTGAACAGAAACCAGCAGGTGCGTTCGGCCCGGAAACGGGTGGGAACGTTAAAAGGGAAGCGGGTGCAAATCCCGCACGATCTCGTCACTGTGATAAGGGAGTTGTCCGCCCGGGTGCTTCGGGCACCGGTCACTGAAGCGTTGCTTTGGGAAGGCGGCGGGCAGCGTGGAGCTTTCAGCCAGGAGACCTGCCTGCAGGGGGTACGGGGGCATTGGCCCCAGATCACGAGGAATTGGTTGTACCAAAAAGCCTGAGGAACTCCAAAGGGTCTTTTTGCGCTGCCGTTTTCGCGGGCAAAAAGGCTCTTTTTTGTTTTGCAGGCCTTCCTTCCCGGTTCAAGCCTGTTCGGTGCAGTACGCTGTTTTTTAACAAGGGAAAGGATCACACAAACATGAGAATGCGTAACATTCACAAGGCTGCGGCCGCTCTGACCGCACTGGCTCTGTGCGCCGGTGTGCTCACCGGCTGCGGCGGGGCTGCATCCAGCACCGCTGCTTCCGGCACGGCAGGTTCTGCCGCTGCCAGCAGCGAAGTCGATTCCAATGGCCAGGAGGCGGACGAATTGGCTGCAAAGAACGTGGCAGACCTGATCGATGCCATCTACGTGCAGGAGCGCAACGACAACACCGATGAGCAGTGCGCCGCCGCCAAGGCTGCCTGGGACGCCCTGACCGATGCCCAGAAGGAACTGGTGGAAGGCGAAGAGGCCGACCCCGATTACTTTGGCCGTGACACCGGCGATGCCTCCAAGGACGATGCCCGCAACGAGGACAACATTGGCGACAACGAGCTGCTGGTGGTTTCCTTCGGCACTTCCTTCAACGACAGCCGCGTGAAGGACATCAAGGGCATTGAGGATGCCCTGCAGGCCGCTTACCCGGATTGGTCCGTGCGCCGTGCCTTTACCGCACAGATCATCATCAACCATGTGCAGGCCCGCGATGGCGAGAAGATCGACAATATGCAGCAGGCCATGGACCGTGCTGTGGCCAACGGTGTGAAGAACCTGGTGGTTCAGCCCACCCATCTGATGCATGGCGCCGAGTACGATGAGATGCTGGAAATGATCGACCAATACCGCGACAAGTTCGAGTCTGTTGCTGTGGCGGAACCCCTGCTGGGCGAGGTTGGCACCGATGCTACCGTGATCAACGAGGATAAGGAAGCCGTTGCCAAGGCTGTGACCGCTGCTGCCGTGAAGGAAGCCGGTTTCGACAGCCTGGACGCTGCTGCCGCTGAAAAGGTCGCCTTCGTCTTTATGGGCCACGGTACCTCTCACACCGCAAAGGTGAGCTACAGCCAGATGCAGACCACCATGCAGACCCTGGGCTATGACAATGTGTTCATTGGCACCGTGGAAGGCGAGCCGGAAGAGACCGCCTGCGAGAACGTGATCGAGGCCGTGAAGGCCGCCGGTTACACCAAGGTCATCCTGCGTCCCCTGATGGTGGTTGCAGGCGACCACGCCAACAACGACATGGCCGGTGAGGATGCGGATTCCTGGCTGAGCCAGTTTGAGGCGGCCGGTGCATTTGACAGCGTGGAATGCCAGATCTCCGGCCTGGGCGAGATCAGCGACATCCAGCAGCTGTACGTTGCCCACACCAAAGCCGCCATTGATTCCCTGAACGGCTAAAATTGGATACGAAGATTGCCCGAAGGGAGAGATCTTTTCGGGCAATTTTTATTTTTTGTGGTATACTGTGAGAGGCAACTCCTTCCGTCATCGCTAACGCGATGCCACCTCCCTCCGTGAGGGAGACTTTTCCGTACGGATAGGCTCCCTCCATGAGGGGGCTGTCTGCGCAGCAGACTGGGGGAGTTTGTCTCTATCTTATAATTTTATCGAGGTATTTTTATGCGTTGCAAACAGTTTCTTTCTCTGTCCGCAGCAGCTCTGCTGCTGGCTGTTTCTCTGACCGGCTGCGGTGCTTCTTCCTCTTCCGGTGCGGCAGGTTCGGCTGCTTCCAGCGAAGCCGCTGCCTCCTCCGCGGCAAGCTCTGCGGCAGCTTCTGAGAGCACGGCCGCTGCCCTGTCGGACGGCCTGTACACCGCCGAGTTCGACACCGACAGCAGCATGTTCCACGCCAACGAAGCCTGTGACGGCAAGGGCAACCTGACCGTGAAGGACGGCGTGATGACCTTCCACGTCAGCCTGGTCTCCAAAAAGATCTTGAACCTGTACCCCGGCATGGCCGCCGATGCCGAGGACCACAAGACCGACTGGCTGCTGCCTACCACCGACACCGTGACCTACACGGACGGCACCAGCGAAGAAGTGTACGGCTACGACATCCCCGTGACTGCACTGGATGAGGACTTCCAGCTGGCCATTCTGGGCACCAAGGGCAAGTGGTACGACCACACCGTCAGCGTGCGCAACGCCCAGCCCCTGATCCAGGAAGCCGCCGAGACTCCGGCCGATGGCGAATACAGCGTGAGCGTGACGCTGGAGGGCGGTTCCGGCCGCGCCACCGTGGAAAGCCCGGCAGCCCTGACCGTAGCCGATGGCAAGATGACCGCCACCATCGTGTGGAGCAGCCCCAACTACGACTACATGATCGTGGACGGCGAAAAGTACCTGCCCACCAACACCGAGGGCAACTCCACCTTTGAGATCCCGGTGGCCGCTCTGGACACCCCGCTGGCCGTTACCGCCGACACCGTGGCCATGAGCACCCCCCATGAGATCGAATATACCCTGACCTTTACGCTGGACTGATATGAAGATCACGCGCAGACAATTTCTCCATGCATTGCCCGCTGCTGCGCTGGCGCTTGTCGGCTGCACAGCTGCGCCCACCGCACCCGCTGATACAGACGAGCTGGTGTTTGACCACGCCTACCCGCTGGACTACGCCACGCAGTTTACTGCCGACTGTTATGCAGACGGCTCTACCCTGCTGACCATTCCGGACGCACAGGCAAAGTTTCTTGTACGGCCGGAGGGCGCTGCCGCCCTGCGCACCGTACCTGACGGCGTGATCGTTTTGCAGCAGCCGGTGCAGAACATCTACCTGGTGTCCACCTCGGTGATGGACCTGTTCATCCACCTGGATGCGCTGGACAGCATTGCCATGTCCGGCACCCGGGCCGAGGGCTGGTACCTGGACGAAGCGAAAGAAGCCATGCAGAACGGCAGCATTGCCTATGCGGGCAAGTACAGCGCCCCGGACTACGAGCAGATCCTGGCTGCCAATTGCGGCCTTGCCATTGAGAACACCATGATCCTGCACACCCCGGAAGTCAAGGAGCAGCTGGAACGGTTTGGCATTCCGGTACTGGTGGAGCGCTCCAGCTACGAGAGCAGTCCGCTGGCCCGCATGGAGTGGATCAAGTTCTACGGCATCCTGCTGGGGAAGCGGGAACAGGCCGAGCAGGTGTTTGCCCGGCAGGTCGAGCGCATTGCGCCGCTGCTGGACCAGCCTGCCACCGGCAAGACCTGCGCCTTCTTTTCCATCACGGGCGGCAACCTGGCCAATGTGCGCAAGGGCGGCGACTATGTATCCCAGATGATCGGCATGGCGGGCGGCAGCTATGTGTTTGCGGACCTGACCGACAGCGGCAGCAGCCTTTCCACCATGAACCTGCCGCTGGAAGATTTTTACGCCGGAGCCAGGGATGCCGATGTGCTCATTTACAACAGCACCATTGAGGGTGTTGTGCATACCACCGAAGAACTGGTGGCCAGGTGCACGCTGCTGGCCGATTTCAAAGCCGTGCAGAACGGCCAGGTGTGGTGCACCACCCAGAGCTTTTTCCAGCAGAGCATGGCGCTGGCCGACTTTATCGAAGAGCTGCGCCGGGTGTTCACCGAGGACGATCCCCAGGGGCTGACCCTGCTGACCAAAGTACAGTAAAAACGGTCGTTTGAACCGCACTTCCGGAAAGGAACCTTTATGACCCGCAAGAAACGTTATCTATGCTCCTATGCGCTGCTGGCACTGGCACTGGCGGTGCTGTTTGCCGCAAATCTGTTCTGGGGCAGTGTGGCACTTACCCCCGGGACGGTGCTGGCGGCGCTGACGGGCCGCGGGCAGGACGCCCTTTCCGTGGGCATCATCACCCAGCTGCGCCTGCCCCGGGCCGTGATGGTGGTGCTGCTGGGTGCGGCGCTGTCTGCCGCAGGCTACCTGCTGCAGACCTTTTTTGCCAATCCCATTGCCGGGCCATTTGTCATGGGCATTTCCAGCGGGGCCAAGCTGGCGGTGGCACTGGTGATGGTGGTGTTTCTGAACCACGGCCTGCTTACCAGCTCGGTCACCCTGATCCTGGCCGCCTTTGCGGGGGCCATGGCCGCCATGGCCTTTGTGCTGGCGGCAGCCCGCCGGGTGCAGCGCATGAGCATCCTGGTCATCTGCGGTGTTATGATCGGTTACATCTGCTCCGCCATCACGGAGTTTGTGGTGGCCTTTGCACAGGACAGCAACATCGTCAACCTGCACAACTGGTCCCAGGGCAGCTTTTCCGGCATGACCTGGGGCAATGTGCGGGCCGCCGCACTGGTGGTGCTGCCGGCGCTGGCGGCAGCGTTCTGCCTGTCCAAGCCCATGGCGGCGTATCAGATGGGTGAAGCCTACGCCCAGAGCGTGGGCGTGAACGTCAAGCGGTTTTCCCGGCTGCTGGTGCTGCTTTCCAGCCTGCTGGCCGCCTGCGTTACCGCCTTTGCAGGCCCCATCTCCTTTGTGGGCATCGCGGTGCCGCACCTGGTCAAGCAGCTGCTGGGCAGTGCAAAGCCGCTGGTGGTGCTGCCCGGGTGCTGCCTGGGCGGGGCGGCCTTCTGCCTGCTGTGCGACCTGATCGCCCGCAGTCTGTTCGCCCCCACGGAACTTTCCATCAGCGCAGTGACGGCGGTGTTCGGCGCACCGGTGGTCATCGGGCTGCTCATCCGCCGGAATACGGAGGGCGCAGCATGAACGAATTTTTCTGTGAAGCACAGGGCCTTGCCATCGGTTACGGCAAGGCTCCCCTGGCCCGGGACATTGCCCTGGGGGCAAAGCGCGGCCAGGTGCTGGCCCTCATCGGCCCCAACGGGGCGGGCAAATCCACCCTGCTTAAAACGCTGGCAGGGCAGTTGGCCCCTATGGGCGGCACCGTGCTGCTGGATGGGCAGGACCTGACCGCCTACACCGGCAGCGGCCGGGCACAGAAACTGGCCCTGATGCTGCCCCACACCCGCCGCACTGAGCTGACCACCTGCTTTGAGTTTGCATCTGCCGGGCGCACGCCTTACACCGGGCGGCTGGGCATCCTTTCGGATGCCGACCGCCGGGCCGTGCAGGATGCCATGGCCCTGGTGGGAGCGGCCCACCTGGCAGATCGGGACTTCAACTGCATCAGCGATGGGCAGCGCCAGCGCATTCTGCTGGCCCGCGCCATCTGCCAGCAGCCGGAGATCATTCTGCTGGACGAGCCGACCTCCTTTCTGGATATCAAGGGAAAGATCGAGCTGCTGACCATCCTGCAGCAGCTGGCCCATCAGCAGGGGCTGGCCGTCATTGTCAGCCTGCACGAGCTGGACATGGCCCAGAAGATCGCGGATGCGGTGGTGTGCGTGTCCCCGCAGGGGGTGTCCGGGGTGCTGACCCCGCAGGCTGCCTTTGCGCCGGAGAACATTCAGGCCCTGTACGGCCTGACCGCCGCGCAGTACGAAACCGTGTTCGGCCCGGTCCGGCCTGCAAAGCCCAGGTTTGAACACTATGTCCGCAGCGGGCAGAAGCTGCTGCGCTGCGGCTACACCACCGGCACCTGTGCAGCGCTGGGGGCGGCGGGCGCGGCGCGCCTGCTGCTGACCGGCACGGTCCCGGAAACGGTGGCGCTGCGCACCCCCAAAGGCATTGTGGTGGAGGTGGCCCCGCTGTTCTGCCGCACCGCCGCCGCCGGGGCCGAGTGTGCCATTGAAAAGGACGGCGGCGATGATGTGGACGTGACCACCGGCCTGCCGGTGATCGCATCGGTGGAGCTGCTGCCGGGCTGCACGGACATCCGCATCCGGGGCGGCAGAGGCGTGGGCCGGGTGACAAAGCCCGGCCTGGACCAGCCCGTGGGCGAAGCCGCCATCAATCATGTGCCCCGGCAGATGATCGCCGAAGCACTGCGGCAGGAAGCCGAGAGCGCCTGCTACAACGGCGGCTTTGCGGTGACCGTTTCCATCCAGGGCGGCGAGGAAGCGGCCAAGCGCACCTTTAACCCCCACATCGGAGTGGAAGGGGGGCTGTCGGTGCTGGGCACCAGCGGCATTGTGGAACCCATGAGCCAGCAGGCCATTCTGGATACCATCCAGCTGGAAATGAACCAGGCCCTGCTGCGGGCCGGAAGCCCCCGCCGGCTCATTCTGGCCCCGGGCAACTACGGGCTGGACTACCTGCACGAGACGTACCCGGAGTTTGCCGCCATTCCGGTGGTCAAAACTTCCAATTTTATCGGGGATACGCTGGACATGGCGGCGGCTGCCGGGTTTGAGCAGGTGCTGCTGGTGGGCCATGTGGGCAAGCTGGTCAAGGTGGCCGGCGGCATCATGAACACCCACTCCCACACGGCAGACTGCCGCACGGAGCTGTTCTGCACCCATGCGGCTCTGTGCGGTGCGGGCAGGGAAGTCTGCACTGCGCTTTACGGGGCTGCCACCACCGATGCCTGTCTGGAGATCCTGGACGCAGCGGGCCTGCGCGCCCCGGTGCTGGAAAGCCTGCTGCGGGCCATCCAGCTGCATCTGGACCGCCGCGCGGGGGGCAGCTTCCGGGTGGGGGCCGTGCTGTTTTCCAACCAGCACGGCCCGCTGGGCACCACACAAACGGCAAAGGAGCTGCTGAACGAATGGAAAACCACCTGACCGGCATGTTTTACGGCGTCAGTGTCGGCCCTGGGGATCCGGAGCTGCTGACGCTGCAGGCCGTGCATCTCATACAAAAATGCCCGGTGCTGGCCGCACCCCGGACTTCTTCCGGGCAGATGCTGGCGCTGGACATTGCCCGCCGCGCCCTGGGGGCTGAGCTGGACGGCAAGACCATTGTTCCGCTGCAGTTTGCCATGAGCCGGGACGCCGATGTGCTGCGGGCTTCTCACGAGGCGGCAGCACAGGCGGTGCGGCCCTATCTGGACGCCGGGCAGGATGTGGCCATGCTGAACCTGGGCGATGTGTCCATCTATGCCACCTTCGGCTACTTGCAGGAGATCCTGCAGGCGCAGGGATACGCCACCGCCATGGCGGCGGGGGTGCCCAGCTTCTGCGCCGCAGCGGCCCGGCTGAACCGGCCCCTGACCGGCGGTATGGACCGCCCCCTGACCATTGCCCCCGGCAGCTGGGCAGACCGGGTGCTGGACACACCCGGCACCAAGGTGCTGATGAAATCCGGCCGGCAGCTGCCTGCCCTGCTGGACGCATTGGACGCCCACAGCAGGTTGGCCGACAGTGCCCTGGTGTGCAATTGCGGGCTGCCGGATGAAGCGGTCTGGCCCGATCTTTCCACAGCCCGCCCGCCCGAAGTGGAAAACGCGGCGGGATATTTTGCCACCGTACTGGTAAAGGAGTAAGCATTATGGTACATTTTGTTGGCGCAGGCCCCGGCGCACCGGATCTGATCACCCGGCGGGGCGCGGCCCTGCTGCAGGAAGCGGACTGCATCATCTATGCGGGCAGCCTGGTCAATCCGGCCCTGCTGGGGCTGGCAAAGCCGGGCTGTGCGGTCTATAACAGCGCCGAGATGACCCTGGAACAGGTGCTGGACGTGATGCGCACCATGGAAGCGGAGGGCAAGACCACCGTGCGCCTGCACACCGGCGACCCCTGCCTGTACGGGGCCATCCGGGAGCAGATGGACGCGCTGGATGCGGACGGCATTGGTTACGATGACACCCCGGGCGTGTCCAGTTTCTGCGGGGCGGCGGCAGCCCTGAACGCCGAATATACCCTGCCCACCGTGAGCCAGACCGTGATCATTACCCGCATGGAAGGCCGCACCCCGGTGCCTGAGCGGGAACAGCTGGCGGGCCTTGCCGCCCACGGGGCCACCATGGTCATTTTTCTGTCCATCGGGTTGGTGGACAAGGTGCAGGCGGCTCTGCTGCAGGGCGGGGCCTACAGGCCGGACACCCCTGCCGCCGTGGTGTACAAAGCTACCTGGCCGGAACAGAAGGTGGTGCGCTGCACGGTGGGCACCCTGGCAGAACAGACCCGTGCCCACGGCATCACCAAAACGGCACTTATCGTGGTGGGCAGCTTCCTGGGCACCCGGTACGAGCGCAGCAAGCTGTACGACCCCGGTTTTACCACCGAGTTCCGCAAGGGAGCAGACCAATGACCCGCGCCTACCTGGCCTTTACGGAAAAAGGGCTGGCGCTGGCCCATCGGCTGGCCGCAGTGCTGCCCGGCAGTGTGGACCGCTGCGGCCACGGCGGGCCTTCGCTGGAAGCGTGGACGGCGCAGCAGTTTGCACAAAGCGGGGCGCTGATCTTTGTGGGGGCCGTGGGCATCGCGGTGCGGGCCGTTGCGCCCCACTGCCGCAGCAAGGCCTCGGACCCCGCCGTGGTGGTGCTGGATGAGTGCGGGCACTTTGCGGTACCGATCCTTTCGGGCCACCTGGGCGGGGCCAACGACCTGGCCCGGCAGCTGGCGGCGGTGTGCGGGGCCGTGCCGGTGATCACCACCGCAACGGACGCCAACGGCGTGTTTGCAGTGGACGAGTGGGCCAGGCGGCAGGACTGCGCGGTGCTGGAGCCGGAACGCATCAAATGGGTCAGCGGCAGGCTGCTGGCCGGGCAGACCGTGGGCTGCTGGGCGGAGTTCCCGGTGGCCGGGCAGGCCCCGGCAGGCCTTTCGGTGGCTGCATCCCAGCCGCAGGCGGACCTGGCACTGACCTTGACCCCGGCCGGGCAGGCCCTGCACCTGGTGCCCCGCATTGGGGTGCTGGGCATCGGCTGCCGCCGCGGCACCACGGCCCGGCAGCTGGAAGAAGCCTTTGCAGCCTTCTGCAGCCGGTACAGCCTTGCGCCGCAGTGCATCACGGCGGCGGCCAGCATCGACCTGAAGGCCGGGGAAGCCGGGCTGCTGGCTTTCTGCCGGGAGCACGGCTGGGCGGTGCAGTTCTTTTCGGCGGCACAGCTGCAGGCGGTGCCCGGGCAGTTTACTCCTTCGCCCTTTGTACAGAGCGTGACCGGGGTGGACAACGTATGCGAGCGGGCTGCCGTGCTGGCTTCCGGCGGCAGCATCCGCATCCCAAAACAGGCGGGCGGCGGCGTGACCTTTGCGCTGGCGCTGCGCCCCTTTACCCCGGACTGGAGGTGGCAGAATGTCTGACATGTACGAATTTGATCTGGACCAGCCGGAGCGCATCGTTTATGCGGTGGGCATCGGCCCCGGAGAAACCGATTATCTGACCCAGGAAGCAGCCAACGTTCTGGAAAATGTGGATGCGATCTGCGGCTACAAGGTTTATCTGGACCTCATTGAGCCGTATTTCCCCTGCGAAGAATATTATTCCACCGGCATGACCAAAGAGATCGACCGCTGCCGCTGGGCGCTGGAAAAGGCCCGCACCGGCAGGCGGGTAGCACTGATCTGCAGCGGCGATGCCGGGGTTTACGGCATGGCAAGCCCGCTGCTGGAACTGGCGGCGGACTACCCGGACGTGGCGGTGGAAGTGGTGCCCGGCCTGACGGCAGCCCTGAGCGGCGGTGCCGTGCTGGGTGCCCCGCTGGCCCATGATTTCTGCGTTATTTCGCTGTCGGACCGGCTCACCCCGTGGGCGGTCATTGAGCGGCGGCTGGCGGCAGCGGCCATGGGCGATTTCTGCCTGGCACTGTACAACCCCTCGTCCAAGGGGCGGCCGGACTATCTGGCCCGGGCCGTGCGCATTCTGCGGGCAAACGGCAAAGCGGCAGACACGGTCTGCGGCCTGGTACGCAACATCGGGCGGGAAGGCCAGAGCGCCCGGGTGCTGACCCTGGCTCAGCTGGAAGAGACCCCGGTGGATATGTTTACCACCGTGTTCATCGGCAACGGGCAGACCCGGCAGCAGAACGGCCGCATGGTCACCCCCCGGGGGTACCGCGCATGAAGGCTGTGGTATTCAGCGGCACCACCGAGGGCCGCGTTTTTTCCAAGCAGCTGGCGGCTCTGGGGGCTGCGGTGCTGGTCAGCGTGGCCACCCCGCTGGGAGCCGAAGAGCAGGGGAGCCTTGCAGGCATCACGGTGCACTGCGGACGGCTGACCCCGGAGGAGATGGCGGCCCTGCTGCAGGGGGCAGACCTCTGCGTGGACGCCACCCACCCTTACGCGGTGGACGCCACCAAAAACATCCGCGCGGCCTGCAGCGCGGCGGGCATGGAATATCACCGCCTGCTCCGGGCCGAAAGCCCGCTGCCGAGAGGGAGCATGGTGTTCCAGTCGGCGGCGCACGCGGCGGCGTTTCTGGCCGGGGTGCAGGGCAATGTGCTGCTGGCCACCGGTGCCAAGGAGCTTTCTGCCTTTGCCGGGGTGGAGCCGGAACGGCTGTACCCCCGGGTGCTGCCCACGCGGGAGGGCATTGCGGCCTGCGAAGCAGCCGGTATCCCCCACAAACAGATCATTGCCATGCAGGGGCCGTTTTCCTACGCGCTGAACAAAGCCCTGCTGGAACAGTTTTCCATCCGCTTTCTGGTCACCAAGGACGGCGGGGCCGCCGGAGGTTTTGCAGAAAAAGCCCGGGCCGCTGCCGACACCGGTGCACAGCTCCTTGTGCTGCGCCGCCCGGTGGAACACGGCGAGACCGCAGAACAGATCCTGGCCCGCTGCAGGGAGGTGCTTGACGCATGATCACACTCATTGGCATGGGGTCCGGCACCTCCGGCAGCCTGACGGCGCAGGGGCTGGCCGCCCTGCAGCGGGCAGACCGCATTTTAGGAGCAACGCGCCTGCTGCAGAACCTGCCGGAGGGGTGCACCGAAAACCGGCAGGCCATGTACAAGCCGGAAGAAATTCTGGCCTGCCTGTCGGCCCATCCGGACGAGGAAATTGCTCTGGTGTACAGCGGCGACACCGGGTTTTATTCCGGGGCGTCCGGGCTGCTGCCCATGCTGCGGGCCTTTGGCATCAACTGCCGGGTGCTGCCCGGCCTTTCCAGCGTGCAGCTGCTGGCGGCGGCCGTTGGCCGCCCCTGGCAGGACTGGCAGCTGGTGTCGGCCCACGGCTGCGCCTGCGACCCGGTGGCCGAGTGCCTGAGCGCCGGGGGCCGGCCGGTGTTTTTCCTCACCGGCGGGGCCGAGACCCCGGCCACCCTCTGCGCCCGGCTGACGGAAGCCGGGCTGGGGCAGGCCCACACCCTTGTGGGCACCGCCCTTGGCACCCCGGACGAGCAGATCGTGTTCGGCACGGCGCAGCAGACGGCCCAAAAGCAGTTTGCCGCGCTGAGCGTGCTGCTGGTGGAGCAGGTGCCGCAGCCGCCCCGGCGCTGTGCCGGGCTGCCGGATGAAGCATTCATCCGGGGCGAGGTGCCCATGACCAAGCAGGAGGTGCGGGCCGCCGCGTTGGCCAAGCTGGCGGTGACGCCCACCGATACCCTGTGGGACGTGGGGGCCGGCACCGGCAGTGTGAGTGTAGAACTGGCGCTGGCCGCCCCGCGCGGGCGGGTGTACGCGGTAGAGTGCGTGCCCGAGGCCTGCGAGCTGATCCGCCGGAACCGGGAAAAATTTGCCGCATGGAACCTGACGCTGGTGGAGGGCAAAGCCCCTGCCGCGCTGGAAGCCCTGCCCGCCCCGGATGCCGTGTTCATCGGCGGCACCAAAGGCGGCATGGAGACGGTGGTGGATGCGGTGCTTGCCCAAAATGCCAACGCCCGCATCTGCATCTCGGCCATTGCACTGGAGACGCTGAGCGCCGCCGTTGCAGCGCTGACCGCCCACGGCCTTTCTGCCGAGGTGACCCAGCTGGCCGTCAGCCGCACAAAGCCGGCGGGCAGGCTGCACCTGCTCATGGCCAACAACCCTATTTTTCTCATTACAGGAGAACGCCGATGATCCAGTTCCTGATCGCAGCACCCTGCTCCGGCAGCGGCAAAACCACCCTGACCTGCGCGCTGCTGGCCGCGCTGAAGCGGCGGGGCAAGGACCCCTGCGCCTTCAAAAGCGGGCCGGATTACATCGACCCCATGTTCCACCGGGCCGTGCTGGGGGTGGAAAGCCACAACCTGGACCTGTTTTTCTCTGCCCCGGATACGGTGCGCGCGCTTTATGCGCAGAGTGCCGCCGGGCACGGCGCTGCCGTGTGTGAGGGCGCCATGGGCTTTTACGATGGCCTGGGCGGGGGAAGCGACACCGCCAGCGCCTGGCACCTTGCCGATACCCTGGGCCTGCCGGTGCTGCTGGTGGTGCAGCCGAAGGGGGCCAGCCTGACCCTGGCGGCCCAGATCAACGGGCTGAACGCTTTCCGCACGCCCAGCCATCTGGCGGGCATTCTGCTCAACAACTGCAGCCCGCAGCTGTGCCAGATGCTGGCCCCGATGCTGGAACGGGAAACCGGCCTGCCGGTGCTGGGGCACCTGCCCCCGCTGCCCCAGGCTGCGGTGGAGAGCCGCCACCTGGGCCTGAAAACCGCCGGGGAAATTGCGGACCTGCAGGCAAAGATCGCCCTGCTGGCGGATGCCCTGGTGCTGGACTGGGACAAGCTGGAAGCACTGACCGACAAGCCTTCCCCCTTGGGGAAAGACTCCCCCAGCCGGGGGACGGCTCTTGTCCGCATCGCCGTGGCCCGGGACGAGGCATTCTGCTTTACCTATGCCGAAACACTGGAAGCACTGGAAGCCGCCGGGGCAGAGCTTTGCTTTTTCAGCCCGGTGCACGATGCCGCCCTGCCGGAAGGCATTGGCGGGCTGTACCTGCCGGGCGGCTACCCGGAACTGTACGCCAAACAGCTGAGTGAAAACACGGCCATGCGCACCGCCATCCGGCAGGCTGTGGAAGGCGGCCTGCCCACGGTTGCCGAGTGCGGCGGCTTTTTGTATCTGGGCCAAACGCTGGAAGATGCCAACGGCACCGCCTGGCCCATGGCCGGGGTGCTTCCGGGACAGGGCTTCCGGGTGGGGCGGCTGGTGCGCTTTGGCTATGCCGCCCTCACAGCCCGCGCCGACAGTATGCTGTTCCGCGCCGGGGAGCAGCTGCCGGTTCACGAGTTCCACCACTGGGACTCTACCGACAACGGCACGGCCTTTTCCGCCGCCAAAGCCAACGGCACCCGGTGGAGCTGCGGCTTTGCCAACGAACATTTTTATGCGGGCTTTCCGCATCTTTACTGGGCAGGCACGCCGCTGCCCCGGCGCTTTGTCAAAGCCGCCGCAGACGATTTACAGCAGGAGAAAAATACGCTATGACCGAAGCAGAATTGAACCGCCTGCTTGCGCAGGTGACCCCGCCGAACGAAACCGCCCGGGCGGCGGCCCACGCCCATTGGGCAGGCCTTGCCAAGCCCCTGGGGGGGCTGGGAAGGCTGGAAACCATGCTGGAAGAGGCCGCTGCCCTTACCGGCACAGCACAGCTCTGCGTTGACCGCCGGGCCGTGCTGGTGCTCTGCGCCGACAACGGCGTGGTGGCCCAGGGAGTGAGCCAGACCGACCAAAGCGTGACCCGTGCCGTGGCGCAGAATCTGGCCGCCCGGCGCACCAGTGTGTGCCAGATGGCCCGCACTGCCCGCTGCGAGGTGGTGCCTGTGGATATGGGCATGGCAGGGGAGCCGGTGCCCGGCGTGGCAAACTTTCGCATTGCCGCCGGGACGGCGGACTTTACCCGGGGCCCGGCCATGACCCGTGCCCAGGCAGTGGAAGCCATTGCGGCGGGCATCCGGCTGGTGCAGGAGCAGAAGGCCGCCGGAGCGCAGCTGCTGGCCACCGGCGAGATGGGCATTGGCAACACCACCACATCCAGCGCGGTGGCGGCAGTTCTGCTGGGCCAGCCGGTGGAGACCATGACCGGCCGGGGAGCCGGCCTTTCGGACGAAGGACTGGCCCGCAAGGTGGATGCCATCTGCCGGGGCATCCTGTGCAACGAGCCGGACCCCACCGATCCGCTGGACGTGCTGGCCAAGCTGGGCGGTTTTGACATTGCCGGTCTGTGCGGCGTTTTTCTGGGCGGTGCGCTGGAAGGAGTACCCGTGCTGATGGACGGCTTCATCAGCGGGGTGGCGGCCCTGTGCGCCGTGCGTCTGTGCCCGGCGGCAGCCAAGGCTGTGTTTGCCAGCCACTGCTCTTCGGAACCGGCGGCCCGCCTGGTGCTGGACGCCCTGGGCAAGGCCCCGCTCCTTACGGCAGACCTGCACCTGGGCGAGGGCACCGGCGCTGTGGCCAGCATTCCGCTGTGGGATATGGCGCTGGCGGTGTACAACCACTGCTATTCCTTTGCGGAGGGCGGCATCACGCCGTATACTCCCCAATGCTGACGCTGGTGATCGGCGGGGCCGCCAGCGGAAAAAGCGAATACGCCGAGAGCCTTGTGCTGAAAACGGCCCTGCCGCGCTATTATCTGGCCACTATGCAGGTGTGGGACGCCGAATGTGCCGCCCGGGTGGAAAAACACCGCCGGATGCGGGCTGCCAAGCAGTTTGAAACGGTGGAATGCCCCCTGCATCTGGATGCGGTGCACCTGCCTGCCCGGGGTACTGCCCTGCTGGAGGATCTGGGCAACCTGACCGCCAACGAGCTGTACGACCCCGCCGGGGCAGGGGACAAGGCGGCGGAAGCCATTCGGACCGGGCTGGACGCCGTGTATTCTCAGTGCGAGAATCTGATCGTGGTGTCCAACGAGGTGTTCAGCGGCGGGGCGGACTATGCCGGTGACACCGACCGCTATCTGCGGACGCTGGCCCGGGTGAACAATGCCCTGGCCGCCCGGGCTGACAACCTGGTGCGGGTGGTGTGCGGCATCCCCGTGTGGTATAAAGGAGTGGAAAAATGATCGTTTTGCAGACCATTGCGGTGGCCTTTGCCATGTTTTCGGCCGTGCCGGTGCCGCAGTTTGACTGGAACGAAAAGAATATGCGCTACGCCCTGTGCGCCTTCCCGCTCATCGGAGCGGTCATCGGGGTGCTGTGGTGTGCGTGCGGGGCACTGCCGCTGCCGCTGCTGGTCCGGGCGGGCGGCTTCTGCCTGGTGCCCGTGTGGATTACCGGCGGCATCCACCTGGACGGCTACGCCGACACCTGCGATGCCCTTTCCAGCTACGGCGACCGCGCGAAGAAGCTGGAAATTTTAAAGGACCCCCACTGCGGGGCCTTTGCGGTCATCCGGCTGTGCAGCTACTTCCTGGCTTATTTTGTGCTGTGCACCGGGGTGGTCTTTGCCCCGCGCACCGGCCTGCTCTGGACCCTGGCACTGGTGCTGGAACGGGCACTTTCCGGCCTGGCCGTGGCAGCCTTTCCGCTGGCCAGGAACACCGGCCTGGCCCACACCTTTGCCTCGGCAGCAGACAAAGCCGCCGTGCGCAATGTGCTGGCTGTGCTGGCTGCCGTGCTGGCCGCTGCACTGCTGGCGGCTGGCGGCTGGGCCATGGTGCTGGCAGCGGTGCTCTGCTTTGCACGGTACTATACCGTGGCGGATCAGCAGTTCGGCGGAATCACCGGCGACCTGGCCGGGTGGTTTTTGCAGCGGTGCGAACTCTGGATGCTGGCGGCGCTGTGCGCCTGCCAATGGGGAGGGCTGATATGATTTTTATCACGGGGCCGCTGTACAGCGGCAAGCGTACATTTGCGCAAACGTTCCCCGGGCGGTGCATTGCCGATGTGCAGGACCTTGCCGCCGGGGCCGAAAATCTGGAAACCCTTGCGGACGAACTGTCCGCTTACGATTTTGTGCTCGCCACCGAGGTGGGCGGCGGTGTGGTGCCCATGGACCCGCAGGAGCGCACCGCCCGGGAAGCAGCCGGGCGGCTGGCCTGCCTGCTGGCGGCCCGGGCCGAATGTGTGGTGCAGATGTTCTGCGGCATCCCCACCGTATTGAAAGGAGAACTGCCTGAATGTTGATCTATCTTTTGCGTCACGGCCTGACGGAATACAACGCCCAGAAGCGCTATCAGGGCCAGCGGGACATCCCGCTTTCCCCGGAGGGCATTGCCCAGCTGCGCCGGGCCGACTTTGACCCTGACGTGGTCTATGTTTCCACTTTGCAGCGCACCGGCCAGACCGCGCGCATCCTGTTCCCGCAAGCAAAACTGGTGCCGGTGGACGGCCTGAAGGAGATGTGCTTTGGCAGCTTTGAGGGCCGCAATTTCATTGAGATGGAAAAAGACCCCGAGTATCAGGCCTGGGTGGAGGCCAACTGCGAGAGCTCCTGCCCGGACGGCGAGCGCAAGACTGATTTTTCGGACCGCATCTGCCGCACCTTTGCGGCACTGGTGGACAAGGCTCTGTCTGACGGCGAGGAGCGGCTGGTGATCCTGGCCCACGGCGGCACCCAGATGGCGGCCATGGAGCGGTATGCCCTGCCCCACAGGGACTACTACAAGTGGTGCGCCCCCAACGCGGGCGGCTTTGTGCTGGACGCAAAAGACTGGGCCGAAAAGCGGGTGCTGTACCTGGTCAAGACCGTGCAGTACACCAGGGAGGCCGGTGTATGACCGGGCTGGCGGTTCTGGGCGGCTTTGTGCTGGATGCTCTGTTTGGGGACCCGGCTTGGCTGCCCCACCCGGTGGTGTTCATGGGCAGGTGCACCTCCCGGCTGGAAAAGCGGCTGCGTGCCCGCCTGCCCAAAACCCCGCAGGGCGAACTGCTGGGCGGCGGCATTGTGGCCTTCTGCCTGCCGGTGGGCACCTTTTTGCTCACGAGCCTGGTCTGCCTTTTTGCGGCAAAGATCAGCCCCTGGCTGGGGCTGGCCGTGCAGATGTTCTGGTGCGCCCAGGCACTGGCTGCCAGAGGCCTTGCCCAGGAGAGCATGAACGTGTACAGAGAGCTGACGGCAGGCGGCCTGCCTGCTGCCCGCAGGGCCGTGAGCCGCATTGTGGGCCGTGACACCCAGAACCTGACCGCCGAGGGCGTGACCAAAGCCGCCGTGGAAACGGTGGCGGAAAATGCCAGCGATGGCGTCATTGCGCCGCTGCTGTATATGCTCATCGGCGGAGCACCGCTGGCGCTCACCTACAAGGCCATCAACACCATGGACAGTATGCTGGGCTACAAAAACGAGAAGTACCTGTACTTCGGCCGCATTCCCGCCAAGCTGGACGATGCAGCCAACTACATCCCCAGCCGTCTGGCGGGCCTGCTGTGGTGCGCGGCCGCAGCCCTGACCGGCAATGACGCCAAAGGTGCCTGGCGCATCTGGCGGCGGGACCGCCGCAACCACGCCAGCCCCAACAGCGCCCAGACCGAAAGCGCCTGCGCCGGGGCACTGAACGTGCAGCTGGCGGGGCCTGCCTATTATTTCGGCGAATATTACGCCAAACCCACCATCGGAGATGCCGTGCGCCCCATTGAGCCGGAGGACATCCGCCGTGCCAATCAGATGATGTACGCCGAGAGTGTGCTGGCGCTGGTGCTGGGGCTGCTTTTGCGAGGGATGATCTTATGGAACCATTGACACATGGCGGCGACTGGGCCGGGTATCGGGCCGAGTTTGGCCGCGATGCACTGGACTTTTCGGCCAATGTCAGCCCGCTGGGCCTGCCGCAGGGAGTGGCGGATGCCATTGCTGCCGCTCTGCCCCACGCCGACCGCTACCCCGACCCCTTGTGCCGGGAGCTGCGGGCAAAGCTGGCAGTGCACGAAGGCACAGCAATGGAGCACATTCTCTGCGGCAACGGTGCGGCAGACCTGATCTATCGGCTGGTGTGGGCGGCAAAACCCCGCTGTGCGCTGGTCACGGCTCCCACCTTTGCCGAGTATGCCGCTGCCCTGAAAAGTGCAGTCTGCACGGTGCAGCGGCATTTTCTGAAGCCGGAAAACGGCTTTGCCGTGACGGATGCCATCTTGGCGGACATCACACCGGAGGTGGACATGGTGTTCCTCTGCCAGCCCAACAACCCCACCGGCCAGCTGACGCCTCTGCCGCTGCTGGAGCGCATCCTGCACCGCTGCGAGGAATGCGGTGCGCTGCTGGTGGTGGACGAGTGCTTTCTGGATTTTCTGCCGGAGTGCGAAAGCCTGACGGCCAAGCGTTTTCGGAACCGCAAAAACCTGCTCATCCTCAAGGCCTTTACCAAGCTGTACGGCATGGCCGGGGTGCGGCTGGGGTACTGCCTGTGTGCAGACGAAACCCTGCTGGCCGGGATGCAGGCCGCCGGGCAGCCCTGGGCGGTATCCAGCCTGGCGCAGGCAGCGGGTCTGGCCGCTCTGGACGAAACGGCCTATGTGGCCCGGGTGCGGGCACTCATTGCACAGCAGCGGCCCAAGCTTACCGAGGGCCTGCGGGCACTGGGCCTGCAGGTGCTGGACGGCCGGGCCAACTACCTGCTGTTCCGGGGGCCGGAATCTTTGGGCGAAGCTCTGCGGCCCCGGGGTGCGGTGCTGCGCAGCTGCGCCAACTACCCCGGCCTGGACGGCAGCTGGTACCGCACCGCCGTGCGCACCGGGCCGGAAAACGAGGAACTGCTGAGAATTCTTGCGGAGGTGCTGGCATGAGCAAAGCAAAATGCATCATGGTGCAGGGAACCATGAGCGGCGCGGGCAAAAGCCTGCTGTGTGCGGCGCTGTGCCGCATTTTTGCACAGGACGGCTACCGGGTGGCCCCTTTCAAGAGCCAGAACATGGCCCTGAACAGCTTTGTGACAAAAGACGGGCTGGAAATGGGCCGGGCGCAGGTGGTGCAGGCCCAGGCTGCCGGCATAGAGCCGGACGTGCGCATGAACCCCATTCTGCTCAAACCCAGCAGCGACATCGGCAGCCAGGTGATCGTAAACGGCGAGGTGCGGGGCCAGATGCCTGCCGCTGCCTACTTCAAAATGAAAAAGAGCCTGATCCCGGACATTCTGGCCGCCTACAACAACCTGGCCGAAGAAGTGGACATCATCGTGATCGAAGGGGCCGGAAGCCCGGCGGAGATCAACCTGAAGTCGGACGATATCGTCAACATGGGGCTGGCCAAACTGGTGGATGCCCCCGTGCTGCTGGCAGGCGATATTGACCGGGGCGGCGTGTTTGCCCAGCTGTACGGCACGGTGGCGCTGCTGGAACCGGAGGAGCGTGCCCGCATCAAAGGGTTGGTCATCAACAAGTTCCGGGGTGATGTGGAGATCCTGCGCCCCGGCCTTGCCATGCTGGAAGAAAAAACGCAGCTGCCGGTGCTGGGTGTAGTGCCCTACCTGCACGTGGACATTGAGGACGAGGATTCGCTTTCCGAGCGGCTGCAGGCCGACAAAACCGTCAAGCCGCTGGACGTTGCCATTGTCCGCCTGCCGCACATCTCCAATTTTACGGATTTCATGCCGCTGGAGCAGCATCCGCTGCTGGGCGTGCGGTATGTGCAGAATGCGCATCAGATGGGCCTGCCGGATTTGCTCATTCTGCCCGGCACCAAAAATACCATAGACGACCTGCTCTGGATGCGGCAGTCCGGGCTGGAAGCTGCCATCCGGAAGCTGGCCGCCCAGGGGGTGCCGGTGCTGGGCGTGTGCGGCGGATATCAGATGCTGGGCCGGACCCTGGCCGACCCCGATGGCACCGAGAGCGGCACCCCCCAGACCCTGCGGGGTCTGGGACTTCTGCCCACGGATACCGTGTTTACCCGCCAGAAGCACCGTACCCAGGTGTCTGCCGCCGTCACGGCGGCCTCCTTTGCCGGGGCAGAGCTGACCGGTTACGAGATCCACACCGGGCGCACCGAAGTGCAGGGCACACCCTTCTGCACCCAGGCGGACGGAACCCCGGAGGGCTGCGTGCAGGACAATGTGTTCGGAACCTACCTGCACGGCTTGTTTGACACCGGCGCACTCACCGAGGCCCTGACGGAGATGCTCTGCCGCCGCAAGGGGATAACGCCCACCGAGACGGCGCTGCTTTCCATGGAGCAGTACCGCCGCCAGCAGTTCGACCTGCTGGCTGATGGCGTGCGCGGTGCGCTGGATATGGCCGCCGTGTATGCCGCTATGGGCATGGATCACACAGGAGGAAAATGCGTATGACCCCGCAGCATTATCTGCCCGCCGACATTGAGCGGACGAGCCTTTCCATCATTACCGCCGAGCTGGAAGCCCTGGGCCTGACTCCGCCGCCGGAGATGGCTGCCGTGGTCAAGCGGGTCATCCACACCACAGCGGATTTTGACTATGCAAAGAACCTGCGGTTCACCCCCGGTGCGGCGGCGGTGGGCATTGCTGCCCTGCGGGCCGGAACGCCCATTGTCACCGACACCAACATGGCGCTGGCCGGCATCACAAAGCCCGGCCTTGCCCGGCTGGGCAGCACGGCTCTGTGCTATATGGCCGACCCCGCCGTGGCGGCAGCCGCCAGAGAGACCGGCACCACCCGTGCGGTGGCTTCCATGCACCGGGCTGCCGCAGAACACCCGGGGGCCATTCTGGCGGTGGGCAATGCGCCCACGGCCCTGCTGACCATTGCGGAGGAGATCGAGGCCGGGCTGCGCCCTGCGCTGGTCATTGCTGTGCCGGTGGGGTTTGTGAATGTGGTGGAAAGCAAGGAGACCCTGTTTGCCGCCTGCGAAGCCCACGGCGTGCCCGCCATCGCGGCCATGGGCCGCAAAGGCGGCAGCAATGTGGCCGCTGCCATCTGCAATGCCCTAGTCTATTCTGCCGCCGAAATGCTGGACCCCGCCGCCCGCGGCTGGAAGTAATGAAAGAAAAAAGAACAAAAGAAAACGCTCAGCGGATCAAAATGCGCTGAGCGTTTTTGATTATTTATGGAGCGGGTGGATGCGCGAGCCGCGCATCTAAAAAAGCCCCGCAGGGGCTTTTTTCCCCGCCGGACTATTCGGCGGGTCGATGCTGTTCGAATCCACCCTTGCATCCCCTTTTTCAAGACTGCTAAAATAGAAACTCCGGTACCCATCGGATACCGGAGCTCTTGGTGGAGCGAAGCAACCCAAATCCGAACCATTGCCCTCTGGGGCATCTTTAGCGGCGATTTCATCAAAAGTGATGGTTTTCGTGCCGTCTTTGTAGTTGAATGTAATCAAAACTTTTTCATCATAGAGATAAACCGCGTTCACGAACGTGTTGATAAGCGTTTCCCGGTGACTTTTCACGTTGGGGTCGAGCTTGCGGAACCGGGTCAGCCAGAACCGAACCTGATTTTCACTCAACCGTGGCCGAGCGATTTTTTCTTCGGCGATCCGAACTTCAAGTTCTTTCTGCTGGGCTTCCAGCTTTTCCAAACGTGATTTGGTGGAATTGGTCAGCACACCCGCTTGGATGGCGTTCAGCATATTCTCAATGCCATTTTCTACCTCGCGCATCTGCTTTTCCAGCAGAGGAAGCGTGGTGTTTTCCTGATCCTGCAACTCCATGACCTCTGCAACGATGGCATCAATCACGGCGTCGTCCTGAATCAGCTTCATGGTTTCAGCCACGACCAAATCTTCCAGCCATTCCTTACGGACGGTCTTTTTCTTACAGGTCTTGAAACGCTTAGCAGTAGAGCACTTATAATAATGATGAACGACCTTGTTCCGGCCTGTGCCGCACTCGCCGAACATCATCGCACCGCACATTCCGCAGAACAGCTTGGTGGTGAGCAAGTAATCGTCCTCGGCCTTGTGACGGGCAGGAGCGCGGCTGTT
>CAKTGS010000009.1 GCA_934561485.1 uncultured Faecalibacterium sp.
GAAATGCACACGGCAATGCGGTCACCGGCCTGCACCAGCTCGTAGCGCTTGACCGCCACGATGAAGGGAGTCCACAGCTCTTTGCGGTATTTTTTAATGATGCTGCGTTCAATCAGCTGATGGGATTCCAGGTTCTTTTTCATTCCATACCTCTGTGATGATTTACGGCTGTGTCAGCGCGTGGTAGCAGGCATCGAACGCCTGCAGAAATTCTGTGATCTCCTGCTCGGTGGTCCGGTGGCTCAGGCTGATGCGCCAGGACGAAAGGGCGTTGCGGCGGTCGCGGCTCACGGCAAACACCGCCCGGGAGGGCAGTCCGTCCGAAGAGCAGGCCGACTTGACCGAGACGCACACGCCGTGGACGTCCAGTTCCCGCTGGAATACGGTGCCCTTTACGTTCTGTACGCTCAGGTTCAGAATCTGCGGCACAGCGTTCTCAGGGCTGTTGATGCGCACCTTGGGGTACCGGGCAAGCTCGGTGCGCAGGCGGGTATTCAGGGTGCGGATGTGCTCCATCCGCTGGGGCAGCTCGGTCACGGCTTTGTCCAGGGCCAGGGCCAGCGAGCAGGCCAGTGCCACGGTGGGGGTGCCGCTGCGGTAGATGGTGGTGCTCTCGCCGCCATGGATCAGTGGTTCCAGGGCCAGGCCCCGCCGCTTGACCAGCACGCCGATGCCGTTCAGCCCATAGAACTTGTGGGCGGTCAGGCTCAGGGTGTCGATGCCGTCAAAGGCAGGGAGGGGCAGCTTGCCCACAGCCTGGGTGGCGTCCACATGCAGGTGGCAGTGCGGGTATTCCTTTACAAGAGCAGCAATTTCGGCCACCGGCTGCACAACGCCCAGCTCGCTGTCCACCGCCGTCACGGCCACCAGCACGGTGTCCGGCCGCAGCAGTTCCCGTAAATGGGCCAGGTCCACGGTGCCGTCCTGCCGGATGTCCACAAGGTCGATCTCATAACCCTGCTCCTGCAAGGCAGTCAGGCTGCCGCTCACCGAAGAATGCTCCAGCGGTGTGGAGATGATGTGCCGTCCGTTGTGGCGTTCCAGTTTGGCAATGCTCTTGATGGCAAAGTTGTTGGCCTCGCTGGCACCGGATGTATAAATGATCTCCGCTGGCTGCACGCCCAGGCTGCGGGCAATGCTCTGGGTGGCTTCGTCTATGGCTGCCTTGGCGGCGGCACCGGCCTGATGCCGGGAATTGGCGTTGCCGGGGCAGGTGCGCTCCACTGCACAAAAGCGCTGCAGCACATCCTCGTCCACCGGGGTGTTGGCGGAATAGTCCAGATAGATCATGGAACCTCCTGATTGCACGACATACAAAGAAACATAGCAGGCTACTATTATAGTATGTTTTTGGCCGGATTGCAAGAAAATCCAGTAAAAAGGTTGCGGATGGCAGCAGAATCTGCTATACTTTACAGAAGAGTTGCGGGGCAGGCATTTTGCCCGGCGGCCTGCCGGAGCGGTTCCGGCGGTTTGGAAATGCTTGGAAGAAAGGGGCGGACGGTATGCGGAAGAATCATCGACTGCGCGGTTCCGGTTCTGTTTTTTCCAAGCAGAATCATTGTTCCCAAATTTCAGAGGCACTGCCGTTTTAAAAGGCAATGCCTCTTTTTTTGGGGCCAACGCAGGAGGTATACGGATTCATGAGTGAAAAAATCGATTACTCCAAGGGCATTTACGATGCCCGGCAGCTGGGCGCTGGCCGCATGTTCATTCTGGGCGTGCAGCACATGTTTGCCATGTTCGGCGCAACGGTGCTGGTGCCGCTGCTCACCGGCCTGAGCGTTTCCACCACACTGCTGTGCGCAGGTCTGGGCACGCTGCTGTTCCACCTGATCACCAAAAAGAAGGTGCCCGCTTTCCTGGGCTCCTCGTTTGCTTACCTGGGCGGCTTCTCCATTGTGGCTCCCATGCTGGCAGATGCAGACGGCAACCTGACTGTGGCCAACACCAAAATGCTGCCTTACGCCTGTGCAGCCGTTGCCTTCTCGGGCCTGGTGTACCTGGTGGCCAGCCTGCTCATTTCCACCTTTGGCATCCGCCGCATCATGAAGTTCTTCCCGCCGGTGGTCACCGGTCCCATCATCATCTCCATCGGCCTGATCCTGGCCCCCTCTGCCATCAGCAACTGCCAGGCCGACTGGCTGCTGGCCTTTGTGGCACTGGGCGTGGTCATCGTCTGCAACATCTGGGGCAAGGGCATGGTCAAAATTCTGCCCATCCTCATCGGCGTGCTGGTGTCCTATGCGGTGGCACTGGTTACCGGTGCAGTGGACTTCCAGAAGATCGCCGATGCGGCCTGGTTCGGCATTCCGCTGCACAAGAACGCTATGGGCCTGTTTGCCATTGACGGCAGCCCCGAGTTCATCAGTGCTCTGTTCACCATCATTCCCATCGCACTGGCAACCATGATGGAGCATGTGGGCGACATTGCCGCCATCAGCGCCACCGTGGGCCACAACTACATCAACGACCCCGGCCTGAACCGCACCCTGCTGGGTGACGGCCTGGCTACCACCATGGCCGGCCTGCTGGGCGGCCCGGCCAATACCACCTATGGCGAGAACACCGGTGTGCTGGCCCTGAGCAAGATCTACGACCCGCTGGTCATCCGCATTGCGGCCGTACTGGCCATCATCCTGAGCTTCAGCCCCAAGTTTGAGGCGGTCATCAACACCATTCCCACCGGCATCATTGGCGGCATCAGCTTTGTGCTGTACGGCATGATCTCTGCCATTGGTGTGCGCAACGTGGTGGAGAACCGTGTGGACTTTACCAACAGCCGCAACCTGATCGTGGCTGCCGTGATCCTGGTGTGTGCACTGGGCTTCAACTCGGTGGGCGGCGTCAGCTTTGCCATTGCCGGTGTTACCATCAACCTGTCCGGCCTGGCCATTGCCGCCATTGCCGGCATCCTGCTCAACGCCATCCTGCCCGGCAACGACTACGAATTTGATGCTGCCGATGGCTCCGAAGCTGCCTCCAGCAGCAACCTGCAGGTCTGATCGGAACCCTGAAACAGAATAAGCTGTTATGATGATGCGCTCTCCCTGTTCCCGTTTTGCGGGGCGGGGAGGGCGCATCTGTTTTGTACGGTGGATATCCGGCAAATCACCCAGTTTTTGCACATGGTTTTTAGTGACCCTGCCAGATTTCAATAAATAGGAATTATTCTTAAAATTATCCTTGACTAACTAGGAATCATTCGCTATAATAGAGCCATGAGAAGCACCGGTGAGTACCAACACCCAGGCTTCCTCTTAACAAAAAAGTAAAGAGAACGATGGAGGTCATTCTTATGAAGAAGTACGTTTGCACCGTTTGTGGTTATATTGCAGAAGGCGAGATCCCGGCTCAGTGCCCCGTTTGCAAGGCTCCGGCCTCTGCATTTGTGGAAAAGACCGGCAACACCTATGTTACCGAGCATGTGGTGGGCATCGGCAAGGCTGAGGGCGTGCCCCAGGAGATCGTGGACGGCCTGCGCGCAAACTTTGAGGGTGAGTGCAGCGAGGTTGGCATGTATCTGGCCATGGCCCGTGTGGCAGAACGCGAGGGCTATCCCGAGATCGCTGAGGCTTACAAGCGCTATGCTTACGAGGAAGCCGATCATGCATCCCGTTTTGCCGAGCTGCTGGGCGAGGTCGTTACCGACAGCACCAAGAAGAACCTGATGATGCGTGCTGAGGCCGAGTGCGGTGCCTGCGCCGGTAAGATGGATCTGGCCAAGAAGGCAAAGGCCCTGAACCTGGACGCGATCCACGATACCGTTCACGAGATGGCCAAGGACGAGGCCCGTCATGGCCGCGGCTTTGAAGGCCTGCTGAAGCGCTACTTCAACACCGAAGTCTGATCGGGTTTTCCCAGTCATTTCTTCTGCCCGCTGCATGGCATCCGCTGTGCAGCGGGCTTTTTTGCGTGCCGGAAAAGATTTTTTGGCAGTTGCCTCCCATTTATCGCAAAGTGTGCTATAATACCCCAAAAGGATGCAGAACCCTGGCAAAAGCCAAAAATACAGAGCCTGTGTGGGGCAAATCAGGAGGAAGCATAAGATGCGGTATGAACAACTGGAACTGATCGGCGGAGGCAAGCTGGCGGTGTACCTGCGGGACGCTGTGGACACCATGCCGGATGCCATGGAGCGTCCGCTGGTGCTGGTGGTGCCCGGCGGCGGCTACCGGCGGGTGAGTGCCCGCGAGGCAGACCCTGTGGCGCTGCAGTTTGCAGCGGCGGGGTACCACACCGCTCTTCTGACCTACAGCGTGGGAGAGAATGCACGGAATTACCTGCCTCTGCGGCAGCTGGCACAGGCCATTGCCCTTGTACGGGAGCACGCAGCGGCGTGGCATGTGCTGCCGGAAAAAATTGCCGTGTGCGGTTTTTCGGCGGGCGGGCACCTGGCGCTGTCCGGGGCAGTGCTGGATCTGCCCGGCGGAGAGAAGATGCCCCGCCCCAACGCGGTGATCCTGGGCTATCCGGTGGTCACAGCGGGGGAGTATGCCCACCGGGGCAGCTTTGAGCAGCTGTCCGGCAGCACCGACCCGGCTGCCTGGCAGCCTTTTGGTCTGGAGGATAAGATCACGCCCTGCACACCGCCGGTGTTTGTGTGGCATACCATGGAGGATCAAAGTGTGCCGGTGGAAAATACCCTGCTACTGGCAGGGGCGCTGCGCCGCGCCGGAGTGCCCTGCGAAGTGCATCTGTTTGAGCGGGGGGTGCACGGCTCCAGCATCAGCACGCCGGAGGTGAACCGCCCCAGTACCCACCGCCACCACTGGGTGGAGCTGGCTGTGGAATGGCTGAACGACACCTTTGCGTATTCGGTCTGATTTTTAGCCATGCCTACAAAATATTCACAAAAATCCTGTTGACTTGCACAGCCGAAAGCCGTATACTGGTCAGCGGAGACAAACAGAGGAAGAAGGAACGATCATGGTTATGGACCCGACACTGCCGCGCATCAAGGTGCGCGACCTGCTGATGCAGGCATTTCTCACGGGATGGGAGCTGTCCGACAAGAGTGTTTCGCAGGACGAATACCTGCAAAGCTCCATCGAGGTAATCGAGGTGCTGCAGGTGGAGCCGGAAAGCCTGTACGCTGAGGAAGGCCTTGGCCTGCCGGACGGCGAAGAGGTAGACCACCTGGACGACCTGCTCCGGGCAGACGGCCAGTGGCTGTACTACGGTGTGGAGGAAGAAAACTTTTTCCTGATCCAGTGGTATCCGGACCTTGCTTCGGCCCATGCAAAGCTTGCCCAGCTGGAAGAGCTGGGAGATGGCAAGCAGTACCTGGTGGATCTGACCCTCAAGCGGGAAAATCCCTCCCAGGCAGAAAATTTTGGCAATTCTAACCCGGTGCAGCTCCGCTCCTGACCGGAACAGACCGTTTGTGTGAAAGGAAACACCGACATGCAGCTTTCGGAAACCGAACGCGAACAGCTTTACAGCATTGTGGAACAGTACGACCGGAACCCTGAGGTGCAGCAGATGCGGGAATTTATCCAGCATGGCTCGGTCACGACCTACCAGCACTGCAAAAATGTGGTGATCGTCAGCTTCTGGCTGAACCGGCGGCTGCATCTGCACGCCGATGAGACCTCGCTGGCAGTGGGCGCTTTTCTGCACGATTTTTATCTGTACGACTGGCACAAGAAAAGCACCTTCCACGGCCTGCGCCGTCTGTTTGAAATGCACGGCTTTTCGCACCCGCGCTTTGCCTGTGTCAATGCCGAGCGGGTATTCCACATCACCAAAAAAGAACAGAACATCATTGCAAGCCACATGTGGCCGCTGACCTTCCGCCATGTGCCCAGCTGCCGCGAAGCGTTCATTGTCTGCCTGGCCGACAAATACTGTGCCGTGGTGGAAAGCATGTTCCGCCGCAGCCGTGTGGCGGCCGCCAAAACCGCAGACGGCGAGGATGCCGAGTGGTAAATATCCAAACAAGAAAAGAGGAACAGCCCGCGGGGCTGTTCCTCTTTTCTTGTTTTACAGCTTTTTGTAGCCTTCCGGCTCATCCGCTTTGGCGCGGCGCTCCATCAGGTAGGTGTCCAGCCAGCGGCCATGGCAGTCGCGGGCAATGCGCTCCCGCCGCCCCACCAGCCGGAAACCGCACTTGGTGTGCAGCGCAAGGCTGGCGGCATTGTCCTGCAGCACGGTGGACTGCAGGGTCCAGTATCCCTGCCGCTCGGCTTCGGCGCACAGGGCGCTCAGCAGCTGGCAGCCCAGCCCGTGCCCACGGAACCGCTCTCCTACGTAAATGCTCACCTCGGCCACGCCCCGGTAACACCAGCGCGGATCTACCCGGTGCAAAGCGGCCCAGCCGGCCAGCACGCCGTCTGCCAAGATCACCAGACGGCATTCCTTGGTGTGAGATGCGTCCCACGCCGTGTAGGGCGGGCAGTCGGTCTGAAAGGTGGCATACTCGGTGGCAATGCCTTCCAGATAGATCCGGGAAACCACACCCCAGTCCTCCGGCTCCATGGGCCGGATCATACTCTCACTCATTGTTCCATCCCCAGCGGGAGCCAAAAATCTGCCCCCATAATTTTACAAACTCAGTATAGCAGAATTTCCGGCGGCGTACAAGCACCGGACTGCACAGAATTGCTTTGACAATGCACGCAGATGTGATACAATAAATTCAATCAATCGCGCTGCCTTCTGTGCGGGGCAGGCGCAGACAAAAGGAGAATATGTATGAAGCAAATCCGAACAGCCCTGTGCGGCCTGGCCTGTCTGTTGATCATTCTCTGCCTGCCGCTGACGACCCTTGCCGCCGAAGAGGACCTGCCCTGGATCACACCCGACACCACGGTGCAGCAGCTGCACGACAACCCGGTGCTGAAGGCGGCGGGCTTCTGGACCTATATCCGCGATAAAAAGCCGAAGGATCAGGAAAAGTGGAAGGATAAGCCGGTTTCTGAGTACATGGGTGAAAACGTGGTGGACGACTGCGTGGCGTCCCTCAACCAGCTCATCCGCAACTACAGCAATGGGGTGCAGATCACCTACAAGATTTATACCCCGGAAGAAATTGCCGAAGAACCCAGCCGGAACAATGCCGAGCTGTACTACTTCCCGGCAGATGCTTCTTACGGAAAAACCAAATATGCGGTGATCCTCTGCGGCAATGTGCTCACCCAGACCGAAGAAGTCAAGGAAGGCACTGCCGTGGCCTACAAGCTCAATCAGATGGGCTACTCGGCCTTTGTGCTGCGCTACCGCACCTGGCAGGATATGCACGACAACGCCCCTGCCTACGACCTGGGCCGGGCTGTGCAGTACATCACAAATCACGCAGAGCAGTTCCATGTGGAAGCTGAGGATTATGCCATCATCGGGCACTCCTCCGGCGGGCACCTGGCGGGCCTGTTCGGCGGCGAAAAGCTGGGCTACAAAAAGTATGATGTGCCCAAACCCGGTGCACTGATCCTGGCGTACCCGGTCAATTATTTCATGGAGGGCGTGCCCATTTATCACACCATCATCGACACGATGGCCCTGGGCCTGCGGTATTATGATTACTCGGTCTCCGGTGCGGTAACGGACGACTTCCCGCCGACCTACTTCTTTTATGGCAAAAATGACATGGCCCTCAGCGTCATGTGCTACCCGCTGCAAGGCCCGGCGCTGGCCTTTATGCTCGGGCAGCATCATGTGCCGTATCGGGCTGTGGAATACAAAAACGCACCCCATGGCTGCGGTCTGGGCAACGGCACAGACGCCGAAGGCTGGCTGAACGATGCCGTGGCCTTCTGGGCCGAGCAGACTGCATAAAAGGAGGAACGAACCTATGAGTTGTAAAATTTCCCGCCGACAGTTTCTGCAGGTGACCGGGGCAGCGGCTGCTGCTGTGATGCTGGCAGGCCTGCCGCTGTCGGCCTTTGCGGCAGAGTACGGCGCGCCGAACATCACCACCGAAACCACCATGACCGAGCTGCACAACCACCCCAGCCTGGTGGGGGCCGGCATTCTGACCTATTCTAAGGATAAATACTTCCCGCAGCGGCAGAAGTGGGCCAACAAGACTCTGGGAGAATACGTGGGCAGCTGGGTGGCAGAGGACTGCGCCAACGGCCTGAATCTGCTGATCGAAAACTACAACAGCGGGGTGCAGGTCACTCGCAAGATCTACTCGGCGGAGGAGATCGCACAGGACCCCTCCAAGAACGATGCCGAGGTCTACTACTTCCCGGCAGCGGATACTGGCAGAAAGGCAAAGTATGCCCTGGTGCTCTCCGGCAATGTGGGCACCAAGACGGCAGAGATGAAGGAGTGTATCTCCACAGCCTACCAGCTGCACGAGATGGGCTATGCCGTGTTTGCCATGCGCTACCGGGTCTGGCCGGAAAACGATGACAACGCCCCCATTGAAGATGTGGGCAATGCCATCCGCTATATCACGGACCATGCCGAAGAGCTGGGCGTGCAGACCGAAGGCTATGCCGTTCTCGGACATTCTTCCGGCGGACACATTACCGGCATTTTCGGGTCGAATCAGCTGGGCTACAAACAGTTTGGGGTGCCCAAGCCCGGGGCGCTGATCCTGGCCTACCCGGTGATCAATTTTTCGGAAGCCGAGCCGGTTTACCACGTGGTCGTGGACCAGCTCAAGCCCAGCCTGTGCTATTATCAGCTCAGTGTTTCGGTCGCTGTGACGGACGATTTTCCGCCGGTGTATTTCTGGTACGGCAAGGATGATCTGCTGCTCATTGCGCTGAATTTTCAGCTGCAGGGGCCGGCTTTGCGCCGCGCCCTTATCCGGCACAATGTGCCCTACAAAGAAGTGGTGTACGAGCACGCCGCCCACGGCATCGGCCTGGCCAACGGTACCGAGGCCGAGGGCTGGCTGAACGATGCCGTGGCCTTCTGGGAGGAGCAGACGGCTGCAGCAGAAGGAGATGTATCGAAATGAAGGACTGGAACGAATGCTTTGCCTGCCTGAATGCAGGCCTGCCGGATGATGTGCGCCGCCTGAAGGAAGCGGGGTATTATCAGCTGGCCATTGCTCGTGTAGATGCACTGCTGGCGGAGGACTGGGCTGCTGCCCAGAACCAGCCCGCCGGGGCTGCAGCCCTGCCCGCAAACCCCACTCCGCAGGGGCCGGATGCCCTGCGCGCTGCCCTGACGGCCGAGCGGGAGATCCTGCGCCGCCTGCCGCAGGTGTACACTCTTTCGGCTTCGCAGCTGCTGGCGCAGATGCAGCAATTGGTACGCGGTTTTACCGCAGAAGAGTTTGCCGCGCTGGATGCTGCCGGTGCCATGGACTGGCGCTTTGTGGAAGGCGAAAAGCGGTACATCTGCCATGCGGCAGACACCCTGCTTGCCACCCATGCAGACCTTGCGGCCCGCCAGCTGGACCCGCCGCTGCCGCTGCCCAGCTGGGAACGGTACGAAGCCCAGCACGAGCAGATGGTGCGCACCGGTTCTGCCAGCGCGGAGATCACCCTGCAGGCCGGCATTGGCATGTCGGACGAAGCCTTTGCCGCTGCCCTGGCGGTCGCCCGGGCACAGGGCAGAGATGCCGTGCACGTCAAAGTCTGGCTGCCGCTGCCTGCTGCCTGCCCGGCCCAGAGCGGCATCGAGCTGTTGTCCTTTACCGAGCCGCCTGCCTTTGTTGCGCCGGAGGATGCAGCCCAGCGCACCGCTTACTGGGAAGCTGACCTGACCGAGAACCGCCGCTTTGGTGCGGTGTACCGCTACCGCAGCACCGCCCATTATGCCGACCCACTGCACACTGCACCAGACCCCGTGCAGCCTGCCTTTGATACCGAGGAGCAGCTGCCGCATCTGGAATTCACCCCGTACCTGCGGGCACTGGCCGCGCAGCTCACGGCGGGCCTGACCGACCCGGTGCAGAAGGCAAAGCGCATTTACGATTATGTGACCCTGAATGTGCACTACCACTTTCAGCCGCCGTACTTTGTGCAGGAAAATATTTCGGATGCCTGTGCCCGCAGCCGCCGGGGCGACTGCGGCGTGATGGCGGCCACCTTTATTGTGCTGTGCCGCATTGCAGGCATCCCGGCCCGGTGGCAGAGCGGCCTGGTGGCCCGGCCGGAACTGGCCGGCTGCCACGACTGGGCCATGTTCTACATTGCCCCCATGGGCTGGATGTATGCCGACTGCTCGGCGGGGGCTTCCATGGCCCGCGCAGGCAATGAGACGATGCGCCTGCACTACTTTGGTAACCTGGACACCGACCGCATGGTGGCCAACCGTGCGCTGTGTGCACCCTTTGACCCGCCCATGTGCGCCTTCCGCGCCGACCCCTGCGACAATCAGGTGGGCGAAGTGGAAGCCAATGGCGTGGGCCTGTACGGAGAACAGGTGGTTGCAGAGCAAAAAATACTGGAACACCGTTATCTTTGAGAAAAATGCCGGGCTTTGCGTGGGCAAGGCCCGGTTTTTGTGATGGGAGAGCAAATCTATGGAATTTCTGGCCCTGTTATATACCTTTCTGCTGGTGGCCATCTGCCTGATGCTGGCACTGCTGCTGCACCGCACCGGCAGGCAGACGGCACCGCAGCAGAACAACGAAGAACTGAAGGAATGGCTGCGCACCCAGCTGGAGGCACAGTCCAAGGCCATGGCGCAGAAGCAGGCCGAAATGGCTCAGCAGAATTACGAAGCCATGCGCGGCATCAGCGAAACGCTGCAGACCGCCGTGCAGGGCATGAGCAGCACCCTCAGTGCCGGGCAGGCTGCCCAGCAGCAGACCATGGAGCAGCGCCTGCAGGGGCTGGAAGCTTCCAATGCCCGCAAGCTGGAAGAAATGCGCCGGACTCTGACGGACAGTATGGCCGCCCTGCAGGCGCAGAACACCCAGAAGCTGGACGAGATCCGCCGCACAGTGGACGAGCAGCTGCAGGACGCTCTGCAGAAGCGGGTGACCGAAAGCTTCAAGGCAGTCAATGCCCAGCTGGAGCAGGTGTACAAGGGCCTGGGTGAAATGCAGACCCTGGCTGCCGATGTGGGCGGGCTGAAGCAGGTTCTTTCCGGCGTCAAGACCCGCGGCATTCTGGGCGAGATCCAGCTGGGGGCCATTCTGGAAGAGATCCTGGCTCCAGAACAGTACGACACCAATGTGGCCACCATTCCGGGCAGCACCCAGCGGGTGGAATATGCCATCAAGATGCCCGGAGCGGATGGCGGCAGTGTCTGGCTGCCCATCGACTCCAAGTTCCCCGGCGATACCTATGCCCACCTGCAGGATGCCCAGGCTTCCGGCGATGCGCAGGCTGTGGAAAACGCCCGCCATGCGCTGGAGCTGGTGCTGCGCAGCGAAGCCAGGGACATCCGGGAAAAATATGTGGAGCCGCCCTACACCACGGCCTTTGGCATTTTGTTCCTGCCCTTTGAAGGCCTGTACGCCGAGGTGGTGAATGCAGGCCTGCTGGAAGTGCTGCAGCGGGATTATCAGGTCAACGTGGCCGGCCCAAGTACCATGGCGGCGCTGCTCAACAGCCTGCAGATGGGCTTCAAGACCCTTGCCATCCAGAAGCGCTCCGGCGAAGTGTGGCAGCTGCTGGGAGCCGTCAAGACCGAATTTGACAAATTCGGGCAGGGGCTTTCCAAGCTGCAGCAGCGTCTGCGCCAGACAGACGAAGAGCTGGATAACCTGATCGGTGTGCGCAGCCGTGCCATCAGCCGCAAGCTGCGCGCTGTGCAGACCATGGACGATGCATCCGCCGCAGCCCTGCTGGAGCTGGACACCGAACCGGGCCGCCCGGTGTCCGCTCGTCTGCCGGAGAGCGGGGAAGAGGAGTAAAGGCGGCAAGGGCAGTCCAACGGGGAGCTTTCCCCGCAAATGGAGTCCGGAACCCACGGTATTCCCCTTTTTGTCGCTTGCGCGACATCTTCCCCCGACCGGGGGAAGTCTTTGCCCCAGTGCTGCGCACCGGGGCCCCACTTCTCTGGACATTTGCTTGGGAAACTCCCCGCCAGACTGCCGGATAGCTGTATCTGCCCGGGGCTGTGGGCCGGGAGTTTTTCCGAGAATGATCCGGCGGGTGGGCCCCTGCTGCCGTAGGCAGTAGGGCGGGCAATGGAATGGCCCGTTACATTCGCGGAAAAAGCTACCAGCACACAGCCCAACTGCCTCTTGCTAAAAAACTGACAATGTGATATACTAGGAACTGTTCTCAGTAAATATTCGCCGTTTCTGCGGCACAACATAAAAATAAAGGAGCTGTCTGTCTATGAGCGTACAAATCATCAGCAAGGCCATTCTGGGCGTGGGGGTGGACGATACCACCATCGACCTGTTTGAAAGTCAGTACCCGGTGCCTACCGGCGTCAGCTACAACTCCTATGTCATTCTGGACGAAAAAACGGCTGTGCTGGATACGGTGGACAACCGTGCCACGGATGCCTGGCTGGCAAACCTCACCGAAGCGCTGGGCGACCGCATGCCGGAATATCTGGTGGTCTCCCACATGGAGCCGGACCACGGTGCCAACGTAGCAAAGCTGGCAGCGCTTTACCCGGAGATGCAGGTGGTAGGCAACGCCAAGACCTTCCAGTATATGGAGCAGTTCTTTGGCGCAGATGCTATTGCCCCGGAGCGCCGCGTGGTGGTGAAGGACGGCGAGAGCCTGAGCCTTGGCGCCCACACCCTCACCTTTGTGTTTGCCCCCATGGTGCACTGGCCGGAGGTCATGGTCAGCTACGAGAGCAGCGAAAAGGTGCTGTTCTCTGCCGATGGCTTTGGCCGCTTTGGTGCGGTGGCAAGGTTTGACGAAAACGCCGACTGGGCCAGCGAAGCCCGCCGCTACTACCTGAACATTGTGGGCAAGTACGGCCCGCAGGTGCAGGCATTGCTCAAAAAGGCTGCTGCACTGGAGATCAAGACCATCTGCCCGCTGCACGGCCCGGTGCTCACCGGGGACCTGGGCAAGTATCTGGCCTATTATGATACCTGGTCCAGCTATAAGCCGGAAGAACCGGAAAAGATCCTGGTGGCCAGTGCTTCCATCCACGGCCATACCCGCGCCGCGGCCCACACCATGGCCGAAAAGCTGCGTGCCAAGGGCGCAAAGGTGGTGGAGATGGACCTGACCCGCACCGATGTGTCCTACGCCGTCACCGAGGCATTCCGCTGCGGAAAGATCGTTCTGGCCTGCGCCACCTATGACGGCTTCCTCTTCCCGCCGATGGAGACCTTCCTGTGCCACCTCAAAACCAAGGCGTTCCAGGGCCGCACCGTGGGCCTGATGGAAAACGGCACCTGGGCACCCATGGCGGCCAAGCTTATGCGGGCCGAACTGGAAGGCATGAAGAACATGACGGTGTGCGACAATGTGGTCACCATCCGCAGTGCCGCCAATGCTGCCGCCGAAGCCCAGATGGACGCACTGGCTGCGGAGATCGTGTCAAAGTAACAGGAAAACGAAAGATCCCCTCTGCAGGAACAGCTCCGGCAGAGGGGATCTTGTGCTTGTTATGGGATTTTAGCGGCTGCGATCATCAGCAGGCTGTAGGCCATGCTGTCCACTTGAATACATAAAGGAAACGCCCTTTCGCATCTTCAACAGGTGAAACGGTGCGTCCGGTTTCCAGACAAAAACACCCCATAGCAAAGCTACGCGGCGTACAAACTGCAGCTGTGCCACGTTTTGCCGGAAGTTTTTCTATAAATGGACGCGCCTCAAGCCGGAATTGCTTCAATGTTTCCATTTTTGAAGAAAACGAAGCCGTTCCAACCCATTTGGGCGCACCCTCCTTCCGATAAAATGTTACGTTCGCTATAAGCACATTGTGGGCACAAATGCAAGCCGGTCTGGGGCAGGGCGTGTCTTTTGCATTTGCGGGGCAGCTGTGGTATACTGCCCTTATCTGAAATGAGAGGAAGAAAACAAGATGACACAACGATCTTCCCGTTATGCCCTGCTGGATGAGCTGCGGGGGCTGGACCTGATCAGCATGATGCTCTACCACGGCTGCTGGGACCTGGTGTTTTTGTTCGGGGTGCAGGCAAACTGGTACTTCGACTGGCCGGGGCGGCTGTGGCAGCAGTCCATCTGCTGGGTATTCATTCTGCTGTCCGGCTTCTGCGTGCCGCTGGGGCACCACACCCTGCGGCGGGGTGCGGTGGTATTCGGCGGCGGTGCCCTGGTCACGGTGGTCACGCTGCTGGTAATGCCGGAGGACCGGGTGGTGTTTGGCGTGCTGACCCTGCTGGGCAGCGCAATGCTGATCACCGGCCTGCTGGAACCGCTGCTCCGGCGTGTGCCTGCCGGTTTGGGAATGGCAGCGGCTGCAGTGCTGTTTGCGCTCACCTACCAAACGCAGGAGGGCTTTTGGGGGCTGCCGGGCTGGGCGGTGACTCTGCCGGTGGAGTGGTACCGCAATTATGGCACCGCATTTTTCGGGTTCTGCCCGTTCTGGTTTTACTCCACCGATTACTTCCCGCTGCTGCCGTGGCTGTTTTTGTTCTGGGCCGGGTATTTTCTGCACCGGCTGGTGGGCCGGGCGCGGCTGGAACCGCTGCGGCGGTCGGTCTGCCCGCCGTTGGGATGGCTGGGGCGGCACTCGCTGGTGGTGTATCTGCTGCACCAGCCGGTGATCTATGGGGTGCTGCTGCTGATCTTTTACATTTTCTGACGGATAGGGCTTGACAGCACGGCCAGGCTGTGGTATTCTATTTGTGGTTAGAGAATACTAACCAATAAAGTGCGTTGGATCAGTTCTGACGCATTTTTACGGAGCTGAAAGTTAGAGGCATCTAACTAAAACTGATTTGAGAGAGGTCGATCTTTATGAGCAAAGTAGCAATCGTATTCTGGAGCGCAACCGGCAACACCGAGACCATGGCAAACTGCATTGCAGAGGGCGCTGGCGCAAACGCCACCATCGTGCCCTGCAGCGAGATGAACGCTGCCAAGCTGGGCGAGTTTGATGTGGTGGCATTCGGCTGCCCCGCAATGGGCGCTGAGCAGCTGGAAGAGAGCGAGCTTGAGCCGATGTTTGCGGATCTGGAAGGCTCTCTGAACGGCAAGAAGATCGCACTGTTCGGCTCTTACGGCTGGGGCGATGGCCAGTGGATGCGTGACTGGGTGGAGCGTGCTCAGGGCGATGGCGCGCAGGTGTTTGGCGGCGAGGGCGTGATCTGCAACGAGACCCCCGATGACGATGTGCAGGCTGCCTGCCGCAAGCTGGGTGCAGACCTGGCTGCATGGTAAGCAGAAAGGTTTCGTCTCAGAGCTTCTCTTGACAAAAAGGGCTTGCTGCGTTAAACTTGGCGTGCCGCGTTTTGCGGCACCTTTGTTGCACCGAAAGTTAGAATATTCTAACTTTTTGAAAAGCAGCCCTTGCACAGGACGAAAACAAACATGCGGCAGGGGACAAAAGGGGGGAAAATGCCCTTTGGTCTCCTGCCGCTTTATGTTCCGGTAAAAGGCGGTGCGTATGGCAATGGCTGCAGCAATTGGTGTTACGGTAGGCTTTGCACTTTTGCGCGGTGCGGTGCGCCGCGCTGCAATTCGGTCGGGCCGTAAGAAAAACAGGTAAAATCAGGAGGAACGGACCCGATGCATCAGGCCGCAAAAAAGTTGGACAAAAAACGCGCAGATGAAAAACTGCTGGTCAGCGAGATGATCACACTGTACTGCCGCAAACAGCATGGCAGCGCCAAAGGCACCCTGTGCCCGGACTGCCAGCAGCTGCATGATTACGCCCTGACCCGCATTGAAAAATGCCCGTTTATGGAAACCAAAACGTTTTGCTCGGCCTGCAAGGTCCACTGCTATCAGCCTGCCATGCGGGAAAAGATCCGTGCGGTCATGCGCTGGGCCGGCCCGCGGATGCTGCCGGTGCACCCGGTGTTGTCCATCAAGCATGTGGCGGTGACCCTCAAGGCAAAGCGGGAGGCAAAAAAATCCTGAAGCGGGTGTGTGCATAACCTGCCCGGCGCTGGGGCAACCTAAGCGCAGAGAGGTGATAAACATGGAAAACATCGGCGTTACCTGTGATGTCTGCGCCTGCTGCCACAATGTAGGCGGCTGCAAGTGCGACCTGCCCCAGATCAAAGTGACGGAGCAGTGCACCTGCACCACACAGCAGACCGAGACCCCGCATTACTGCCAGAACTACGAGGAAAAGTAAAACCGCGCCAAAACGCACAGCAGCCCCCGCCGGAAAATGCATTCCGGCGGGGGCTGCTGTTTGTGCGGAACCGTTCAGCGCAGCGTCACGCTGCAGGTGGCCAGGCTGCGCACCAGGGTGCCCACGCTGTCCTTCATCTGGATGCCGGCAAAGCCCAGCGAAAAAGCGGCCTGTACATTTTCCAGCCGGTCGTCAATAAACACGCACTCATCGGCCTTCAGGCTGTATTTGTCCAGAAAAGCCTGGTAGATCCTCGGGTCCGGCTTGTTGATCTGCACCTCGCAGGAAGCCACACCGCCGTCAAACTGTTTCAGTGCACCGCGGCTCTTCAAAAGGTCCAGAATGTCTTGCGGCATATTGCTCAGGTAATAAACCGAATAGCCGTGGCTCTTCAGGCGGCGCACCAGTTCCAGCATCCGGTGGCGCGGGCGCAGAATGTGCACCCAGTCGTCCAGCACACCCTGCACCTCAAAGGCACAGCCTGCGGCGCGGGCGGCATCCAGCATCCGGTTGTTGCCGTCAAAACGAGAGATCAGGCCGGCGTCCAGCTGCTTCCAGGTCTCGCTGCCAAAGGTCAGTGCGTAAACTTTTTCTTCCATTTCGGCGCTGCACAGCCGGTCCACCAGGTATCCCCGGGGGTCAAAGTCGATCATCACGCCGCCCAGATCAAATACAATGCTTTTATACATAGAGCTGCCCTCGATTTTTTCAGAATGAATCTGCACCCAGTATACCACAACCGGGCTTCCGGTTTCCACTGCTTTTTGCATGGAAATGCCTGCCGCCGCATATTCCATAGTAAAAACAGGGGAGGGGGCCGCGCCATGACCATCCGGGAGCTGTGCGCAAAAGAAGTGGTGCAGGTGGAACAGGGGGTCTGTCTCGGGCAGGCGGATGATCTGGAATTTGATCCCGGCACCGCGCGGCTGCAGAGCCTGGTGCTGCTGGGGCGTCCGCGCCTGTTCGGTCTGCTGGGACGGGAAGAAAGCCTGACCATTCCCTGGCAAGAGATCGACACCATTGGCACGGACGCGATTTTGGTGCACACATCCCTGCCGGAACCGCCCGTCCGGCCGGAACCGGGCGGCAGCATCTGGCAGAAGCTGCGGACCCGGCTGGGCCTGTAAAATTTTTGCAAAATCAGGGGTGGACATTTTTGGAAGATTGACTATAATAATCGCAGAAGCTTTGTGCAAAAAGTCCAGCATTCCCGCTGGGCAGAGTTTGGAATGTGGAAAGGAATGGAACTATGAAAACGTCCAAACCGCTGCTGGCTGCACGCATGGCATTTCCGCTGCTGGCATCACTGCTCACAGTGCTGCTGGGCGAATGGATCGCGCGCGGAAGCCTGACGGCCGAAACTTTTACAACCTATATTTACTCCAATGCAGAGGCCTATCTGCTGGCCTGGCTGCTGCTGTTCCTGGTGTGGGTGCTGCTGGACTGGGCACTGCGCATTCCGCCGCTGGCCACATTGGGCATGGCGGTGCTGGGCTGCGCACCCTGTGCGGTCAACTTTTACACCCTGCAGCTGCGCGGTGAGCCGTTCCTGCCCTGGGACCTGACGCAGGTGTCCGAGGCCGCCGGTGTGGCATCCGCAGCCGGCATCAAGATCCAGACCAGCATGATCGTGACCATTGTGGTGGAGCTGGGACTGATGATCGTGAGCTTTTTCCTTTACCGCAGCCGACACCGGCAGCGCTGGCTGCCCCGTGTGGCGGGCAGTGCGGCCACGGCGGCGGCTCTGTGCCTGTTGATCTTTGGTGTGTACCTGCAGCCCGCTGTTACCCAGGCCATCGGCATTACGCCGGATGCCTGGATGCAGGACCGCTATTACCGCAATTACGGTGTGATCACCGGCTTTCTGACCAACCTGTCCAACCTGGAGATCAACAAACCGGAAAACTACTCGGAAGAAGCGGTGAACGAAATTCTGGACAAGGTGGAAGAAAGCGGAAAAATCTCCACCAGTCCGCTGTACCCCGCCAGCTATGCGGCCGCCACGCCCCAGGACGAGCAGGTGAAAAAACCGACCATCATCTATGTGATGGACGAGTCCTACTGGGATGTGTCAGAACTGGAACAGTACGGTGTGACCTTTGACACGGATGTTTCGGCCAATCTGCACGCGCTGCAGCAGACCAGCGCTTCCGGCCGGGCCTACAGCCCCAGTTTTGGCGGAGGCACCTGCGATGTGGAGTTTGAGGCACTGACGGGCTATTCTGCGTCCTTCCTGCCCAGCGGCAGCAAGCCCTATCAGCAGCATGTCACCAAGCCCATGTTCGCACTGCCCAGCTACCTCAAGACCCAGGGCTATCAGACGGCGGCCGTGCACTGCTTCTGGGCCAAATACTGGAGCCGTGACACGGCTTACCCCAACCTGGGCCTGGATGATTTTATCAGCCTGGAAGATATGCATGGGGTGACCAAGGTGCGCAAACACTATTGGACAAGCGGCCTTGTAACGGACGACTCCATGGCAGATCAGATCATCGGCCAGTACGAGAAGATGAAGTCCGCTTCGGATGCGCCGGTGTTCCTGCACGCCGTGACCATGCAGAACCATACCAATTATAATAAGGACAACTACCCGGATGAGGAACGGGTGCATGTGCTTTCGCACCCGGCGGGCCTTACCGCCAGCACCGTGGGTGCACTGGAGGACTTTGCCACCGGCATCCGGGATGCCGATGCCATGCTGGGCCGGCTCACCGCATACTTCTCCCAGGTGGATGAGCCGGTGATTCTGGTGTTCTGGGGCGACCATTACAACCCCATCGACTCCAACTACGATGTGTACACCGCCACCGGTTACGCCAGCGATTCCAGCTCGGACCCGCGCCTGCATCAGACCACCCTGCTCATGTGGTCCAACTACAGCGATGCTCAGGTGGATCTGGGCACGATTGCCGCCTACGACATCTCGCCGGTGATGATGAACCTGTACGGCCTGAAGCAGCCGCTGTATTTCCGGTTCCTGAACCGGCAGCTGCAGGTGGCCAGCCGCGCCAACACCCGCGGTACCACCATGAACCTGGACGGCACCACCACTCTGGAACCCACAGCGTTCCAGCAGCGATGGAGCCAGGAGCAGTGGATGCTGCAGTACGACCTGATGTTCGGCAAGGGATATGCCCTCAAGCGCATGGGGCTGGAAAGCATTGCCGGGAGCAGTGCGGGCAAATAAGAGAAAATCCTGAAATTTTTTTGGACAAAACAGAGAAAAACTCTTGCAACCGTGCACTTTTTGTGCTATGATAACAAGGCATTACACACGCATCACTATGCCCTTTTGTGCTCCGCAGGGAGTGGAGGGCAGTCCGCCGGTACCCGATGTACCGCGCAGATCACGGTGTGCGGAGGCAAAACAATATCTGGAGGTATTTTTACTATGGCAGTCGTTTCTATGAAGCAGCTTCTCGAAGCAGGTGTGCACTTTGGTCATCAGACCCGCCGCTGGAACCCCAAGATGAAGAAGTACATCTTCACCGAGCGCAACGGCATCTATATCATTGATCTGCAGAAGACCGTGAAGAAGCTGGATGAGGCTTACAACTACGTGAAGGAAGTTGCAGCTGAGGGCGGCGACATTCTGTTCGTTGGCACCAAGAAGCAGGCTCAGGAGTCCATCCGTGACGAGGCTCTGCGCTGCGGTATGCACTATGTCAACGCTCGCTGGCTGGGCGGTATGCTGACCAACTTCCGCACCATCCGCAAGCGCATCGACCGTATGGATCAGCTGGCTAAGATGAAGGAGAACGGCACCTTCGAGCTGCTGCCCAAGAAGGAAGTGGCTAAGCTCGAGCTGGAGATGGAGAAGCTGGACAAGTACCTGGGCGGCGTCAAGAACATGAAGACCCTGCCGAAGGCTATGTTCATTGTCGATCCTCACAAGGAGCGCATTGCTGTTGCTGAGGCCCGCAAGCTGAACATCCCCATCGTGGCTATCGTTGATACCAACTGCAACCCCGATGAGATCGACTACGTGATCCCCGGCAACGATGACGCAATCCGCGCTGTCAAGCTGATCGCTGGCGCTATGGCTGACGCTGTGCTGGAAGGCAAGCAGGGCAACCAGGAGGCCGCTCCCGCTGAGGATGCAGCAAACGCCTGATTTCCCATCTCACAACCAAACAAATAACGTGTAAGGGAGAAAACAAAAATGGCTATTTCTGCAAAGGACGTTATGGAACTGCGCAAGCAGACCGACTGCGGCATGATGGAGTGCAAGAAGGCTCTGACCGAGGCTGACGGCAACTTCGAGAAGGCAATCGAGATCCTGCGCGAGCGTGGTCTGGCTACTGCTGCCAAGAAGGCTGGCCGCATTGCTGCCGAGGGCATGGTCTACGCTGATTACTGCCCCGAGTGCAAGGTTGGTGTTGTCATCGAAGTCAACGCTGAGACCGACTTCGTTGCCAAGAACGACAAGTTCGTCAAGTTCGTCAAGGACGCTACCAAGGTCATCATGGAGCAGAACCCTGCTGACGTTGAGGCCCTGATGAACTGCAAGATGGGCGATGAGACCGTGGATCAGGCTCTGAAGGAGCTGATCCTGGTCATCAAGGAGAACATCAAGGTTCGCCGTTTCGTCCGTTACGAGGGCGTTTGCTCTGCATACGTCCACGGCGGCGGCACCCACGGCATCCTGGTCAACTTTGAGACCACCAACGGCATTGATGCAAAGGACGAGTTCGTTGCTTACGGCAAGGACATCGCTATGCAGGTTGCTGCTGCAAACCCCAGCTACGTGGACGAGGCTTCTGTGCCTGCTGAGGTCGTGGACAAGGAAAAGGAGATCATGCTGGTTCAGATGGCTGGCGATCCCAAGAACGCCAACAAGCCTGAGGCTGTGAAGCAGAAGATGATCGAGGGCAAGATCAAGAAGTTCTTCAAGGAGAGCTGCCTGGTCGATCAGGAGTTCGTCAAGGACGGCGACCTGACCGTTTCTCAGTACACCGCTAAGGTTGCTAAGGAACTGGGCGGCGACATCAAGATCGTCAAGTTTGCTCGTTTCCAGAAGGGCGAAGGCCTGGAGAAGCGTGCTGACGACTTCGCTGCTGAAGTTGCAAGCATGGTGAAGTAATTTAAGCTTCCAAGCAAAAATGGGAGCCGCAGTACCCAGAACGGGGCGCTGCGGCTCCTTTTTTGTTTGTATTTGGCCGGAGAGTGTGCTATTATGAAAACAATAAGCGATGAACAAGCTCGCCCTTTCAGTACAATAAAGGAGAACATACAATGAAAAAACAAAATCTTATGATGGCAGGTGTTCCGGCCATTCTGTATGGCGAGCGAAGCCGCAGGGCTTATCTTTATATCCACGGCAAACAGGGCTGCAAGGAAGAAGCAGAGCGCTTTGCCTGCACTGCCTGTGAAATGGGCTGGCAGGTGCTGGCCATCGACCTGCCGGAACATGGGGCACGTCAGAACAGCCCGGAAAAGCTGCTGCCGTGGAGCGCTGTGCCGGAAATTCAGGCCGTCTATGCCCGGATGCAGCCGGTATGGGCGCACATCCGGCTGTACGGGGTCAGCCTTGGTGCGTGGCTTGCCATGCATGCACTGCAGGACACCGCGCCGGAACAAGCGCTTTTTGTTTCTCCGGTGGTAGACATGAGCGATCTCATCACCCACAGGATGCAGGACGCAAATGTCACCGAAGCACAGCTGAAAGCAGCGGGGGAGATTCCCACGGCCTTGGGTGATGCGCTCTCGTGGCCGTATCTGTGCTGGGTGCGGGAGCATCCGCTGCACTGGAAGGCACCCACACAGGTGCTGTATGGTACGGCAGATAACCTGACCTCCCGTACAGCCATAGAGCGCTTCCGGCAGCAGACCGGTGCCCACCTGACCATTCTGGAGGATGGGGAACATTGGTTTCATACACCGCTGCAGCTGGCGGTGCTGCAGAGCTGGGAGGAACAGAATCTGTAAACAAAAAACGCCGCTGACGGCATAAAACCGTCAGCGGCGTTGCTGCTTATGCAGTCAGAAGCGTGTCAGAATCAGACCTTTGCTTCGCTGTTGTGCTCAGCCTTCTTGTAAGCGGAGAAGGAGTGGAACACAATGTTCAGGCCCAGAACGATCAGCAGCACAGCCAGAATCAGCTGCAGGCCGTTTGCGATGAACACAGCGCCCCAAGTGGTCTCACCAGCAGGGATAGTAACAGAAGCAGCGGTGCTGATGGCCTTGATCATAGCGATCAGACGCTGCACCAGTGCGGTAAAGGTGACACACAGCATGATGACCAGCGGGGGGAACAGCATCTTGTTGCTGCGGCCGGTCACCTTCAGGAACACGCACAGGGTAGCCAGCACCAGTGCACTCAGCAGCTGGTTGGCAGAACCGAACAGCGGCCAAATGTTGGCATAGCCGATCTTGGTCAGGATAAAGCCGAACACCAGCGTGATAAAGGTGGAGAAGTACACATTGCAGAACAGCTTGCGCCAGCCCTCGGCGTGCTCCATGTCATCTACGCTGAACAGTTCCTGGAAGCTCATGCGGCCAATGCGGGCCACGGCATCCAGACTGGTCAGAGCCAGTGCGGAAACGCACATGGTCATGAACACGGTAGCAGCGTAGGCGGGCACACCGAACATCTCAAAGAAACCGGCAACGCCGCGGCTGAAGATCTGGAACGGGGTACCGGCGGCAGGGGTGCCATCGGCAGCTGCGGCAGCACCGGCCACGCACAGAGCCAGAACAGCCAGCAGGCTTTCAAGGATCATGGCACCGTAGCCGACCTTCAGCATATCCTTCTCGTTCTCAACGGTCTTGGAGGAAGTACCGGAGGAAACAAGGCTGTGGAAGCCGGAAACTGCACCGCAAGCCACGGTGACGAACAGGATGGGGAACATGGTGCCCAGCTTTTCGTTGGTAAAGCCGGTGAACACGGGCAGGTTCATGGTGGGGTGTGCCACCAGCAGGCCGACCACGGCGCCCACGATCATGGCCACGAACATAAAGGTGGTCATGTGGTCACGGGGCTGCTTGAGCAGCCACATGGGCAGCACGGCTGCAAAGAAGATGTAAACAAAGGTGATATAGCTCCAAGCGGCCTTGCCCAGGATCAGGGGCAGGTTTGCACCGATGACAAAAGACAGCACGATGAACACGATGCTGACAACGCTTTCCTTCCAGCCGGAGAAGTTGAACTTCTTCTGCAGCAGGCCAAAGATAACGGCGAACACCATGAACATGATGGACACCATACCGGCAGCGCCGTTGGTATTGGCGGCATCCACCAGTGCACCATCTGTGCCGAAGGCGTTGAAGGTGCCGGCGACCATGTCTGCAAAAGCAGCAATGACGATGCCGCAGAACAGCCAGCAGAACAGCAGGAACAGCTTGCGGCCGGTTTTGCCGATGTACTTTTCGATCAGCATACCCATGCTCTTGCCGTCATTCTTAACGGAAGCGTACAGGGCGCCAAAGTCGGTGACAGCGCCAAAGAAGATGCCGCCCAGCAGCACCCACAGCAGCACGGGCAGCCAGCCGAAAGCGGCAGCCTGAATGGCACCGGTAACAGGGCCTGCACCGGCAATGGAGCTGAACTGGTGTGCAAACACCGTCCAGCCGTTGGTGGGAACATAGTCCCGGCCGTCCTCATGGACAACTGCCGGGGTCTTGGCAGTGGGGTCGATGCCCCATTTGTTTGCCAGCCAGCGGCCGTACAGCGCATAAGCGCCGATCAGGCACACCGCGGCGATCAATACGATGACCAGCGTATTCATTGTTTTTACCTCTTTCCTTTTTTCACTCTGCAACAGGCTCGGAACAATGGACTGCCGTCCGGCAAAGCACTTCCCCAGAGCGTAAAAAACCTTCGTCCTCAGCACATGACCGGTGTTCCGGCTACGCTCCGAAGACGAAGGCTTCTGCTCCTGCCTGCCAGGGCAGGGGCGATAACTCCGCGGTACCACTTCGCTTGCTGTGTTAAAACAGCCACTCTCCCACGCATGGTACACTGACCATGCTGCCCGATAACGTGGGCTGGACGGCACCGTGCTACTTGGGGGCACAAAACCCTGTTCACACAGGCTGCTCGCAGGCGAGGGTCTTCTGCTCCTGACTGCCGCTTTTTCACCCGAGAAGCGGCTCGCTGAAAGAGGGTGATGCAGAAGATCATGTCCTGTTCCTTGCATTTGCTGAATGATTGTGTTCTACTTTATTCCCGTTTTCACCAATTGTCAATATTTCTGTAACAAGTTCAGAGAATACGCCAATTCAAGCCATTTTCTGGGAGTAATTTTTAGATGATTTTCTTTCATGTGTGAAGAGAATGAAACTGAATAGCACTTTGATTGAAAACCATTCACCCACAGGTCTTGACTTTCACACTTTGAAGTGCTAAAGTAGTAGCGTGCAGAATATTCCGTGCGGCAGCACCGGCTGCTTTGTCTGCTGCCGCCGCTGTTATAATAAGGAGAAAAACAATGGCTGAAAAAAATTCCAGAAGAAACGAGACAACGGATGCGCTGTTTGATGCCATCCTCAGTCTGGAGAGCCGGGAAGAGTGCTACGCCTTTTTTGAAGATCTGTGCACGGTGAAGGAGATCTCGGATATGGCGCAGCGGTTGGAAGCGGCCAAGCTGCTGCTGGACGGCAGCACCTACGATCAGATCGTAAAGGCGGTGGAGATCAGCACGGCTACCATCAGCCGGATCAACCGCTGCATTCAGTATGGTTCCGGTGGCTACCGCGAGACCATTGAAAAGGTGCGCAGCAAACAGTAACGCGGCCCTGCACAGCGGCATAGGATGGGGCGTATGAACCCTAGCAAAACCCGGAAAGGATGGGATCTCTATGTCTGCTGAAACCAACTGCACCCGCGCCCGGTGCCCAGAAATGCCCAAGGTCACCCTGGACCAGGCCGTGATCGACCTGATGGAAAGCATTGCCCTGCAGGAAACCGCCCTCAGCCACATCCTCTGCGCCGAGAGCCGCAAAATGCAGAAGGCCATGGACCTGGACGGCCTGGATCTGTGCAAGCTGCTGGAAGTAAACGATTCCGCCACCAACATGGTGCACGCTGTGGCCAACCTGGAGCTGGTGCTCAAGGATAAGCTGGAGTTTATCTCTAACAATCTGTATGTCCCTTCGGACGAAATCTGCACCACCACGGCGCAGTAACTGCATTCTGCCTGCCCGGCTGCCGGGCAGGCGTTTTTTGTGCAGGAAATCTGTACGAAAGAAAGAAAAATCTTTTGTTGGAATTGCTGAAAACACAATTCTGTGCTATACTATATCCTGTATCACCATGAAAGCGAGGAAACGATAAATTGCTGAAGTATGATGCCATTCTGTTTGATGTAGATGGGACGCTGATCGACTCAGCGCCCGGTATTTTAAATACGCTGGAAGAAGTTTTTGCTGCGATGGGGGTGGACACCACCGGTGTCAACCTGCGCCGTTACCTTGGCCCGCCGCTGCGCAAGAGCTTTGGCGAGCATTTTTCCGACCCGGCTCAGATCGAGGAGGCCACCGAGCGCTACCGCAAGAGCTACGCTGCCAAAGGCAGCCACGAATGTGCCGCTTATCCCGGGGCCATCGAGATGCTGCGCCGCCTGAAGGCGGCGGGCCTGCTGTTGTGCACGGCCACCTCCAAGCCTACCAAAGTGGTCACTCCCATCCTGGAAGAAAAGGGGCTGGCCCCGCTGTTTGATTTCATCGGCGGTGCATCCATGGATGAAAGCCGCGACACCAAAACCGATGTGGTGCGCTATGTGCTCAGCCAGCCCATGCTGCAGGGCAAACGGGTGCTGATGGTGGGCGACCGCAATGATGATATGCGCGGCGCTGCCGATTGCGGCCTGGATGCCGCCGGTGCACTGTATGGTTACGGCAGCCGCGAAGAACTGGCGCTCTTCCACCCGGTGCTGCTGGCCGAAAGCTGCGCAGACCTTGCCGACCAGCTGCTGGTACAGTTGTAACGCCCGGCCGGGCCATGAAAAAGGAATGGTGAAAAAGATGAGACAACAACCGGAAAAACAGCCGCTTACTTCCATGCAGAAGCAGGCCGTGCTGGTTTGCATCATCTGTGCATTGGCAGCGCTGCTCACGGTGGGCATCACGCTGACACTGATCCAGCGCGGCAAGGGAACCGGGCTTCCCGCGGAACAGCCCGGCAGTGAGGATACTTCGGGCGTGGAGGACATTTCGGGCCATTATCAGATCAACGAAACGTCCAGCGCCCTGCTGACCGAGACAGCAGACGCAGGGGAGAGCTATCAGAATGAGACTCTTTTCATTGGCGATTCCAACACGGTGCGCCTGTATGCCAATGGCCTGATCTCGCTGCAGCAGTTCTGCGCCAAGGAGGGCATTGGCACCCATGCGGCCCTCAATGACGGCATTGTGACCTTCAAGCGGGACACCAACCGCTACACCATTGCACAGGCGGTGGCAAAAATGAAGCCCCGCCGCGTGGTTGTTATGCTGGGTACCAACGATACCGGCATGGAAACTGCCGACTTTATTGCCAACTACACCGCACTGATCCAGGCCATTCAGGCCAGCTACCCGTACACAGATATCATTGTGAACACGGTGCCCCCGGTGCCGGCAAATCACGCCAATTATCCGCAAATGGATCAGACCAAGATCGATGATTTCAACATGGCACTGCTGTCCATGTGTGAGCAGATGGGCCTGAAGTTCCTCAACACCGCTGAGGCTCTCAAGGACTCCACCGGCTATGGCAATGCCGATTACTATCTGACCAACGACATCCACCTGAAGCCTGCCGGACTGAAGGTGCTGCTGAACTATCTGCGCACCCATGTGTATCAGACGGAGGACCGCCGCCCGGATACGGCCAACATCCCCACCCGCGCGGAGTACACTTCCACCCCTAGCTCTGCTGTGGCTGCGCCCAGCAGCTCGGAAGCGGCATCCTCTTCGGCGGCAGAAGAGCAGCCTGCGGACACGGCCCCGGCTGTGGAATATCAGGCCAGCTACCGTGTGGACAAAACCGGCGGCGGCAGCCTGAGCGCCGGCAGTGAAAGCGGCAAGAGCGCACTGGCTTATAACATTACCAGTGCGGCACAGTCCGTCAGCGTGACGGCGGTGCCGGATACAGGCTATGTATTCGTCAAGTGGAGCGATGGCGTGACCCAAAAGACCCGCACGGATACGGACTTCAAGCAGAATCTGGATGTAACGGCTGTGTTTGCGGCTGCATCGGTGCATGTGGCCGGGGACGGACGCGCGGTCGTGGGCGGCCAATATACCTTCCGGGCAAAGCTCAGCGGCAAGTATCTGGACGCCAGCAGCATCCACTGGTATGCCAACGGCGCTGAGGTGACCGCTGCCGCAGGGCAGACCGCGGTAACGGTTCCCATCACGGCGGAAATGCAGGGCACCGCCTTTAAAGTATATGCTGTGGCATCCTACAATGACTGCCGTGTATCCAGCAACACGCTGGAAGTCACGGTGGCCGGTGCCCCTGCCAGCAGCACCAGCCCGGCTTCTTCGGGCAGCACTTCCGGAGCATCCTCCGGAACTACATCCGCTTCTTCTGAAGAAACAAGCTCTTCCAACGGAACGGCAGCCAGCGGCTCTCACAGCACGGCCAGCAGTTCCGGTTCTGCGGCCAGCGGCTCTCACAGCACGGCCAGCAGTTCCGGTTCTGCGGCCAGCAGCTCTCATAGTACGTCCGGCAGCAATGCAGAGAGCGCTTCCGGTACTTCGCACAGCACCAGCAGCGCGGAGAGCTCTTCTCATAGTTCGGGCAGCGTGAGCAGTTCGCACAGCAGTTCCGGTACGGCAGGGGAAGCTGCGGCTTCCAGCACCTCGCACAGCAGCAGCGCAGCGGCCAGCAGTTCCCATGCATCGTCCGCTGCTTCTGCAGAGCAGGGTGCCAGCCGCGAAGCTGCTTCGTCTGCTTCCTGAGAGCGCACGCCTTCCGCTGCGGCCGCATAGGCTGGCAGGAGAGGAGGCGGGGCATATGGCTCTGGACGAACGGCGGATTCCTGCACTGCCCGGGGAAGATGATGTGACCGATGGCAGTGTGGACTATTATGGAACCGACTGGGAAAACGTAGACAACGGTGCACTGGAGGAGGAAATGCAGAAATGCGCGTCCACTCCGTGTGAGGCAAACACCCCCTGTTCAGACAATGAACCGGACCAAACGGACGTACAAACGTACGAAATTGTTTCGGAATGATGGGAAGCCAGCTCTGCCGGAGGTGGGGCTGGCTTCTCCCTGTTGATATGCATTGGTTGATATGCATTGTGGGAAAAGAAAGTGAGAACCTATGGCAAAATACTATTGTGTATTGTTTGATGCAGACAACACTCTGCTTGATTTTGACGCGGCAGAAAGCAAGGCACTGGCGGAAACACTGGTGAACTACGGCATTGAGCCGGATGCAGAAACCGTGCAGACCTACCGTACCATCAACGAGGAATTGTGGCGTCAGCTGGAAAAGGGCCAGATCCGCCGCGAAAAGCTGATGAACGAGCGGTTTACCCGCTTCCTCAAGGCAGTGGATGCCGCCGGAGACGGGGCCGAGATGAACCGCTTTTATCTGGAACAGCTCTCTACCCACCCGGACCTTGTGAACGCTGAGGTTCTGGATGTGCTGCGGGAACTCTCCGAAGTAGCCACGCTGGCCGTTGTGAGCAACGGCTTCCAGAAGGTGCAGACCCGCCGTGTGGCGGAGTCCGGCATCCTGAACTATGTGGAGGATGTGTTTGTCTCGGAGAAGATGGACTGCGAAAAGCCGGGCCGCAAAATTTTTGACGGGGCGCTGCGGGCACTGGGCGTGGAAAACCGCGAGCATGTGCTGATGGTGGGCGACAGCCTGACCAGCGACATTCAAGGGGGCATCAACGCCGGGCTGGACACCTGCTGGTTCAACCCCAACCACGCCGAAAACCCCGGCAAGGTGGTGTCTACTTACGAGATCGCCAGCCTGGAAGAGCTGTATCCGCTGGTGATGGAAGAGGAAGAGCTTGCCAATGTGGGCCTCAAAAACCGCCGCCACCAGTGCTGAACGGCCCGCGGCCCTTTTGAAGAGAACGGATTGAAATTATGCTGATTCATTTGGAAAAACTAGGAAAGAGCTTTGGCGAAAAGGTCGTTCTGCGCGATGTGACGGCCAGCGTGGAGCGGGAGGACCGCATTGGCATTGTGGGCCAGAACGGTGCAGGCAAAACCACCCTGCTCAAGATCCTGACCGGCGAATATCAGGACTACGATGGCGAGTTCAGCGTGACGCACGGCGTGACCCTGGGCTACCTGGAACAGAATGCAAAGCTCGATGCAACGCTGGATATTTACGGCGAAATGCGCTCTACCTTTGCGCCGGTGCTGGACGCCATGGCCCAGATGCAGATTCTGGAGCGCAAGATGGCTGCCCAGCCCGACAACGCCGACCTGCTGGCCCAGCACGATGCGCTGCAGAACATTGTGGATGCAGCGGACGGCTACAACATGGATGTGAACATCAAAAAAGTGTTGTCCGGCATGGGCTTTGCGCAGGATACCTGGACCAAGAACATTGCCGTGCTGTCCGGCGGCGAGCTGACCCGGCTGCGTCTGGCAAAGCTGCTGCTGGAAAAGCCGGATGTGCTCATCCTGGACGAGCCGACCAACCACCTGGACTTTGCCACCATGGAATGGCTGGAAAATTACCTCAAGGGCTACTCCGGCGCTGTGCTGGTGGTCAGCCATGACCGCTATTTCCTGGATAACGTGTGCACCAAGATCTGGGAGGTCTCCTTCCAGACCATGACTACCTACAAGGGCAACTTCTCGGCCTATCTGCCGCAGAAGGAAGCCGCCGATGCCCTGCGCCAGAAGCAGCACGATGCCGATGTGGCCCTTGCCGAAAAGCTGCAGGACTACGTAGACCGCAACCTTGTGCGCGCTTCCACCACCAAAATGGCCCAGAGCCGCCGCAAGCAGCTGGAAAAGCTGGAGATCACCGAGGCCCCGAAGGACGAGACCAACCAGCTGAAGTTCCGCTTTGAATATGACGTAGAGCCGTGGAATGAGCTGGTGATGCTCAAGAACCTGACCATCAGGATCGGGGACCGTACCCTGCTGGAACCCTTTACCTACACAGTGTGCCGGGGCCAGCGACTGATCATTGCCGGACCCAATGGTGCGGGCAAATCCACCCTGATGCAGGTGCTGGACGGCAAGCGCCGCCCCTCCGGCGGCATGGTGCGGCTGGGCACCGGGGCCAGACCCAGCATTTTTGCCCAGCAGCAGAACCGCCTGGGGCAGGGCAGGGTCATTGATGTGATCTGGAACAAATATCCCCGCATGACCGAGCTGGAAGTGCGCAGCCACCTGGCAAAGCTGGGGTTCCGGGGCGAAACCGTGTTCAAACCCTGCGAGGCGTTGTCCGGCGGTGAGTTGGCCCGCCTGCGTTTTGCGGAGATCGTGCTGGAACGGCCCAACCTGCTGTTCCTGGACGAGCCGACCAACCACCTGGACATTTACACCCGCGAAAACCTGACCGAGGCCCTGATGGCCTACACCGGCACCCTGCTGCTGGTGACCCATGACCGCCACCTGATGAACAGCCTGGCCTGCCCGATCCTGTATCTGGAGGATGGCAAGGCAGTGCTCTACCCCAGCTACGATGCCCTGATGGGCCGCGCCGCGCCGGTGCAGGCCGTGCAGAAGGATGCTGAGCCGGCCAAGGCGGGTTATGGCAAGGAGCAGCGCCGCCGCCGTGCGGAGCTGCGCGCCAAGATCAAGGCCTGCGAGGACGAAATGGAAGCCTGCGGGGCCAGAGAGGTGGAATTGGACAACGAGATCAACTCTCCGGAAGTGTACAACGACCCGGACCTGCTGCGCCAGAAGAGCGATGAGCTGAGCGATCTGCGCTTCCACCAGGAAGAGCTGTTTGCCGCCTGGGAAGCCGCCATGGAAGAACAGGAAGCCTACGAGCAGGCGGAATGATAAAGGAGCGTGCCGCATGGCAAAAAATCATCGCAGTTATGAAAAAACACGGCACATCGCCCTGTCTGGCCTGCTGTTTGCCCTGGCTATGGCGCTGTCTTTTATCGAAGGCACGCTGGTCATTCCGGGGCTTCTGCCGGGCATGAAGCTGGGCCTGGCCAACATTGTGGTCATGTACGCTCTGTTTTTTATGGGGCCGAAGCAGGCACTGGTGCTGGACGTGCTCAAAGCACTGTTCGTCTTTCTGGTGTCCGGCTTTACGGCGGGGTTCCTCTCGCTGTGCGGCGGTCTGCTGTCTTTGCTGGTCATGGCCGTGCTGTATTATGTTGTGCCGGTGCGCCCCACCTGGTTTATTCTTTCGGTGTGCGGTGCGCTGGCCCACAATGTGGGGCAGCTGCTGGGAGCCGGGATGATCATTTCCTCGTCCCTGTCGCTGTATTATGCGCCGGTCATGCTGGTGCTGGGCCTTGTGATGGGTGCACTGACCTCCATCACGCTCAAGGCGCTGCTGCCTGCGCTGGGCCGCATGGGCTTCAATACCCACGAAAACCGCGGAGAAGACTGAAAAGGCCTTCCTCTTGTGGGAAAGCCTGTAACAGTTGCATTTTGGCTGGAAATCAGTATAATAAGGGAACAACCCACTCTATTTATAGATTCTCTATCTTACATGGCTGCCGTATCGGGAAAGTGGATGGCAGCCGGGAGGTGTTTGCATCATGTCTGAAAAAGTTACGATCAAGGCAGAGCGCCGTGCGCTGCATCTGCCCACCATCGCCCTGCGCGGGCTGGTCGTTTTTCCCAACAACCTGGTCCATTTTGAGGTGGGCCGCGAAAAGAGCATTGCTGCCGTGGAGTGGGCAATGGCCAACAATTCCAATGTGTTCCTGGTAGCACAGAAGGAAATGGAGACCAGCGACCCCACCCAGCAGGATCTGTATGCCTACGGCGTTGTGGCCGAGGTCAAGCAGGTGCTGCGCGTCTCGGACGACCTGGTCAAGGTGCTGGTGGAGGGCAAATACCGTGCAAAGCTGACGGAGCTGGATGCATCCGGCGATTTTCTGCTGGCACAGGTGCGCCCGGCCCCGGTGCGGGCCGCAAAACCGGAAGAAGCCGTGGAAACCGAAGCACTGCTGCGTGCCCTGAAGAGCGGCTTTGACGAATATCTTGGCATGAACCCGCGCCTGGCAAAGGATGTGGTGTTTGCCATTGTGTCCAGCGATGACCCGGTATACCTGAGCGAATACATGCCGGCCAACCTGCTGTTCCGCTATGAGGACAAGCAGGCGGTGATGAATGAGAACACCCTCAATGGTCGTCTGCAGCGCCTGGTGGAGATGCTGCAGCGCGAGTGCCAGGTGATGAAGATCGAAAAGGAGATCGCGGACAAGGTCAACGAGTCCATGGACAAAAACCAGCGCGATTACTACCTGCACGAGCAGCTGCACATCATCAGCGATGAGCTGGGCGAGGGGGACGATACCCACGCCGAAGCAGACGAGTACCGCCGCAAGATCACGGCACTGCATCTGGCCGAGGACAGCGAGAAAAAGCTGCTCAAAGAGGTGGACCGTCTGTCCAAGATGCAGGGCAGCAACCAGGAAGCCACGGTCATCCGCACCTATCTGGACACCTGCCTGGACCTGCCCTGGAACAACTTTACCGTAGACGATCTGGACATCAGCCGTGCCCAGCAAATTCTGGACCGCGACCACTACGGCCTGAAAAAGGTGAAGGACCGCATTCTGGAAACGCTGGCTGTGCGCAAGCTGGCACCGGACGTCAAGGCGCAGATCATCTGCCTGGTCGGCCCTCCGGGCGTTGGCAAAACCAGCATTGCACGCTCCATCGCCGAAAGCCTGGGCCGCAAGTACGTGCGCATCAGCCTGGGCGGCGTGCGGGATGAAGCCGAGATCCGCGGCCACCGCCGCACCTACATCGGTGCCATGCCCGGTAAGATCATCAATGCCATGATCACCGCCAAAACGTCCAATCCCCTCATGCTGCTGGACGAGATCGACAAGCTGGCAGGGGATTTCCGAGGCGACCCGGCAGCAGCTCTGCTGGAAGCGTTGGACCCGGAGCAGAACGGCACCTTCAACGATCACTTCATCGACATCCCGTTTGATCTGAGCCATGTGCTCTTTATCACCACGGCAAACGATCTGGGCAGCATTCCCGGCCCCCTGCGTGACCGCATGGACGTCATTGAGCTGCCCAGCTACACCCGTGTGGAAAAATACAACATTGCCCGCAAGCACCTGCTGCCCAAGCAGCTCAAGGCCTGCGGCCTGACCGGCAAGGTCACCCTGAGCCAGAGTGCCCTTTACGGCATCATTGACGGTTATACCCGTGAAGCCGGCGTGCGCAACCTGGAGCGCACCATTACCAGTGTGCTGCGCAAGTGTGCCCGCAAGATCGCATCCGGCGAGACGGAAAGTGTGTCTGTTACCGGCACCATGCTGGAAGAACTGCTTGGCCCCCGCTTTGTCAAGCCGGACTTCCTCAACCGCACCAATGCCATCGGCATTGCCAACGGCCTGGCCTGGACCAGTGTGGGCGGCGAGACCCTGCCCATTGAGGTGCAGGTCATTGACAACGGCAGCGGCAAGATCACGGTCACCGGTTCGCTGGGCGATGTGATGAAGGAAAGCGCCCAGCTGGCCATCACCTGGGTGCGCGTTCACGCTGCGGAATATGACATCGACCCCGAGCGGCTCAAGAAGTGCGACCTGCACATCCACGCTCCGGAGGGCGCAGTGCCCAAGGACGGCCCTTCCGCCGGTGTTACCCTGACCACGGCTCTGGTGTCCTGCCTGTCTGGCATTCCGGTGCGCGGTGATGTGGCCATGACCGGTGAGATCACCCTGCATGGCAACGTACTGCCCATTGGCGGCCTGCGCGAAAAGAGCATGGCGGCTTACCGCGAGGGCATGAAAACCGTGCTGATCCCCAAGGACAACGAACCGGACCTGTACGAAGTGGACGAAGAAGTGAAGAAGAACCTGACCTTCCTGCCCATGGCCAACCTGACCCAGGTGCTGAACGCTGCCCTGCTCAAGCCGCAGAACACTAAAAAGGCAAAGGCACCGGCCAGCCGCACGCACGCAAAGAAGAAACCGGCAGAGAACGCCATTGTTCCGCCTGCAGCCGATAAGCAGCAGCCCGGCGCAGTGTGTTAAGGGAACGTTGGCCAGCAGATAGCTTTCTCCGCGAATAGCCCGGGACTCCAGTCCCGCCCCAACGCTCACGCGCCGGGGCCCCACCCCCAGGACATTCGCTGGAGAAACTATCTGCTGGCCTGTCGTGAAGAATGCATCTATTCGGGCCGCGGGTTGGAGGTTTCTCCAAAGACCGTCCGCTGGGGTGGGACCCTGTTGCCCGCAGGGCAATAGGGCGGGCGATGGAATGGCCCGTATCGTGTCTGAGGAGAAAGCTTCCAATCCGCGGCCCTTCATACACAGAACAGAAAGGAAAGCTCCATGATTTTCAACAAAGCTGAATTTATCGCCAGCTATGGCATTTCCAGCCAGCTGCCGGAGAGCGACCGCCCGGAGCTTAGCTTTTCGGGGCGGTCCAATGTAGGCAAGTCCAGCTTGATCAACAAGCTGTGCAGCCGCAAAAATCTGGCCCGGGTGTCCAGTACGCCGGGCAAAACGGCCACCATCAATTTTTATGCGGTGGACGACTGCTACTTTGTGGACTTGCCGGGCTACGGCTATGCCAAGGTGAGCAACGCAGACCGTGAGCGCTGGGATGATCTCATCAACAGCTACTTCGAGGCTCAGCGCCACCACACCCTGCTGGTGCAGCTGCTGGACTGCCGCCATGCACCCAGCGCAGACGATCTGCAGATGCTGCGCTACCTGCATTATCATCAGATCCCCTATGTGGTGGCTCTGACCAAGGCCGATAAGCTCAAAAAAAGCCAGCTGGCCAAGACGCTGGAAGAGTTTGAGAACCTCTGCCGCCCCTACGGCTGCCAGAAAGTGGTTCTGACCAGCGGCGAGAACGGCTACGGAATCCCGGAGCTGCAGGCCGTGCTCAATGCAGCTGTGGCAGCCGAGAGCGAGGAAGCGGAGTAACACCATGGCTTACAACGAATTTGCCTACTTCTACGATGAATTCAACGGGGAAGCCGACTACGATGCCCTGTATGCCCACATCCACGATAAGCTGGAAGCACACGGCATCCACGATGGCATCCTGGCCGACCTGGGCTGCGGTACCGGGGAACTGACCCTGATGCTGACCCAGGCGGGCTATGACATGATCGGCATTGATCAGTCGGAAGAAATGCTCTGCGTGGTGCGGGATAAGGCCGAGCAGCTGGGCCTTTCCGGCAAGCTGCTGCTGCTCCGGCAGGACCTGCTCAAGCTGGACCTGTATGGGACCATCCGCGGTGCGGTGTCCACGTTTGACACCTTCAACCATATCCCGAACCTGGATACAGCCATTGCCAATGCGGGTTTTTTTATGGAAAAGGGCGGGGTGTTCCTGTTTGATATGAACACCCCCTACAAGCATCAGAATGTGCTGGGCGAAAACGAGTTTACCTTTGAAGAAGAGGATGCCTCCTGCGTCTGGCGCAACCACTACAATGCGGCTGACCGCAGGGTGGAGATCACCGTGGATATTGACTACCACGAGACAGGGGAGCACTTCCACGAAGAATTCTGTGAGTACACCTATGATCTGGATGCCATCCGCACCGCACTGGAAAAGCACGGCTTTGCGCTGGAAAGCGTTTGCGATGGTGAGACCTTTGGCCCGCTGACGGAAGAAAGCCAGCGGTATTTCTTCTGTGCGGTCAAGCAGTATACACAATTGGAGGGATGATCCTATGGCAAATCTGATTCGCGGCCTGTCGGAAAACGGCGGTGTTGTGTTCTGTGGAGTGGACTCCACCAACATCGTGCGCAAAGCCGAGCAGCTGCACACCACCAGTGCCACCTGCAGTGCGGCATTGGGCCGCCTGCTCACCGGTGCATCGCTGATGGGTGCCATGCTCAAGGATGACCGGGATCAGGTCACTCTGCGTGTTCAGGGCGGCGGCCCCGCCGGTGTGCTTCTTGCCTGCACCGATGGAACCGGCAACGTAAAGGGCTGCATCGACAACCCGCTGGTGGAGCTGCCCGCCAAGGCCAACGGCCACCTGGATGTGGGCGGTGCCGTGGGCCGGGACGGTGTGCTTACCGTCATCCGTGACAACCGTCTGCAGAAAGAACCCACCATCGGCCAGGTGCCGCTGGTGTCCGGCGAAATTGCCGAGGACCTGACCAGCTACTATGCCGTCAGCGAGCAGGTGCCCACGGTGTGCGCGCTGGGTGTGCTGGTGGATAAAGATCTGTCCATCCTGTGTGCAGGCGGCTATCTGCTGCAGCTGCTGCCGGGGGCAACGGACGAAGAAATTGATGCGCTGGAAAAGAACATTGCGGCCATGCCGTCCGTCACCGAGATGCTGCGTGCCGGCAAGACCCCCAAGGATATGATGGAGCTTGCCATGGCCGGGTTTGCCCCGCAGGTGCTGGATGAGCGCACGGTGGAGTATCAGTGCGACTGCAGTGCCGAGCGTACCAAAGGAATGCTCTTCAGCCTGGGCCGCAAGGAGCTGGTAAAAATGCGGGAGGAGGACCCGCACTGTGAGGTGGTGTGCCACTTCTGCCACACCAAATATCAGTTTGACCTGAACGATCTGCTGGCAGAATACGATGCACAGGCCGCGCAGGCACAGGCTGCTTCTGCAGAATAAGGCACCATGGAATACAAAAAGCAGCCCCGGCAGGGGAGCGCACGCCGCTCAACTGCCGGGGCTGTTTTCTTCACAGATGTCAGCAATTATCGTAAACGTAACGCTGTAAGCAAGCACCGAATCGGCCGCGGTAATGTCCTCCTTGCGGGCTAGCACCTGTGCATCGGGAAAGCTCTGAAAAAGCGCCTGCAGGCTGTGCAGCCGTGCCAGATCCAGCGCCTGCTGCTCTGTGCGCAGAACCGGCTGGATACTCTGCTCGTAAGCAACGGTTTCTTCCACCGAAACCGGAAAGAAAAGCCCGAAAAGACCCAATTGATGGTGCAAAACGTGCTGTAAAGATGAATTGCTTTGCGTAGAAACTGGACGATAGAACGAATAATATTTGTTTTTGAAGAAAACGCGCAGAAAGGAGCGGCTCTGACCGGTCAACTGCAGGCAGTCCTCCCGCAGGGAAACATCCTGTTGGTCAGACCACTCAAATTGTGCTTGCACCGTGCCGGCCGCCGGGGCAAAGATCAGCGTGCCATCCCGTTCACTGCGTGCGGTACCGATCAAGCCCTGCCCCTGCTCCACCTGCTGCCCGGGAACAACCAGCATGGTGCCGCTGGTAAGATTTGTGTCGGTCACGGTGCCGCCGCACCGGGCGCGGATGCCGTGCAGGGTCCCGGCGGCAATATCCGGTTTCGGGGTGGCAGCAGCGGCTTCCACAGCCAGCCTGCCCTTGCTGAAATTCAGGCTTGCCCAGGAGAATTCGCCGCTTTCCAGCAGAGCGTATTCCCCGGCCGAGAGCTTGGTCTCCGTTGCAGCGGCACCGGGCTGCAGGGCGTTTTCCCACAGGATGGCAGCGGCACGGGCCTGCTGTCCGCGCGTCAGGGTGCCGTAGTCCACTGCCCAAACCAGGCTCTGGCTCCAGAGCAGCAGGGGGACGAACAGCAGCGTTCCAAGCCAAAGCCCCGGACGGTGCAGCAGGGGCCGGAGCCGGAAAAACAGCCCCTGCCGTGCCTGTATCCGCAGCCGTACCCGCTGTTTGCGGGCCAAAGCCGCCAGTGGAAGGTAATGCCATGCGGCACAATGCGCCTGAAACCCGCCGGGCCGGGCAGAGATGCCGTATAAATGCAGCCCTGCCGCTGCCGCGCGGGAAAGCAGGGCATCGGTGCCGCCATTTTGCGCGGTAAATGAGACCGCGGCCCAGAGCCGGATCGGTTCCATAGTGCCTCCTGCCGGTGCGCTCAGTCATCGGAAAAATCGGTTTGCAGAAATGTGCCGTACAGTGTGATGCGGCTGGTCGTCAGAGTGTGGATGCGCAGTGCATCGCCGCGCACGGTGAACCGTCCTTTGGGCAGCTGCACACAGAGCCGGGTTTCATCGTATGCCAGAATGGTCTGGAAATGCTCGATCTCCATCCGGCCGCCGCTCAGGTAGATGGCCGGTTTGTGATAGAACCCGGGCGGTGGCTGCCGGAAGAGCAGAGTCAGCCAGTGAATCGGCGCTGGCCGATGGTTGTGCTTGTGGGGCATTTTGGCTCCCTCCCATTCCGCAGTGCTAAGCCGGGTCGATCACTCCATATATATGGATGTGGAGGGTTGGCTTATGAATCAAAGGGTTCAACTGCAGCGGGCAGCGCTTCTGGCGCTGGCCATGGCCACGGCAGTGCTGGTGTTTGCAAAACCGCAGGTGTGTGCGCAGGCTCTGCAGCAAGGTCTGCAGCTCTGCGGCGGACCGCTGCTGGTCTCACTGTTTCCGTTTCTGATCGTTTCCACGCTGCTGATGCGCTGCGGGGCAGGGCGGCTGCTGGGAAGTGTGCTGCGGCCAACGGCAAGGCTCATCGGGGTGCACAGCCCCGGGGCGGGCGGCGTGCTGCTTGTGGGGCTTTTGGGTGGGTTTGCACCGGCCGCAGCCGCGGCTGCAGAAGCAGTGCACACCGGGGACCTGCGCGCGGAAGAAGCTTCTGCGCTGCTGCCGGCCTGCATCTGTTCGGCACCGTCTTTTGTAGTGCTGACGGTGGGAGAGCAGCTGCTGGGCAGCCGTGCGCTGGGGGTGCGGCTGTTTGCAGCACAGGTGCTGGCAGGCTGCCTGACGGCAGCACTGCTGAACCGCCTGCCGCGTCCTTCGGCTGGGCACGATGCTTGCAGTGTGCGGCCTGCCGCCCCGCCGCCGAAGCTGGATGCAGTGATTGCACAGGCGGCAGAGACCTACATCAGGCTTTGCGGCTTTGTGCTGTATTTCCGCCTGCTGGCAGCTGGTTTTGCCGCAGGTCGAATGGGCGTGGCGGCTGCCCTTCCGGCCATGCTGCTGGAGGTGTGTTCCGGCTGCGATTATGCCGCCCGCACCGGGCTGTGGGCCAGCAGCCTTTGCTGCGCGGCACTGAGCCTGCAGGGCTTGTCGGTGCTGCTGCAGGTGCGCACCATCTGCCCGCCAGAGATCTCCTTCCGTCCGCTCCTGATGGGGCGAGCGCTGCACCTGCCGCTTTCGCTGGCAGCGTTCTGGCTTTTGCTGCCGGAGCAAGCAGCGGAAACCTTCTGCACCCTGTGCACGCAGGTGGTGCCTATGCGGCGGGTGCCGCTGGACTGCGCCGCACTGGTATTTCTGGGCTGCTGCGCTGCGGCGTGCGAGCTGTGCCGCCTGTGTCAGCCAGAAGAATCCAGAAAAAACTTGACAGTGCCCCGGTAGTATGATAAAATATGATTCGTTGCAGAACAAAAGGATGTGCTACTGTGGCTCAGCCGGTAGAGCAGCTCACTCGTAATGAGCAGGTCGTCCGTTCGAATCGGATCAGTAGCTCCA
>CAKTGS010000010.1 GCA_934561485.1 uncultured Faecalibacterium sp.
CTGATTGTTGGTACCAAGGGCTCCGGCAAGACCAAGGCTATGATCGACCAGATCAATGACGCGGTCAAGACCTCCAAAGGCAATGTGGTGGTTGTGGAAAAGGGTATGAAGCTCACCTACGACATCGCTCCTGCTGCACGTCTGATCGACCTGGACGAGTACAAGATCTCCGGTGGCGGGATGCTGTACGGCTTTGTTGCCGGCCTGATGGCAAGCAACTACGATATCACCGACCTGTACATTGACGGCATCCTGAAGGTGCTGGACCACGACATCAACCGTCTGGGCGTTGTGCTGGACGAGATGGCAGCCATTGCCGGCGACAGCGTGAAGGTTACCGTGACCGTCAGCGCAGATGAAGCTGCTCTGCCCCACGATGTGAAGAAGTACCTGTAAAAAGCCCTGTGGCCTGACCGAACGGCAAACAAATAACAGGCAGGAGACCGGAAATTGAAATTTTTTCGGTTTTCTGCCTGTTTTGGTGTTGACAAAGGGCTGCATTGGCGCTATACTAACAAAGCAGCCTTTTAGAGGTGTACTATGCAATTTGACCTGAGAAAGTTTATCGCCGCCGGCAAGCAGCCTTATCATGCAGAGTTTACGTGTGATTTATCTGCCCATGATTATGCCGGCGCAAGGATCCCAGAGCCGGTCACCGCGTTTTTTGACGCAGAGACGGATGGCGAAGAGGTCCGGATGACACTGCGGGCAAACGCATTGGTGCACGGAGAGTGCGCCCGCTGCCTGGACCCGGTTGTACGGGAAGAGACAGTTGATACGGAGTGGACGGTAAAGGAGCGGGATCTGGACGACCCGGATTTCGATCTTCCGCTGGATGAAAAAGGACATCTGGATGTGGATGAATGGCTCAGCCAGGAGTTTATGTTCCAGATCCCCACGGTGCTGCTTTGCAGTGCCGACTGTGCCGGGCTTTGCCCCGTGTGCGGCAAAAAGAAAGCGGAGTGCACCTGCCCACCGGCAGAGGACACCGCTGCTCCTGTAGACACAAGGCTCGCAATCCTTAAATCACTGCTGAACTGAGAAACCCATCAAGGAGGTGCAAAAATATGGCAGTACCTAAGAGACATCTTTCCAAGGCCCGCCGCGACAAGCGTCGCAGCAATGTTTGGAAGCTGGAGGCCCCTGCACTGGTCAAGTGCAGCAACTGCGGCTCTCTGAAGCTCCCCCACCAGGCATGTGGCAACTGCGGTTACTACAAGGGCGAGGAAGTCATCAAGAAGGCCTAATTTGCGCGGAATTGGTGGCATAATGGTGTTATGTACAGAAGGGGAGGGCGCATGCCTTCCCCTTCTTGTTCTGTAAACAGAATGGCCCGGTTCCGCTGCGTGCGGCGGGCTCTCCCTGGCAGGAGGGCTTTTGTTCGTGAATTTTAAAAAAGGAGGTGGACGCTGTGGCGATCAGGATCGAGCGGGTGGACCCCGGCAGCGAGGCCGAAGCGCTGGGCCTTGGCCCGGGCGATGAGCTGCTGTGTGTGGACAACAACGAGCTGAACGATACCCTGGACTACGATTTTTACACAGACAGCCCTAGCTTCCACCTGACGGCAAAGGTGGCGGATGGCATCCGGGAATGGGATGTCCAGCGCCCGCAGCGCGGCCCCTTTGGCTGCGACTTCAAAACCTATCTGGGCGATCAGAAGCACTCCTGCTCCAACCACTGCATGTTTTGCTTCATCGACCAGCTGCCCCCCGGTATGCGCGAGAGCCTGTATTTCAAGGATGATGACGAGCGCCTGAGCTTTTTGTTCGGCAACTATATCACCATGACCAACATGCAGGACCACGAGATCGACCGCATCATCAAGATGCACATCTCGCCCATCAACATTTCCGTGCACACCACAAACCCCCAGCTGCGCGTCCGGATGCTGGCCAACAAGCGCGGCGGCGAGGTGCTCAAGTACCTGCCCCGCCTGGTGGAAGGCGGCATTGCCGTCAACTGCCAGCTGGTGCTGTGCCGCGGCATCAACGATGGCGATGAGCTGCGCCGCACCCTCTCGGACCTGCTGGAACTGACCCCCATGGTGCAGAGCATTGCGGCAGTGCCCTGCGGCGTGACCGACTACCGCCAGCACCTGTTCAAGCAGACCCCCTACGATGCCGAGACCAGCGCTGCAGTGATCGACATTATGGAGGAGTTTGGTGATGAGTGCAAGCGCCGCCACGGCAAGCGCATCATCTACCCCAGCGATGAATGGTACCTCAAGGCCGGGCGGCCCATCCCGCCGGAGGAGTTCTACGAGGACTTCGACCAGCTGGAAAACGGTGTGGGCATGATGCGCCTGTACGCCAAGGAATTTCTGGAAGAGCTGGAAAAGCCCCACCGGGTGTATGGCACCAAAAAGCTGGATGTGGTCACCGGTGAAATGGCATCGCCCCTCATCAACAACATGATGGCCGAGCTGCACCGCCAGTACCCCATGATCGAGGTGACGGTGCACACCATCAAGAACAAATTCTTCGGCGGCAATGTGGGCGTGGCCGGGCTGGTAACGGCTACTGACATCATTGCCCAGTGCGAGGGCAAGCTGACCAGCGGTACGCTGGGGGTGCCCGCCGTGATGCTGCGGGAAGAGAAGGATACCTTCCTGGACGACATTACCACGGACCAGCTGGCCCAGCGCCTTGGCGTGAAGGTGGAGGTGCTGCCCACCGCAGGCGGCGAGGAAGCCCGCCACCTGCTGCGCAGCGGCCTGCACATTGCCCGCAGAAGAAGAGCATAAAAGAAAACCCTCTCCGTCATCGCTGCGCGATGCCGCCTCTCCCGAAGGGCGAGGTTTTACGCATCTTTCGGCAGCACGATAAACTCCCCCTGAGTGGACAGACTTCCTCCGATGGGAGGAAAATTGCGAAGCCAAAAAGGGAAACAGCCGGCACGGCGTAAGCTGCGCCTGAGAGGGTTATAAAGAAAGGAGGACACCCCATGAGCAAACCGATCGTAGCAGTGGTGGGCCGCCCCAACGTGGGCAAATCCACCCTGTTCAATAAACTGTGCGGTCAGCGCCTTGCCATTGTCGAGGACACACCGGGCATTACCCGTGACCGCATTTTTGCCAATTGCGAGTGGAACGGCCATGAATTTCTGCTGGTGGACACCGGCGGCATTGAGCCGAAGGCCACTGAGGGCATTCTGGCCCACATGCGCGAGCAGGCCCAGATCGCCATTGACACCGCCGACTGCATCATCATGGTCACGGACGTGCGCAACGGCCTGACCGCAGCGGACGAGGATGTGGCCCACATGCTGCGCCGCAGCCACAAGCCCATCATCCTGGCCGTGAACAAGTGCGACAAGGTGGGCGAAGCCCCCATGGAGCTGTACGAGTTCTACAACCTCGGCTTTGACGAGGTGATGCCCATTTCGTCCGTGCACGGCCACGGCACCGGCGACCTGCTGGATGCTGTGTGCGCGCACCTGGACTTCAGCGAGACGGTGGTGGAAGAGGACCGCATCCCCGTTGCCATCATCGGCCGCCCCAATGTGGGCAAGTCCAGCCTGACCAACCGCATCCTGGGCGAGAACCGCATGATCGTGGCTAACGAGGCCGGCACCACCCGCGATGCCATTGACACCCCGGTGGATAACGCCTACGGCAAGTTCATCTTTACCGACACGGCCGGTCTGCGCAAGCGCAGCAACATCACCGATGGCCTGGAGCGCTACATGGTGGTGCGCGCCCTGGCAGCCGTGGAGCGCAGCCGCGTGGCGCTGATCCTGGTGGATGCCACCGTTGGCTTTACTGAGCAGGACAGCAAGGTGGCCGGTTATGCCCACGATCAGGGCAAGGCCTGCATCATTGTGGTGAACAAGTGGGATGCCGTGGAAGGCAAGGAGACCAACACCATGGAGCTGCAGCGCCGCGGCTATGCCGAGTGCTTCAGCTTTATGGGCTACGCCCCCATCATCTTCATCTCGGCTCAGACCGGCTACAACGTGAACAAGCTGATGCAGCTGATCCGCGATGTGGACAGCCAGAACGGTGCCCGTGTGCCCACCGGCGTGCTGAATGAGATGCTGGCCCGTGCCACTGCCCGGATGCAGCCGCCCAGCGACAAGGGCCGCCGCCTGAAGATCTTCTACCTGACCCAGGCCTCCACCCGCCCGCCCACGTTCGTGGCGTTCGTCAACTCCAAGCAGCTGTTCCATTTCAGCTATCAGCGGTATATCATCAATCAGATCCGCGAGAACTTTGGTCTGGAACACACCCCCATCCGCCTGGTCGTGCGCGAGCGCGGCTCCGGCGAAGTGGGTGCCAAGGACGTGTAAGCGCCCGCAAAGGAGGCATCTGGCTTTATGATGAAAGCGATCCTGATCGCCGCCGCCGCGATCCTGCAGGCTTACCTGCTGGGCAGCGTGGACGCCGGCATCCTCATCAGCAAGTTTGTATACCACGATGATGTCCGCAACCACGGCAGCGGCGCAGCCGGTATGACCAATATGCTGCGCACCTTCGGCAAAAAGGCTGCTGCCATGACGGCGGCGGTGGATGTGCTCAAAGGCGTTGCAGCGGTATGCATCGGCCGGGCACTGTTCCATCTGCTGCCCGCCGGTACCGGCGTTTCGCCCTACCTGGGGGTGTACCTGGCTGCGATCTTTGCCGTGCTGGGCCACCTGTACCCGCTGTATTTCGGCTTTAAGGGAGGCAAGGGCGTGCTGGTGGCAGGCGGTGCCATTCTGGCCATCCAGCCGGTGCTGCTGCCCTTTCTGGCAGTCATCTTCCTGGCGTGCCTGATCCCCACCGGCATGGTGTCGCTGGGCAGCGTGACAATGGCAGCGCTTTACCCGGTGCTGACCATCCTTTACGGGGTGTTCAAGGGTTACGCATCCGGCGACCTGCTGGTGTGTGCCATTGGTTCCGGCTTCATGTCCGGCATGGTCATCTATATGCACCGTGCCAACATCCAGCGCATCCGTGAAGGCAAGGAGTACCGTTTTGGCCGCCACGGCAAAAAGTAAAATGCAAGAAGAAAAGCTCCGCAGCACTGCTGAAATCGGCAGGCTGCGGAGCTTTTTTGTTTGGTGTGAGGGAACATTTTCAGGCACGGCTGGCGCGCCGAACCCGTTTTTTGCGGGAGAGCTGGCTGCGAATGCAATGAGCGGACAGAGAGGGTCATTCTGTTTCGGTTTCAGCCTGCTCAAAATCATCCTCATCAAAGTTTTCTTCTTCGGTGGGAACGGACTGGGATGCTTCGGTTTTGCCCTGCTTTTTCAGCCGGGAGAAAAATTCCTCCGCCGGAATGCCGCTCTGCTTGGGGCTGAGGTCCGGGGCGGGGTGGCCGTCCGGCAGGTGGGCACCAAAGGCCGGCACAAAGAAGAACTTGCGCACAATGAAGATCAGCGCAATGGCTCCCACACTGAGCAGGTTTTCCAGTGCCGAATCGTGGCCCACCACCAGATGGCGGGCAATGGCGTACAGCAGCACTTCCAAGCTGCTGCCGGGGCTGTGTTTGGCCAGCATTTTGATGAACTCAATGCCGATCACAATGTCCAGGCTGCGTTCCAGAAAGGTGCGGATCTCCACCTCGTTGCCGTCAAACAGCAGGCCGGGCATCCACCGGATCAGCGGCACGGCGCTGAACAGCAGGCCGATGAGCACCAGCCCGGACAGCAGGATCTCCAACAGACTGGATGCCTGAATGATGCGGTTGCGCAGCTCGGTACGCCAGCGGCTTTCTACGTGGTGAACGGGGGTGTCGGCAGGATGCTCCATGGTACGACCTTCCTTTCGGTATCCGGCGTTTTTTCACTACTTTTATTGTAGCAGAACCATAGGGCATCGTCAATGCAGAAAGGCGTTCTGTCATGGAAATCAATTTTCCGAATGAAGGCTTCCCCCGGTCGGGGGAAGCTGTCACCGCAGGTGACTGATGAGGGCGCAGGACAGCAGCATTTTGCCCTAAATACCCCTCATCCGGCGCTACGCGCCACCTGCTCCCCCTTTTGTCGCTATGCGACATTTTCCCCCGGCCGGGGGAAATCTGTCCCCAAGGGGTGAAGGCTTTCGCTTTGAGTCAAGCTGCAAAAATTGATTTCTGTGGCATTCTGTGCAGGTCAATCTGCGGCAGGAGTTACAGCCACATAGCCGGACTTCCGGATGCAGGCCTGCCCGGCCTCGGTGTCCAACCAGTTGTAGAGGGTCCGTTCCGGGCTGTCGGCAGCAGCATCCGGATGGATGACGGCATAAAACTCGTTGCACAGCGGGTATTTCTCGCTGGCAATGGTGTCGTTGGAAGGCTCCACACCATCTACGGCCAGCAGCCGCAGGCCGGGCTGGGAGTACATCTGATCAATGTAATAATACACCGAAAAGCCGAGGGCATTGGCGCTGTTGTTGTAGGCGGCCAGGCTGTCCACCAGTTCGCCCATGGCGGTGGGGGCCAGCTCGGTGGGCGGGTCCATCAGCTCTCCGCCCTGGATGAGCAGCTTCTGGAACAGGGTCTGGCTGCCGGAATCTGCCCGGCGCTGGAAGGCCACAATGTCCAGGTCCTGGCCGCCCACCTCCTTCCAGTTGGTGATCTTTCCGGCATAGATGTCTTTCAGCTGCTGCTGGGTCAGACTCTTGACGGGGTTGTCCTCATTGACGATGAACACCAGGGCATCCCGCCCGATGGGCTTTTGCTCCAGCTGCACATTGGCGTCCTGCAGCTCTTCCTTGACGGAATCCGGGGCTTCGTATACCACCAGCATCTGGGTATCGGTGTCATATAGGCCAAAGTATTCCCAGGCGGTGGCCGTGGTGCTGACCGAGATGCTGCTCTGGGCCGTTTCCAGGTCGATGCCGGTGGTGTCGGCCATCATCTGGGCCATCAACGGGATGCAGGCGGTGCTGCCGTCCAACTTTGGAAACTCTTCCGGCGAGAACAGCCCGGTGGGTTCAAGCTCGCTCACGGAAGAAGCGGGGGCCTCCGGTGTGGCGGGGGCGCTGCTGGCAGGAGTGTCGGTGCCTTTGCAGGCGGTGAGGATGCCGGCAGCAGAGCAGGCGGCCAGCCCCAGCAGAAAACTGCGGCGGGAAATTTTTGCATGTTTCATAAAAGGTTCCTCCCTGTGATCTCAGTAGCCTATTTCGTCATCGGTATTGATGGAAGAGAAGATGCTCTGGCAGTACAGCCAGTTGCCATCGGTGTCCATCCAGCCGTAGTAGAAGCCGCGCCGTGCCACAAACACACCCTCCGGCAGGGCGTTCAGGCTGTTATCGTAGTAGCCGTAGCAGCTGCCAAGGCCGTGGAGCACCACATTGCCGGTTTCATCCAGTACATCGCACAGCGAACCATTGCTGCTAGGGGAGTTGGATGTGCCGTAGTACAGCGGCCGGCCCTCCGGGGTGGTGATGAGATAGCCCATATAGCTGTAGGTCTGCTGCAGGTGGGTCAGGTCGCTGACCAGCCCCTGCGGGCCGTAAACGCGGGTGGCAGTGGTCTCGTAATCATCGTTGTCCCGCAGCTCCAGCCAGACATAGCCGTTACCCTCATTGTCGATCATTGCCGTCTGCTGGTTTTCCACCGGTTCCACAGTGGTATCGGTGATCAGCTTGCCGGTGTCGGTGTCGTAGACCTTCAGGCTGCCGTTTTTGGCGTAGAGGGCAATCGTGTGATTGGTGATGCTGGAAGCATACAGCGGCGTCACTTCGCCGGTCTCAAGGTCGTGCAGGTCGTAGCTGTAATCACCGGTGGTGTGCCAGGTGACCACAAAGCCCGGAAAATAATAATTGGGCAGATCGTCAAAGGTGCCAAGGACGCCGCGGTCCTCGGTGGTCATGTCCCGCAGCTCGTACCGGCCATCGGCGGTGGTAAAGCACGCCATGTCATTGCCGCAGGTCTGGGTAAAGCCCGCAAAGCTCTCGCCGGTGGCCGGGTTGTAGAGCACCTGCTCCGCCGAGTCGCCATCGGCGTGGGTCGTGTCCAGCTCCACCCAGTCGCTCAGACTGTCGGCGGCGTAAGAAAGGCTCATGGCTGTGGTAGTGTCAGCCCGGTAGAGCTGTGTGCCGTCCTTTGCCAGGATGACGACCCAGCTGTGAAGGGATGTGTCGTCGTCCCACTCGTCCTCAGCAAGGCCTTCCGGGCGGGCGTAGCAGGTGTAAACAAGGCTGTCACCGCACACGCTGCAGCGATAGGCACCGTCCGGCACCGGCAGGCTTTCGCAGGTGGAAAGGTCCATGACCTGACAGGTGCCGCCGCCCCAATAATAGTCCCAGTATTCACCGTTGACAAGGCTGCTCTCCTGCAGTACCAGCAAGCCGTTCTGCATCGTGGCGCTCTGCTCGCCGTCAAAGGCCAGCACCTCGGTGCCGGTTTTGTCGTACAGGGCGCTGCGGCGTCCACCCCGGCCGGTGGGGTCCGACCAGGTGCGGAACCAGTAATCCGTCTCGCCGGTGACCGTATCCTGCAAAAGGGTCACATTCTCGCTGCGGGCGGACTGATACAGCACCTGACTGCCGCAGAGAATGGTGCACAGACTGCCGGCATTGTCATAGCCATAGAGCATCCGCAGTCTGCCATCGTCCAGCCGGGAAACATCGTACAATGGTTTGCCATTGGCATCGGTGGGCACGGAAGAAGCTGAGACTGGTTTGCCGGAAGCAGGCGGCATCAGGGCGCAGCCGCAGCCGAATGCAAGGCTCAGGGTCACGCACAGGGCGGCACAGCCCAGGCGGGGAGAGATTCGCTTCATAGGATTCACTCCTTTGGAACAGCAAAGTGTGATGGAAACACGGAAAAATACCGATCCGGACGAAAACGCAGAACTGGGAAGAAGTTCCAGTTCAATTAGAATACGAAACAGCCGTGCCTTCCATTGCAGAAAAGCACGGCTGTTTTGGTTACAGATTGGTGACAGGAACGCTCAGCTCAGCGGCTTGGCACCATCGTCCATGCGGCCCAGCCGTTGCATGAGCCAGAGCAGGAACGGCAGGGAAACCATAAAGGTGAGCACATCCGCAAAGGGCTGGCTGATCTGCACGCCCACAAGGCCGAGGAATCGCGGCAGCAGAACAATGAGCGGGATAAAAAAGGTGCCGCCGCGGCAGCAGGCCAGGAAGGTGGCGCGTCCGGCCATGCCGATGCTCTGATAAACCATGTTTGCCATGACGATGACCGGGAGCAGTAGCATGGAAAGGCACTGATAGCGGAAGGCAGGCAGCGCTACGGCGGTAACCTCCGGGTCATCGCGGAACATGCGGATCAGGGCATCGCCGTTCACCCAGCAAAGCCCCAGCAGCACCGCCAGCAGGCAGAGCGCCGCAAAGGTGGTAAAGATGGTGGCTTTCTGCACCCGGCGGTACTTGCGTGCTCCGTAGTTGAAGGCTGCCACCGGCTGCAGGCCCTGCCCCACGCCAATGACCACCGAGGAGAGGAACAGGAAAATGCGGGAAATAATGCTCATGCCGGCCACGGCGGCATCGCCGTAGCGGCTGGCGGCAATGTTCAGCAGCATACCGCCGATGCTGTTCAGGCCCTGACGGCCAAAACTGGGGGCACCGCCCGCCAGAATGATGCCGAACTCCCGTGCTTCGCGGGTGACGGCGGTAATGCGGAACCGGCTCACCGTTTTGCCCCGCAGGAACATGGACAGCAGGATGCAGAAGCTGATGCCCTGGCTCAGGGCGGTGGCAATGCCCGCACCGGCGGTGCCAAGGCTCAGGCCGAACATGAAAATGGGGTCCAGTACAATGTTCAGCACGCCGCCGGTGACCAGGCCGATCATGGCAAAGCTGGCCTTGCCCTCGTAGCGCAGGATGTTGTTCATCACCAGGCTGGCGATCATCAGCGGGGCCGCAATGAAGATGGGCCGCGCGTAGGCACAGGCATGGGGCAGAATGGTCTCGGTGCTGCCCAGCAGCAGCATGAAGCTGGGCAGGGTGGCAAGGCCAATGACGGCCAGCACCACGCCGAAGGCCAGCGCCGTGAAAAAGCTGGTGGAGGCAAACCGGGTGGCGGCCTCGGTATTGCGGCTGCCCAGGCTGCGGCTGATCACGGTGCCCGCGCCGTGGCCCAGCATAAAGCCCAACGCCTGGATGATGGCCATCAGGCTGGAAACCACGCCCACCGCGCCGGATGCACTGGTGGAGATCTGGCCCACAAAAAAGGTGTCGGCCAGGTTGTAAATGCTGGTGATGAGCATACTCAAAACGGTGGGGGCGGCCAGCCCGAGGATCAGTTTCGGGATGGGGGTTTCCGTCATTTTTTTGTATTGTTGGATGTTCAGTTCATCTGATGTCATGCAAAGACCTCCTTTGGCTCTGAGTTGGAAAAGCCGCTCCCTGTGACAAGAGCGGCAGTAACGTATGGAAAGTGTGCGGTGCATACAACTTTAGTATAACGCAGCTGCGGCAAAAAGTCGAGAGGGCGCAAACCGGCTTTTGCAGCCTGCGAAGGGGAGAAAAAGCTGCCGAAACACCGGCGGATTCTGTATAAAATGCTAAAGGATGGTCGAATTGCTTGTGAAAAATCACGATATGTGGTATCATTTAAAACGAATTACATGGGAATGCCTGTAAAAAATACCAATTGGGAGGGAATTATTTATGAAGTCCGTAGCACAAACCGTGATCGAAGCCGATCACTTTTATACCATTGCGGCCCACACCGGCAATGTCATTCAGGCGGTGGAAGGCAGCAAGGACGGCGGCACGGTCCGCCTGGGCAAGTACGACCACAAGCCCGAGCAGGAGTGGAGCTTTATCCGCGTGGGCGATGGCGTGTACCGCATCCGCAACCGCGCTTCCGGCAAACTGCTGGATCTGACCATGACCGGCACCGCCAACGGCACCTGGCTGCACCTGTGGGAGGATGTGGGCGGCACGTCCCAGATGTGGTCCGTTCAGCCCACCCCGGAAGGGACCGTGCGCCTGCGCTCTTCCTGGGCCGGCGGCAAGTGCATTGACACCGTGGGCATGGGTGCCGAAGTGGGTGCTGTGCTGCAGATCTGGCAGGAAGTGCCGGGCGCAGACCAGCTGTGGACCATTGCTGAGGTGAAGGAGCGCGCAAAGCGCACCGTCAAGAAGGCAGAAGAAAAGGCTGAGCAGCCTGCCGCAGAAGCCGCTGCCGCCCCCGCTGCAGAAAAGGCTTCGGCCGAAAAGCCTGCTGCCCGCAAGCCCCGCACCACCAAAAAGGCTGCCGAAAAAGCAGCCGAGCCGGTAAAGGCGGAAGAGAAGAAAGCCGAGCCTGCCGCCAAGCCCGCCCGCAAAACGGCTGCCAAGAAGGCTCCTGCCAAGGCTGCCAAGACGGCTCCCACTGCTGAGGTGAAGCCTGAAGCTGCTGTGGAAGCAAAGCCCAAGGCAAAGCGTGCACCCCGCAAAAAGACCGTGAAAGAAACGGTCTGATCGAATCATTATCGCAATTTTCAAAAATGGTGCCTATCAAAACGGCATATTTGCGATATGCAGTTTGCGGATGTTGCTTGTGCATTAAAAACGCAAACTGCTATAAAAGCAAAGCAGCGCCCGCTGTGTCTGTGTGACCGGCGGGCGCTTTTTTGGCGGAAGATCCGGCAGAACCCGAGCAAAGCGAGATGACGGAGAGGGCTCTTATTCCAGATCTTCTTTCAGGCAGAACCGGTTCTTTTCAAATTCCAGCAGGCCCTCGTCCCGCATTTTGCACAGCTCTTTGGAAAGGGCGCTGCGGTCCAGGTTGAGGTAGTCGGCCAGCTGCTGGCGGTTGAAGGGGATCTCAAACTGCAGGCTGCCGCACCGGGCAGCCTGGGCGGAAAAATAGGTCAGAAGCCGCCCCCGCACCGTTTTGGGGGTGGTGCAGAAGATGCGCTGCGAAAGGCTCAGGTTCTTGCGCATGGAGACCGTCAGCAGGTTCTGCAGCAGGCGGTTCTGGGCCGGGACACTGCCGGAAGAAAAGGCCGCCGCCTTCACAAACAGGATCTCGCAGTCCTCGGCGGCTACGGCATCCACCATCAGGGCATCGCCGCAGAAGGCGTAGGTCTCGGCAAACACCTGCCCGGCGGGCACCTGGGTCAGGATGCTTTTGCAGCCCCACAGGTCCAGGTTTTCAATGTGGACGGTGCCGCGCAGTACCACGCCGATCTCGTGCACGTGGTCTCCGGCGTGAAAGATCACTTCGCGGCGGGAAAACCTGCGGGTGCGCAGATGTCCGGCGGCGGCCAGGGCGTCCCAGTCGGCATCGGTCAGTCCGGCAAACAACGGAGATGCAATATTTTTCATAAAAATCCTCTCTTTGTGGTTATAACAACCGAATTGATGGCCTGATTATAGTATACTCAGGCCATCAAAACAAGGAGGCTTTTCTTATGATCCGCAAAATCATTCACATAGACGAAGAAAAATGCAACGGCTGCGGGGCCTGCGTCACCGCCTGCCACGAAGGAGCCATTGGCCTGGTAAACGGCAAGGCCAAGCTGCTGCGGGACGACTACTGCGATGGCTTTGGCGACTGCCTGCCCGGCTGCCCCACCGGTGCCATCACCTTTACCGAGCGCGAAGCCGCTGCCTACGATGAGCAGGCCGTGCTGGAAAACAAGCAGAAAAAGGCCGCTGCTGCGGCTCCGGCCTTCCACGGCTGCCCCGGCAGTGCCATGCGGCAGTTCCACCGGGAAGCAAGTACCCCGGCTGCGGCCCCTGCAGCACAGGCCTCTCAGCTGGGCCAGTGGCCCTGCCAGATCAAGCTGGTGCCGGTGAACGCACCCTATTTTGACGGGGCAAAGCTGCTGATCGCCGCCGACTGCACGGCCTATGCCTATGCCAATGTACACGAGGAATTCATGAAGGGGCACATCACCCTGATCGGCTGCCCCAAGCTGGATGCAGTGGATTACAGCGAGAAGCTGACCGCGATCCTGAAACAGAACGACATCAAGAGCGTGACCGTGCTGCGCATGGAAGTGCCCTGCTGCGGCGGGCTGGAACATGCGGCCGTCACGGCGCTGAAAAACAGCGGCAAGTTCCTGCCCTGGCAGGTGGTGACCATCTCCACCGATGGCCGCATCCTGGACCGGTAAACGCAAAATAAAATAATCATCCACGGATCGCCCCGGCAGTGCTGCAGGGAAACGGTCCGTGGATATTTTTGTTGACATGCAGCCGGAAAAATTTATAATGGAAATTACAAGAGCTGCTGCCTTTGCATGGGCAGGCGCTTTTGGAAAAATGAAATCAGGAGGAATCATGATGTACAAAGTTGGAAGAGCGGCTGCTGCGGCGCTGCTGGCGGCATTGATGATGACGGCAGCCGGTGTTTCTGCAGGCGCAGAAATGCCGACGCAGGCGGGAAAGGCGGAAGCAGCTGTCCTGGAGCAGACGACTTCCGGCACTGCGTCCGAGAAAAAGGTGACCCGGCTGAAGGTGAACAACCACGATGCTGTGCGGATCGGAAACCTGAAGTTCTGCTATACGTCCAATTCTGCCGCTATAGAGGAACTGGAAAAAGCGAGCGGGACCCACGAAGAAGAGTTCTACTTCAAAGTGGAAAATGTCGGCAGTGAGCCGATTTCGGTCTGGACCGGGAAAAAAGCATCCGAGTTTCAGCTGATCTGCAACGGCCAGACGCTTTCGGGCGAGCAGTCCGGGTGCGATGGATACTTGGTGGAGGACGAGGCCCAGGGCGTGTGGGTCTGGCAGAACGATACCAGCGGGATGCTGCCTGCCGGCAAGCAAACGGAAACATGCTATCGGGTGCAGATGCCTGCACATTGGGAGCAGTGCACGGTCATTTACACGCCGGTATCCGCACCGGACACGATCGTTGAAATTACGATCGATAACCCCTGGCTCTAATCAGCCTTATGCCGGATAAGGAGATGCGATCATGAGCAAAACCGGAACACGCCGCCCCCTGCGGCTGCTGGCGGTGCTTTTGCTGGTGCTGGCCCTGTTCACGGCCTGCACTTCCAGTGCGCAAAAAGCAGCGCAGCAGCTGGAACTGGGGCGGAAGTACCTGACCGAACAGAACTACACCGAGGCCGTGGCGGCCTTTACCGAAGCCATCCGGCTGGACCCGGACAGCATTGAAGCATACCTGGGCCGCGCCGAGGTGTATGTGAACTTGAAACAGTATGAGGACGCCGAGGCCGACTACGCTGCAGTGCTGGAAAAGACGGCCGACCGGCCCTACACCCAGGCCGAGGCCTATGCGGGCCGCGCAGCGGTGTATGAGCAGACCGGCGACTGGGCCGCCGCCGAAGCGGACTACAGCACGGCCCTGCCGCTGCTGGATGCCGACAAGGCCAAAGAGGAAGCGGACGCCGACACCCTGCTGGCCCTGAAAAAAGACCTGCTGAAACGCCATGCTGCCGTTTGCATCACGCTGGAATGGTTCGACAAGGCCAGCACGGACTACGATGCCCTGGAGCAGCTGGGCGAGGATGTTTCTGCCGAGCGGGCGGCGCTGGAAGCGCTGCTGCCTGCAGAAGAAGAACCGGAGGAGCCGGAAACGGAAGAACCGGTCCAGGAGCAGCCCGCCGAAGAACCGGCGGCTTCCAGCCGGGAAGAGCAGCCTGCGGCCAGCAAGACACAGCAGGCAGCCCCGGCCCAGCCGCAGTCCTACACGGCTTCCCGAAACGATGGCTGGAGCGATGAGGAAGAAAGCCACACCGAAACCGAGACGGTAACCGTGAACTACCAGGTGGGCAGCGGTGCCGTCAAGGTGATTTATCAGCTGACAGACCAGTGGCAGAGCGCCGAGGAGCCGGGCGTGCAGCACACGGATGCCGAGACCCACAGCTACACCTACAAGCTTTCGCAGCCGCTGCAGGCGCTGACCCGGCAGGGGCAGTGGCAGGCCGTGCTGGATGTTCCGGCAGGCACCACCGTCAGCTGTGATGTATCTGTGCAGGCATCCAGCAATGGGCAGGCTGTGGGGGACTTGCGCTGGTCCCACACGATGTGGCTGGTGGAAGCTTCCAGCGTGCCCAAAACCAACGCGGAGCTGCAGGCCCTGGTCAAGGCGGCAGGCGGATATGCCACCAAGGACAGCTTTACCGTAGAAGCGGGCCGGGTGTATGTGCCCATCCGCATGGACCTTGGAGAGGGCGGCGCCATTTTCAGCTACGGTGGCTTTATCTTCCGCGGCGTATAACCCAAACAAAAAAGCATCTGCAGCCGCTTCCTGCTGGAAGCCGCACTGCAGATGCTTTTTGCTTTTTTAAAAGGATGCCGTTCTCAGCTCTGGGGCTGTGCGGCGGTCTGCACAAACTGCAGCACGCTTTCCAGCGTTTCCCGCAGCTTGACAAGGGAGGCAATGTCTGCGTCCTGCATCCGGGAGGTGGGGGCCGTCAGGGTGGTGGAAGCGGCGGTCACCGCACCGGTCAGCTCTACGTGGATGCCGTGGGCCGGAATGTCCAGCAGGATGTGCACCGCCGGAGAGCTGGTGCGCAGCAGGTTCTTTTTGGCCACGCCCAGGGTCAGCACCGGGGCGCTGGCATCGCTGCTGGCGGATTCCAGCTGGAAGTAGAGGTAGCCGTCTTTGGCGTTTTCCGGCTGGACCTTCTGCAGGTGCTTCAGATCCAACGCAAAGCTGTTCATGCTCTGCAGGCTGGTGGCAGAAACATCCAGCCCCAGCACATCGGCCAGCTGCGTCTGGGAGATGTAGCTGCCCAGGCTCCAGGTGGGCAGCAGCAGGCTGGACAAGGGGTAGGCCTCCGTCACGGCGGCCCGCAGGGTGGTGTACAGCTGGCCCACATCGTACAGGGTCTCGTTCCCGTTGATGTACAGGCGGGTCAGCGGCTGGGCCGTGCCATTGGCGGCGGTGGTGCTTTTGGGGTACAGCGCAAGCTGTAGCGCGGTGGGGGAGTACTGGCCGTCCACATGACCGGTGGTGCCGCCCAGCTGGTCCAGCATACTGTACAGGGCAGGCTCCTCTGCCGTGGTGGCCGTGATCTGATAGTCAAAGGCAAAGGTAGCTCCGGCCTGGAACGCCCGGATCTTGCGGCTGACCACGCCGTACAGCACGGCGGCAGCAACCACGCAGATCAGCAGCAGGCACAGCACCACCACCAGCGCCACAAAGCCGCCGGTGCGTTTTTTGCGGGAAGATGCCATGAAAAAACCTCCTTCAGGGCAGTGGGTGTTTCCACCAGCATAGCGGAAGGCGGTGGAAATGTCAAGCAAAGCCCGGAGAAAACAAAAAACCTGGAACAAATGTTCCAGGTTTCTGGCGGAAAGATGGGGATTCGAACCCCAGAACGCTTTTGACACGTTACACGATTTCCAGTCGTGCGCCTTAGACCAGCTCAGCCATCTTTCCACATCTTTTGTTCTGCCTTTGGGCGGGTGCCCTTGGCGCTCCACTATAATACCTGAAACCGGCTGTTTTGTCAAGGATTTTTTTCAAAAAAATCCGACTTTTTTAAAATGGACGCAGCATCGCGGCCTGCCTGCCCGGCGGGGCAGCAAAAAGCGCGCAAAACCCTTGACGCAAAGCCCAAAGCGGGCTATAGTGGGGGCAGAGAGTGCTGCGGCGGTTTTTTATGCCGCAGATCAGGAATAAAGGAGGATGTTTTACTATGACGTATCCGGAAGTTCTGGCCCATGCACGGGAGTGCATCGGCAAATACTGCAAAGCCTGCCCGGTGTGCAACGGCGCGGCCTGCAAGAATCAGATCCCCGGCCCCGGTGCCAAGGGTGTGGGCGATACCGCCATCCGCAATTATAATAAGTGGGCCGAGGTCCGTGTGAACATGGACACCCTGTGCGCAGGCGGCACGCCGGACACTACCTTGGAGCTGTTCGGCAAGCAGTTCAAGTATCCCTTCTTTGCAGGCCCCGTAGGTGCCGTGAACCTGCACTACTCCGAGACCTACAACGACATGACCTACAACGATGTACTGGTGCGTGCCTGCGCCGAGAACGGCATTGCTGCCTTTACCGGTGACGGCACCAACCCCACCGTGATGGAAATGGCCACCAAGGCCATTGGCGCTGCAAACGGCTGCGGTGTGCCCACCATCAAGCCCTGGAACATGGACACCATCAAGGAGAAGATGGCCCAGGCCCAGGCCAGCGGCTGTTTTGCCGTGGCCATGGATGTGGACGCTGCCGGTCTGCCCTTCCTCAAGAACATGACCCCTCCGGCGGGCAGCAAGAGCGTGGAAGAACTGGCGGAGATCGTGAAGCTGGCCGGACGTCCCTTCATCGTCAAGGGTGTGATGACCGTCAAGGGCGCGCTGAAGGCCAAAGAGGCCGGTGCTGCTGCCATTGTGGTGTCCAACCACGGCGGCCGTGTGCTGGACCAGTGCCCTGCCACTGCCGAGGTGCTGCCGGAGATCGCAGCGGCCCTCAAGGGCACCGGCGTGAAGGTGCTGGTGGACGGCGGCATCCGCACCGGTGTGGATGTGTTCAAGGCGCTGGCACTGGGGGCAGACGGTGTTTTGATTTGCCGTCCGTTCGTCACTGCTGTGTATGGCGGCGGCGCAGAGGGCGTGAAGTGCTACATCGACAAGCTGGCCGGGGAACTGGCCGACACCATGCAGATGTGCGGTGCCCACTCCCTGGCTGAGATCACCCCGGATATGGTGCGGGTCTGAGCTTTCTATTATAAATAATAAAAAAGGAGATGCCCGGCAGGACATCTCCTTTTTGCTTCATGAAAATCCATTTACCGAATGAGGCTTCCCCCGGAAGGGACAGATTCTCCCCGCGCCGGGGAGAAATGTCACCGAAGGTGACAAAGAGGGGAACGGCTGTCACCGCAGGTGACTGATGAGGGTGCAGGAAAGCAGCAGCCTACGGGGAAATTACCCCTCATCCGTCTACTCACTGCGTTCGCAGCCACCTTCCCCCCAAGGGGTGAAGGCTTTTGCTCCGGGTCAGACGGCAAAAGTTGATTTTCGTGTTTTTGTTTACTTCAAAGTGCCGTCCAGCACCTGCTGGTAATACCACGGCTTCGGGGCGTGGAAGGTCTTGCCGCTGAGGAAGGCAAAGTCCGGCTGGGTGAAGCGGGGCATGGTCAGCTCCCATGCGCACAGCGCCTGATACTTCAGCTTCAGCTCCCGGTTGGCGCTGTTGTTGCCGTACTTGCTGTCGCCAAGGATGGGGCAGCCGATGCTGGCCATGTGGGCGCGGATCTGGTGGGTGCGGCCGGTGATCAGCTGCACCTTCAGCAATGCCAGACGGCCGGAAACGGCAATGGTTTCGTACTGGGTCTCCACTTCCTTGGCACCGGGCTGCTTGTCCTCCACGATCTTCACAATGCCGCGGTCCGCATCCTTGAGCAGGTAGCCGCCCAGGGTGGCGTCCGGCGGCACAGGGCGGCCAAAGGTGACGCAGAGGTAGGTTTTCTGCACCTCGCGGTTCTTGATGGCGGCCAGGAACAGCTCCTCGGCTTCCGGCGTTTTGGCAATGATCACAAGGCCGCTGGTGCCGGTGTCCAGCCGGTGGCACAAGGCGGGAGTGTAGAGATCGTTCTCCTTGTACTCGCCCTGCTGGTTCAGGTACAGCAGCGCACGGTTCAGCAGGGTATCGTCCTCCGGGCCGTCTACGGCAAGGCCGGCGGGCTTGTTCACGATCAGGATCTGCGGGCAGTCGTACACCACCTGCGCCGGGCCGCGGGCATTCTTCCAGGCCGGGCCGTCCACCCGCTTGTCGGCGTCCAGCACCTCGTCCAGAATAAACAGCTTGATCTCATCGCCCGCCATCACGCGGGTGGAAAGCGGTTGTTTTTTGCCGTTCAGTTTGATCTTGTTCTCCCGCAGCGCTTTGTTCAGGCGGCCGGGGGTCAGGGCGGGGTACTGCTGGGTCAGATAATTGTCCAGCCGGGTGGGGGCAAGACACTTTACTTTTAAAATTTTCACGGGAAATTCCTCTCTATCTTAAAATCAGTCGCAATAGAATGGGTCTTTGATTCGTTTTTATTGTAGCGGAAGAAATCTACCGCGTCAAGAAAGAAGGTACTTTTATGAACTTGAAATATAAGATTCTGGCTGTTCTGGCTGCGGGCATCGCATTGACGGCCTGTGGCAGCTCCGGTGCCCCCGCCAGCACCCCCGCATCCAGTGCGGTGACGTCCTCGTCTCATGTGGCAGAGGAGGGCGTTGCGGAGCCGATCAATCTGCGTACATGGACACTGGATGATCTTGACGACACACAGACCACCACGTTTATTTCGGCCTCCATCACCTCCGGTGTGCAGGACGGCAAATTGACTGCTAAGGTGTTCAGCTACGATATCTATAAGAAGGAAGATATTGAAAAGCTTGCCATCGGCGACAAGATCGCTTTCCACGAAGAGGGCACGGCGCAGGATCAGTGCGCGACCACTGAGGTGACAAGCATTGAAAGAAATGATGAATACCATCTTGTAAGCATCAATGGCGGCATGGAGCAGCCCGGCGGGCTGGACTTGAAGCTGGAGGATGACGACACCTACCGGACGATGACCTTTGACGATTACCCGCTCTATTACGAGATGGGAGAAAAGACGATGCCGCTGGCGGATAACGTGGTGCTGAAGGACAGTTCTGCCGACCCGCAGGCCGAAGCCGTGGAGACCACAGGTGCGGATGCGGTGGCAGCGGCGATCAATGCAGACCCCGACAACTGGACCACCTACAATACCACGCTGGTGGTGCAGGGCGGCAAGGTGCAGGAAGTGCGCCGCATCTGGGTGCCGTGAATTTTGCTCAAAACCGTTGACAAACGCTTTGTGTATGCTATAATTTAGCTGTACGCGAGGAGGCGCTGTGCCTGCTTTGCGGAATGTAAAATTATGACAGATGGCAATGATGGGGTCAGAAATGCACACACCACCGTCCAGAGAGAGCGCCCGCGGCTGTAAGGCGCTCCGGTCGGGATCATTTCGCGCCACCCCGGAGCTTCCGGTGAACACAAACCGGACGCTGCGCAGCGTTAATGCGCCGAAAGCGGCAGGGGACACATTATCCTTTGCAATTTGGGTGGTACCACGGAGTTTGATGCACAAGCAGCCTTCGTCCCTTTTGGGATGAGGGCTGTTTTTTGTTTTTTTCACCGTGCCGCCCCTCTGCCATAACAGCATAAAAAACGGCGCCTGGGCGCCAAAGACGATTGAGGAGAGAAAGATCTATGCAATGGACCGGTTTGAATGAACTGCGCGAAAAGTACCTGAGCTTCTTTGAAAGCAAGGGCCATCTGCGCCTGGACAGCTTCCCCCTTGTTCCCAAGAACGACCCTAGCCTGCTGCTGATCAACAGCGGCATGGCCCCCATGAAAAAGTGGTTCCTGGCACAGGAAGAGCCGCCCCGCCACCGCGTGACCACCTGCCAGAAGTGCATCCGCACCCCGGATATCGAGCGCGTGGGCATCACTGCCCGCCACGGCACCTTCTTTGAGATGCTGGGCAACTTCTCCTTCCAGGATTACTTCAAGGACGAGGTCATTCCCTGGGCTTGGGAGTTTTTGACCAGCGATGAGTGGATGGCCATCCCCAAGGACCGCCTGCACATCTCTGTGTACGAGGAAGATGACGAGGCTTACGATATCTGGACCAAGAAGGTGGGCATTGCCCCGGACCACATGGTGCGCCTGGGCAAGGAGGACAACTTCTGGGAGCACGGCTCCGGTCCGTGCGGCCCCTGCTCCGAGATCTACTTTGACCGCGGCCCCGAGTACGGCTGCGGCAAGCCGACCTGCGGCGTGGGCTGCGACTGCGACCGCTATATGGAGATCTGGAACCTGGTGTTCAGCCAGTTCGATGCAGACGGCAAGGGCCACTACGAGCGTCTGGCACGCCCCAACATTGATACCGGCATGGGCCTGGAGCGTCTGGCCTGCGTGATGCAGGGTGTGGACAACCTGTTTGAGGTGGATACCGTGCAGAGCGTGCTGCACCATGTGGAGCACATTGCCAACAAGACTTACGGCCAGGACGACAAGACCGACATTTCCATCCGCGTCATCACCGACCACATCCGTAGCTGCACCTTTATGGTGTCGGACGGCATCCTGCCCTCCAACGAGGGCCGCGGCTATGTGCTGCGCCGCCTGCTGCGCCGCGCCGCCCGCCATGGCCGGATGCTGGGCATCACCCGCCCGTTCCTGGTGGAACTGGTGGAGACCGTCATCCAGTCCAGCGAGAGCGCATACCCCGAGCTGCGCGAGCATGAGGCTTATATCAAGAAGGTCATCGGCACCGAGGAAGCAAACTTTGCCCGCACCATTGATGCCGGCATGAACATCCTGAACAACATGATCGATGGCCTGGAAAAGGCTCACCAGCACCTGCTGAAGGGCCTGGACGTGTTCAAGCTGAACGATACCTTCGGCTTCCCGCTGGACCTGACCAAGGAGATCGCTGCCGAGCAGGGCATTGAGATTGACGAGGACGGCTTCCATGCTGAGATGACCAAGCAGAAGGAGCGTGCCCGTGCCGAGCGCCTGAAGAAGAATATTTCCGGCTGGAGCGAGGACCTGTTTGGTTCTCTGGACGCCGAGCCGACTGTGTTTACCGGTTACGATACCCTGACCGACAAGGGCACCGTGGTGGCCCTGAGCGATGAAGAGGCCCTGACCGATGCCATTGCCACCGATGAGCAGGCCAAGGACGATGTGCTGGTGGTGCTGGACAAGACCCCGTTCTACGCTGAGATGGGCGGCCAGACCGCTGACCACGGCGTGCTGGAGGGCGATGGCTGCACCCTGCACGTGCTGGATGTGAAAAAGACCCCCAAGGGCTACTACGTGCACACCTGCGTGCTGGAAAACGGCATTGTGAAGGTGGGCGATGTGCTCACCGCCAAGGTGGAAAAGGAATACCGCATGGCCATTGCCCGCAACCACACCGCCACCCACCTGCTGCAGGCTGCCCTGCGCGAGGTGCTGGGCGACCATGTGCACCAGGCAGGCTCCTATCAGGATGCCGAGATCACCCACTTCGACTTCACCCACTTCAGCGCCGTGACCCCCGAAGAGCTGGCCCGCGTGCAGAAGATCGTGAACGACAAGATCTACGACTCCATGAACGTCACCGTGCAGGAGATGCCGGTGGAGGAGGCCAAGAAGCTGGGCGCTATGGCCTTGTTCGGTGAGAAATACGGCAAGGTGGTGCGCGTGGTTGACATCGAGGGCTGGTCCACCGAGTTCTGCGGTGGCACCCATGTCAAGAACACGGCCCAGATCGGCGGCTTCAAGATCGTGAGCGAAAGCTCTGTGGCCGCCGGCATCCGCCGCATCGAGGCTGTTACCGGCCGCAACCTGCTGATCCGTGCAAACCTGCAGGAGGCTATGCTGCACACGGTGGCAGACACCCTGAAGGCCAACAACGTGACCGCTCTGCCTGTCCGTGCCGAGGCCGTGATGGCCGAGAACAAGGCACTGAGCAAGGAACTGGAGGAGATGAAGGCAAAGATCGCCGCCTCCAAGGTGGACAGCCTGTTCGACAATGCCGAGGAAGCAGACGGCGTGAAGATCGCCTCTGCATACTTTACCGGTACCACCGGCGATACCCTGCGCGGCATGTGCGACAGCATCCGCGACAAGGCCGTGAACCCTGTGGTGGCTGTTCTGGTGGGCAAGGCTGAGGATAAGATCACCATGGCCGTTACCGTGAATAAGCTGGCACAGGAAAAGGGCCTTAAGGCTGGTGCACTGGTCAAGGAGATCTCTGCCATCGCAGGCGGCAAGGGCGGCGGCAAGCCGGACTTTGCAATGGCCGGCCTGAAGGACGAGACCAAGATCGATGAGGCACTGGCTGCTGTGAGCGCCATCGTCAAGAAGGCTCTGGGCTAAAAAGAAACCATGTCCCCGCCCAGTGCTGGGTGCAGCGCCGGGGCGGCGGGCTTTTGTAGAAGCAGGAAGGAGTTGTTCCCCATGGAAGACTGTCTGTTTTGCATGATCGCAGAGGGCAAGATCCCCTCCAAGAAGCTGTACGAGGATGAGCAGGTGGTGGCGTTTTACGACATCAACCCCCAGGCCAAGGTGCATTTCCTGGTGGTGCCCAAAAAGCACATTCCCTCTGCGGCAGCGCTGACCGAAGAGGATGGTGCCCTGCTGGGCCACATCTTCGCCGTCATCGCAAAGCTTGCCAAAGAACAGGGCCTGGAAAACGGCTACCGCGTGATCTCCAATGTGGGTGAGGACGCGGGCCAGACGGTCAAGCACCTGCATTTCCATGTTCTGGGCGGCGAAAAACTGCCTGTCTGATTTCGATCCAAAAAGGGAGATTGTTGATTATGGCTGATACCTATACCCTGCATGTTGCAGGCCTGACCCGTGAATTGACCATCTGCAAGCTGAACGACCACATGGACATTGCCGCCTTTATCATGCTGGGCGATGCCGAGCTGACCGTGGCTGCTGCCACCGAGCTGCTCAAAAAGTGCCCGGATTTTGATATCCTGCTCACCGCCGAGGCCAAGGGCATCCCTCTGGCCCACGAGATGAGCCGCCAGAGCGGCAAGCCCTACGTCTGCGCACGCAAGGGCGTCAAGCTCTATATGAAGGACCCCGTCATCGTGGAGGACCAGTCCATTACCACGGCCGGTGCCCAGAAGCTGGTCATCGACCGCAAGGAGCTGGACAAGATGAGCGGCAAGCGCGTGCTGGTGGTGGACGATGTGATCTCCACCGGCGGTTCCCTGAAGGCAATGGATGCCCTGGCCGAAAAGACCCAGTGCACCATTGTGGGTCAGGCTGCTGTTCTGGCCGAGGGTGATGCAGCGGAGCGCAAGGATATCATCTTCCTGGAGCCGCTGCCCCTGTTCATCCACTAAGCTGCTGTGCGCCGCCCGCTCTGCGCTTTTTGCGCCGGAATGCTGGGTGTTGAATTCGTGCGCGCCTTTTTGCCGCAAACGGAGCGTTTTGTGCCGTTTGCGGCATTTTTTGTTGCCATCTGCCTGCTGCTCTGCATCCCGGACCGCACCCGCAAAACGGCGCTCTGCCTGCTGTTGGGCGCTGCGGCAGGGGCCGCTGCCGTGTACAGCACCAACGCATCGCTGGAGCATACCCGGGTGCGTTATGCCGGGCGGGAGCTGGTGCTCACAGCGGAGGTGGAGCGCACGGAGGAAACCTTTCTGCCCGGCAGGGTAGAGGCGGTTCTGCGGGTGGAGACCGTGAACGGGGTAGATGCTGCTTTCCGCGTGGTGTGCGAGATGCTGCCGGACTGTGAAGCCGGAGAGCTTGTGCAGGGGCGGTTTGTTCTGTCGGCCCCGGAAGCGGGGAGCCAAAGCAGCCGCTATGCGGACGGCATTGCCCTGGAAGCGGAGTACCGATCAGCCTTTGCGGTGCTGGGGCAGAGCAGAAGCTTCCGGGCCTGCACCCGGCGGCTTCAAAAGCGGCTGAGTGCATCCCTGCGCCGCTGCATGGACGGAAAAACCGGCGGTGTGCTGGCTGCCATGACCCTGGGCGACCGGAGCTGTCTTTCCGCCGGGCTGCGCAGCGCCTACCGGGGCGCAGGGCTTTCCCATGTGCTGGTGGTCAGCGGACTGCACGTGTCCATCCTGTGCGGCGAGATCTTCGGCGCAGTGCTGCCCCGCCGCAAAGGGGAGCGCAGCTACCGCAGCCGCCGCTTCCACGCAGTGCGCAAAGCGCTGTTGGCTCTGCTGCTGGTGGGTGTGACCGGCTTTACCCCTTCGGTGCGCCGTGCCGCTGCAGCGGTGTGGATCAGTGCTTTGGGTGTGTGGGTGTATGGCGCGCCGGACCCGCTCACTTCGCTGGCAGCAGCCGGGATCCTGATGACGGTGCGCAACAGCTATGCCGTGCTGGACGTGGGCTTCGAGCTTTCGTTTGCGGCTGTGCTGGGTACGCTGGCCGGTGCTGAGTGCGTCCGGCGGCTGCGCACAGCCTTTGCCCGCCCGGGCATCCGGCCGGGTCTTCTGCGGCGCGGGGCCGAAGCGGCTGGCTGGTATCTGTGCGAGACGGTGTGCATCTCTGCCTGCGCATCCGCCGCCACCTTTCCGGTGTTGGTGCTGCGCGGGCTGAGCGTCAGCCTGTGGGCGGTGGTGTCCGGTGCGGCGGTGCTCTGGTTGGTGCAGCCCATGCTGCTGCTGGGGCTGGCCGCAGCGTTTACCGGCCTTGTGCCCGCGCTGGCCCCAGTTTACATTGGAATTTCCAAAGCGGCCTCTGTGCTGACCGGCCTGCTCAACGCCTGGGCGGAGTGGATCAGCACAAAACCGGGTGCGGGCCTCTATTTTGATACGGCCTATGCCGCTGTGGTCAGCCTGGTTCTGATCGCGTTGTGCTGGCTGGCCATGCACTGGAAGGTCCGTCTGCGCACGGCCCTGCCCTGCATTCTGCTGACGGCGGCGGCAGCCGTCTGCCTGGGTAATGCACTCAGCCGGGACATCGTGCACATCGACCTGGTGGGCAGCTCCAATGCCCCGGCAGTCGTTGTCAGCCAGAACGGCGCGGCAGTGGTGCTGCTCCGGGGCGGGACAGCCAATCAGATGGCAGTGGAAGCCCAGCTTGCGCGCCGGGGTGTGACCACCGTGGAACTGGCCGCCGACCTGCGCCTGAGCGAAACCGCCAGTCCCTGCACGCTGCCTGCCGCACAGTGGGTCCGGGCAGATGCTCTGCCGGCGGGCACCGTCCGGAAGCTGCGCTGTACCCCGGCTTTGGTGGAGCTGCTGCGCACCCGGAACGGCTGCCTGGTGCGGCTTACCATCGGCAACCGGCAGTTTGCGGCCCTCAGCGGTACGGTGGAGCTGGCAGAGCCGGTATCGGTGCAGTGGCTGCTGGCGTCACCCGCAAAAGCGGCCGCTGTCCGGTACGAAAAGGTTCTGGCGCTGCGCCGGTATGACGGGCTGGAACCGGGCCTGCAAAGCGGGCAGGAGCTGCCCGCGTCCCTCAGCCTGCGGCGCCATGGCGGCCTGAAAGCAGAGTAAGAGCTTTGCAATCCGGGCAGAGTGTGGTACAATAAAAGCCAACCGATTTGGCAGAAAGGGGGAACGCCGTTTGGCTACGGAAACCAAACTCCGGCAGCTGGCTGAAAAAGGCTGCCCGGTCTACTATTTTTATTCCAGCGAGCGGTATCTTGTCCGGCAGGCCGTGGCGGCTGCCGTGCGCGTACTGTCGGCGGACAGCGATGAAGATGCCACCGTGCTGGACGGTGCTGCCCCGGAAATTGAGCAGCTGATCATGGCGGCGGGCACCATCTCCTTTTTTGGCACCCGGCGCGTGGTGGTGCTGCCGGAGCTGGACCCCAATGCCTACAGCACCAAGGACCTGGACGAGCTGTGCGGCACCCTGGCCAGCCTGGAAAATGCCGTGGTGGTGCTGGGCAGCGTGTTTGCGCTGGAACGCAATAAGCTCAAAACCGGCAAGGCAGCCCAGAAGCTGCTGGCCCAGTGCAAAGCCCTTGGCTACACCGAGGAGCTGGCCAAGCCCCGGCCCTTTGAGCTGAAAACCATGATGATCGACCGCGCCAAGGCGCAGGACACCACTCTGCCGGAAGGTGCTGCAGCGGCTTTGCTGGAGCGCTGCGGCGAGGACCCGTTTTTGCTGGAAAACGAGGTGGACAAGCTCTGCGCGCTGTCCGGCTATCAGACCATTACCGCGGCCATGGTAGCGGAAATGGGCACTGTCAGCCTGGAAGCGGATGTGTTCGAGATGATCCGCATGATCACGGCCAAAAACGCCACCGGGGCCTGCAAAAAACTGCAGACCCTGCTGCGGCTGCAGCAGGAACCGATCGCCATTACGGCGGCCATGATCGGCAGCTATGTGGACCTGTACCGGGTCAAGCTGGGGGCCGCCCGGAAAAAGAATTACAGCACTGTGTTCAAGGATTTTGGTTACAAGGGCAGCGACTACCGGCTCAAGCGCTCGGCCGAAACGGCATCCCATTACACCCTCCGGCAGCTGGAAGCCTGTATGCAGGTGCTGCTGGAACTGGATCAAAGCCTGAAGAGCCAGCCGGTGGAGGATTCCATTCTGCTGGAAACGGCCCTGTGCCGTCTGGCCATGGCGGGGAGCGGACGATGATGCAGCAAGAAATGATCCATACCGGTCGGGTGCTGATCGTGGAGGGCAAATACGATGCCGCCCGCCTTTCGCACCTGACCGATGCCATGATCCTGCTTACGGACGGATTTGGCATTTACAAAGACAAAAAGCGCCAGCAGCTGTTCAAGACACTGGCACAGAAAAACGGGCTGATCCTGCTCACGGATTCGGACGCAGCGGGCTTCCGCATCCGCAACTACATCACGAACCTTGTGGGCGCACAGAATGTGGTGCAGGCCTATGTGCCCGCCATCCACGGCAAGGAAAAGCGTAAGGAGCAGCCCGGCAAGGAGGGTCTGCTGGGCGTGGAGGGCGTGGACGATGCTCTTGTTCTGCAGGCGCTGAGGGATGCCCTGGGCGCAGAACTGGGGCAGGCGGCGGAACGTCCGGCGGGGCGGCAGATCACCTACACGGACCTGTACGAGTGGGGGCTTTCCGGCAGGCCGGGCAGCGCCGAGCGCAAGGCAAAGCTGCTGAACGCCCTGGGCCTGCCGCCCCGGCTTTCCAAAAAGGAGCTGGTGGAGGCGCTGAACCGCCTGTACACCTTTGAGCAGCTGGATGCATTGCAGGCAGAGCTTCTGGCACAGGAGCCGCAGGCCTGAGAAAATTGCAGGAAAACAGAAAGGAATCGTTGGAATGGGAATCGTAGTCATCGGAGCAGTGTTTGTGGACATCAAGGGGTATCCGCTGTCCACCTATATCCCCGGTGGGCGCAATGCAGGCCGTGTGGAGCAGGTGCACGGCGGTGTGAGCCGGAATGTGGCGGAGGATATTGCCAATGTGGAGTTGCGGCCCACCTTTGTGGGGCTGGTGGATGACACCGGCATGGGCCAGGACGTTATTGATAAGCTGAGCAACCATAAGGTGAATACCAAATACATCCAGCGCGTGCCGGATGGCATGGGCACCTGGCTGGCGGTGTTTAACAACGATGGCGATGTGTGCGCCGCCATTTCCAAGAGGCCGGACACCACCCCCCTTATCCGCCTGCTGGCCGAACAGGGCGATGAGATCTTCAGGGACTGCGACAGCATTGCCCTGGAGCTGGACCTGGAAAAAGAGACCGTGAAGCAGGTGCTGAGCTACGCCAAAAAGTACAACAAAAAGGTGTTTGCGGCGGTGTCCAACATGAGCATTGCCATGGAGCGCCGAGATTTTCTGCAGCAGATCGACTGTTTTGTGTGCAACCAGCAGGAGGCCGGGCTGCTCTTCTCGGACGATTACGACCACCTGGACCCGGAGCAGATGTGCAAGGTGCTGGCGGCCAATGTGCACAGCGCCAACATTCCCTGCATGGTGGTAACCATGGGCAGCCAGGGCGCCGTGTATGCCCGCGCCAACGGCGAAAGCGGCGTTGCCCCGGCCAAAAAGGTGGATGTGATCGACACCACCGGTGCCGGCGATGCCTTCTTTGCAGGCACGGTGGTGGGCCTGACCTACGGCAAGACCCTGCCGGAATCCTGCGAGATCGGCAGCCGCCTGGCTGCTTCGGTGATCTGCATTACCGAGAACGTCTGCCCGCGCTTCCGCCCGCTGGAATTCGGGCTGAATATTCCCGTGGTGGACTGAGCGCCCTTATAAAACAAACAAAAAACGGATGGACTCCCGGCGGAGTTCATCCGTTTTTTCGCTCATAGGCAGCTCAGCGCCGGGCGCTGTCGCAGCTGCGGCCGGTGTTGTCCAGCCCGCAGCCCAGATTCACCACGGCAGCATCCGGGTGGGTTTTCAGGTGATCCCGCACCTCCCAGGCCGGGGCGTTCTGCCGCATGGCGGCTCCCTTCTGCTGCAGGAAGGGAAGTTCCGGCAGGTGGTCCTGTTCAATGAGCGTGCAGAGCATGGCGGCAAAGCCTTCGGGATCTTTGATCTGGAACTGCATGTGGTTGTGCCCTTCCAGCACCGGAAAATGCCCCTGCGGGTAGGCAGCGCGCACGGCATCGCGGTATTTCAGGTGGTCCTCAATGCTGCCGAATGCAAAATAGGTGTGCTGCAGCAGGGCCTCCGGCAAAGGCGGAAAGGGCACATCCTCCAGGCTGTCGGCCAGTTGGCGGCGCAGATTGCCGTAGGTCAGAGCCTTGCCGGCTGCAATGAAATAGGGGCGGATGGCATCGTCATCGCACCACAGGATCTTGCCCAAGGTCTTGCCGTTGGACCAGTACAGACTTTTGATGGCCAGGTACAGAAACGGGGGTCATGATGCGGCGGGTGCCTTTGCCGATCTGCGCAACTGGCCGCCGTCAAAGTAGACATGCTCCACCGGCAGCGCCGTCCGGGCCAGAAAGGCCAGGCCCAGGTCGGCCCCAATGGAGGAGGCTGCGACCAAAGCCAGGCGGGTAACGCCCTGCCGGTGCAGAAACTGTTCCACCTGCTGTACCTCGTCCGCTTTGCTGCGGTAGGTCTGCCCGGCGCAGTACACGGTGGAGGTGGGCAGAATACAGAAGTAGCGATCTTTCAGGTGCTGCACCACCGGCTCGCTGCTGGCACCGGTTACACCCATGGCGTGGAAAAACAGGATGGCAGGGGCACTGGGTGCCCCAAAGGTTTCAAGCTGCATAAAAATGCTCCTTTGCAGGTGCAGGACCTGCGATTAGTCAAAGCTAACTATTTGAGTTTATTGTAGCAAGGCGGCAGGCGGCAGAACGGAGTTTGTGCGGCAGTATACCCTGGCTTCCGGCGGGCCGTACTGCGACTGCGGCTACCATAAACTCTGAACAGCTCAACAAAAAACTCCGCATCCACGCAAGGGTGCGGAGTTTTTTTATAGAAAGCATCACAGCTTTTCCACAATGCTGTCCACCAGGGCCGTTAAGGCCGTCAGCTGTGCATCGCTCAGGTGTTTTGCCTGCTCGGTCAGATGGCTGGTGCGGCTGGCGGGCTGGGTGTCAAAGTCAAAGAATTCTTTGGGTGTTACATGGAGATACTCACAGATATAGAAGAAGTTTGCCATGGTGGGAAAGGCCTTTCCGTTTTCGATCCGGTTGATATAGCCCGGGTTCTGCCCGATGGAAAGGCTCATATCGCGGGCGGAAAATCCTTTTTGTGTGCGCAGTTCGGCAAGCCGCTGGGCAAACTGCTTCTCATACACGGTACATCACCATCCTCTTGTTCATTGTACCGGACAAAGAGGAAAAAACAGGGCATTGAAAGTCTTGATTTGATTGAAATGTGATATACAATGTGATAAACTGACACCGAAATCCGTTTTCAGGAAAGGCGTTGTGCACAATGAGCAACTGGGACGAACTGAGTTATCGAGAGATCCGGGACTGCATCCGGGATGCGGAAGCCGGGCGGCTCAGCCCTTACTGGCAGGGGTACGCCCGGCGGGAACTGGCATCTCTGCGCCGTCCGGACGGCACCCTGCCGCCGCAGGCGGAGCAGCTGCGCCGAAAACTGCAGCTGCTGCTGGACACCGTTCCCCAGATTTCGGACGAAGAGGACCAAACGGTCTGCCGGGACAGCCGGTAAGCGCGGGACCCCACCGGAGTTCAGCTGTTCCGGGCCGAAAGACAAAGCCGGCCCTTCGCGCTTTTGTGAATTTGTACCGGGCAGAAGCCTGCCTGCTCCCAAAAGGCTTTCGGGCGGATGTCCGCATAGATGGTCATGCCGTCAAGAGGATGGTCGTCCACTTGCTGTCCTTGTCGGTGCCGCCGCTGCATTCGCTGCAGATGAAAAAGACTCCGCCCGGCTTCAGCACCCGCCGCTCTGGCCTTCAGCACCTCGCACCGGCCCTGCCGCTTTTTGCAAAAAAGTCAGAAGAGGTCCAGCATGTTGTCCAGATAAATGGCTTCCCGCACATGCAGCTGGTACTCCGGTTTGGTGAGATAGTAGAGCAGAAATTCCAGAACCAGGGCGCTGCCCAGCCCGCGGCCCTCGATCTTGAAATTGGAAAAGCCCATGGGAAGATAAATGTCCCGGATGGCATCCACCCCGATGAATCCGGGGTTTTCCATTGCCCTGGAAAAGCGGTAGCCTTCCTGCGCGCCCGGCGCGGCACAGCGGTGCTCAGGGCAGGGTTCGCCCAGGTTTTTGCGGCTGACGGCCTCGTAGCAGCGCCTGCGGTCGGTGCAGCCGAACCAGCAGCACTCGTTGCAGAGAAACTCCACCTTGTCCTTCTGAGCAGCTGTCAGGGTGTCCAACTGCGCAAAGGCCCTGTTCAGGCGGAAGTCCGGCACCACATAGCGAAAATCCTCCCGCTGCACCTCGGCTCGGAACTGCGCAAACTCCGTCAGGACCTTGGTGGTAGAGGAAACAAAATACAGCTGCGGGTACCGGCTTTTTAAATATTGCAGCAGCAGTTCCGAGTGCAGGATCACACCGTTTGGCACGCCCTGCGCTTCTGCAAACAGGGTGCAGAGGGCGTTGCATCTGTGGTCTGCCAGGTGCTCGGGCCGCAGCAGAGAGTTGCTGAAGGTCAGCCGGGCAGAGATGCCGTATTCCTGCGTAAGAGCCAGCACTTCGCGGGCATCGTGGCTGCCAAAGCTGGTGCGTCCGCCGCCCCAGATGCAGTCAGCCGGTGCCCCGTAAAGGGAACCGATTTCGCACCAGTCGTAAAAATACTCCCGGTGCTCGCGGAACAGCGGCAGAAACAGGCGGTACAGCTCGTAAAATTCAAACAGGCCGGGCAGATGATACACGGCCATACGGCGTGTGGAAAAGGTTGGTTGGATCATAGGTTCTCCTGTGTGCAGGGCAGTTTTCCTGGTTCAGCCGGTTACCGGGGCAAGGGCTGCCCGGTATACCTGCGCAGTGCGGGCGTCAAAGCAGCAGAAAAGGACGTTCAGTGCGTAATCAGCGTGGTCGTTCTGCCACTGCGTCACGGCCTGTACCGCAATGGTCGTGGCCTCTTCCAGCGGGTAGCCGTAAGCACCTGCGGAAATGGCCGGAAAAGCAATGCTGTGGATGTCGTATTCCCGGGCAAGGTCCAGCGTATTGCGGTAGCAGCTGGCCAGCAGCACGGCGTCCTTGGCGGAGCCGGAGTACACCGGCCCCACCGTGTGGATGATCCAGGGGGCTTTCAGGCGGTAGCCTTTGGTGATCTTGGCTTCGCCGGTGCGGCAGCCGTGCAGCGAAAAGCATTCGGCCAGCAGCTTCGGGCCGGCGGCACGGTGAATGGCACCGTCCACGCCGCCGCCACCCAGTAGGCTACGGTTGGCGGCATTCACGATGCAGTCGCAGTCCAGTGTGGTGATATCGCCCTGGATGACTTCAAGATGGACAGACATAAGATCCTTCCTTTCTGCGTTCGGAGAAAAAGAGAAAAATGGACATCCCCAGTATACCACAGCAGAGGCATAAAAACAAAAAAGGAGCACCCGGCAGTGGGCGCTCCCTTTTTGGTTGGAACAATGGCGCGCAGCGCTCAGTCGTTCAGCTTGATCTTTTCTTTCAGCACCACGCAGCCTGCCATGTCGCCGATCACGTTGACGCAGGTGGCACCCATATCGCACAGGGTGTTGATGCTGATGTAAACACCCATGACACCGGCAGGCAGACCGGCCATGGTGGCCAGCGCTGCAAAGGATGCAATGGCACCGCCGGGAATGCCGGGTGTGCCCACCGAAAGGATGACGTTGGCCAGCAGAATGACGATCATCATGAAAGTGCTCACTTCCACGCCGCAGGCATTGGCAAAGAACACGATCATGAAGGACATCAGAATGGACACGGCGTCCATGTTCACCGTTGCACCCAGAGGAATGGCAATGCTGGTGATCTTGTCGGACACGCCCATTTCCTCTTCCATGCACTGCTTGCTGATGGGAATGGTGGCCGAGCTGGAACAGGTGCCAAAGGCATTCAGGGCAGCGGGCAGGCAGGCCTTGACAAAGCGGAGGGGGCTTTCCTTGCCCAGGAACTTGACCGAGCCGCCGTACACCACGGCGGCAAAGGCAAAGAAGGCAATGTACAGGATCACCAGCTGAGTGGCCAGCGAGAGGATGGTTTCGGTGCCGTTGGCTTCCACCACAGGCACAATGGTGCAGAACACGCCCACCGGGGTAAAGTACATTACCGTGCTGATGATCTTCAGGCAGACTTCATTGCCCGCCTCGATCACCTTCAGCAGCGGCTCACCCTTTTCGTCAATGGCCACCAGTGTAAAGCCGATAATCACCGCAAAGGTGAGCACCTGCAGCATGTTGCCGTTGGCAAAGGCGGCTACCGGGTTGGAGGGGATCAGGTTTTTGAGGGTGTCCAGAATGCTGGTCATCTTGCTGGCCTGAATGTCGGAGGTGGCCATTTCAAACCGCACGCCCTCGCCCAGATGGATCGCCCGGGGAATGATCAGGCCCACAAGACTTGCCAGCGCAGTGGTGCACAGGAAAAAGATCATGGCCCCGCCGGTGATCTTGCCGGTGGTTTTGGCGTTGCCAATGCTGGTAATGCCCACCACAATGGAGCAGAACACCAGCGGGAAGATCATCATGTTCAAAGCGTTCATGTAGATGCTGCCCAGCAGCTGCGTGGCGGTAAGCACCGGCGCAAAGCGGTCGGCCAGGAACAGGCCGGTGAGAATGCCCAGCACCAGGCCGATGAAGATCGCGCTGGTGATGTGCTTCTGATACCACGCAAAAAAGGATTTTTGGAACGGTGCATTGTCTTGTGAGGAACTCATAGCAGAAAATTCTCCTTCTGTTTATTATCCGCTTTATTATAACGCTTCCGGCGGAAGAGAACAAGAAGCGATTTCACCTGAAACATGAAAAACAGGCAGCTTTGACCGCTGCCTGTTGAAAAGAAATCTTCCTGCCTTGAAAAACAAACCGGGTTTGTCCGGCAGTTCTGCGGTGCCTTTGTCAAAGGTGACTCTTCTTTTTCTACGTTGCATCGCCCAGAATCTGCTGAATCTGCGCAAGTTTTTCGGCAAAATAGATGCCTTTCTGCCGCTCGGGGGTGGACAAGCCCTTTTCGGTCATATGCTGCAGCAGTGCCTGCAGGCTGTTGTAGTAGCCGCCCAGATTATAGAGGATGCAGGGCGCATCCAGCTGACGTAGCGATACTTTGGAAATGACTTCCGTGATCTCTTCCAGTGTTCCCGTTCCGCCCGGAAAAGCAAGAAAGGCATCGCCCAGTTCAATCATTTTTGCTTTGCGTTCGGACATGTCCCGGGTAACGATCAGTTCGGTCAGGCCATCGAACTGCAGTTCCTGCTCCAGAAAAAACTGCGGCTCCACGCCGGTTGCAGTTCCGCCTGCGGCCAGAACGCTTTCGGCAAGATGCCCCATCAGACCGGCCTTTGAGCCGCCATAGACCAGCGCATGGCCGCTTGCCCCGATCCAGTGTCCAAGCTCCTGCACAGCCTTACGGAAGGCTGGGTCGTTGCCTTCGTTTGCACCAAGATAAACGGTGATGTTCATGAAACGTCTCCTTTTTTCGTCCGGCATGTTCGTGTAAGATACGGTTTTATGGTAGTTGAACCCGGACAGTTTGTCAAGGGGGCCTTGGCGGGTTGCCTTCTTGTGATGGGAAAAACGTTGACAGGATTTTGAAGCGTCCACCGGCTACGGCACCGGCGCAGGCTTGTGCGGCTGGAACTGCCGCCACACCTTTTTCGCCGTGTTCCCGGAACTGGGCGATGCCCCTGCCTGGACGCAGGAAGAGCTGGAAGCCCTGAACGCCCGAAACATCGAGTACAACGGCAAGATGTACACCCAGTACGAGATCAACCAGATGCAGCGTGCCCGGGAGCGGAACGTGCGCCGCTGGAAGAAGCGGTATCTGGCGGAGACGGAAGCCGGGGTGGACACCACCGACAGCGCCGTGCGCCTGCGGGCGGCCCGCCAGAGCCTGAGCGAGTTTGCCAAGGCCACCGGCGGACGGGTGGACAGCGCCCGCACCAGCGTGCCGAAGTTCGGCAGGAGCGAAGCGGGCAGGGCGGCGTGGGATGTTTGTCATAATACGTTGACAAACGCAGCCGGGCAAACTATCATTAAAGTCAACAGGAGCGATATCAAAGGCCCTCGCAATGGCATCACGCAAAAGACCAATGCGAAGGGCGGAATCGACCGGAATTATTATGGTTCGGATGGTCGGCAGACCAAACAAATCAGCAACAATGGCCACGGCCACAAAGTAGAAGAGGTTCTCGGCCTGCATGGTGAGCACGCCCATGATTACATTTTTGATGAAAGTGGGCATTTGCTTGACCGTCCTTCCCGTGAACTGACTGAGCAGGAACGAAAGGAAAACAGTGATATTTTATGACAGCGGATTCTTTACAGAAAGAACTTTCCAAAGGCTGGGCGATGCTCGTTTTTCAGTACCACGGAAAAGAAGGCCATGTAGACCCGTACTGTACCAGAGAAGAAGGCTTTTCTTATCTTCTGTGGTATGAAGGCAACGAAAAACTTGTGCACAGTATGGATGAAGTCATGGGCACCCCCATTTTTGACGGTCATTCTCTTTCTGAAATCGCCAGCGATATTTCTGAAATTGATTGGTGCTGATCATCCAGACAACCAAATATTGAAAGCGTCTTTGCCCATCCGGGCAGGGGCGCTTTTTTCATGCCCACTTTGCCCGCATGAGGACGGAGTGAGCACCATGCGGAGGGCGGCGCGTACCCCGCCCAAGACCGGAAACTGACAGCGAACAGTGTAAAAAACTGTGGTCACACAAACCGAAAGGAGCTTTCCACCATGAAACGTGAAGATGTGAAGAAACAGATCCCCGGCATCACCGAGGAGCAGCTGAACTGGATCATGCAGACCAACGGCGAGGACATCAACCGGGAGAAGTCCGCTGCTTCCGCCCTGCAGACCCAGCTGGACAACGCGAATGCCCAGCTCAAGACCGCCCAGGACGGCCTGAAAGCCTTTGAAGGCAAGAAGAAGCCCGAGGAATACGAGGCCGAGTTGACCAGGCTGCAGGCGGACATGAAAGCCCAGGCGGACGGCTTTGCCTTCGACAACGCCCTGAACACCGCCATCCTGGGCAAGAAGGGCCGCAGCGTCAAGGCGGTGCGCGCCCTGCTGGATGTGGACGCCCTGAAAGGCTCCAAGGACCGCACCACCGACATTGCCAAAGCTCTGGACGATGCTGCCAAGGCCAACCCCTGGGCCTTTGGCGAAGCCGAAAAAGGCGCGGGCACCTACTCCACCGGTGCCGAGCACGGCAACCCCATGCACGGCGAGGACGACACCGACCCGGTGGAAGCTTCCTTCAAAGCCATGAACCCCACCATCAAGATCTGAGAAAGGATGAATTTTTATGCCTCATACCGCAAGAGAACGTTATTCTGAGCTGGTAGACGCCAAGCTGCGCGCGACCATCGTCAAGCGCGTGGGCGTCATCTGTAACAACCGTTACGAGGGCAGCCCCAAGGCGGGTGCCGTCAAGGTGCCTGTGCGCGACACCGAAGTGGCCGTTGCTGACTACAACAAGAAAACCGGCTCCACCATGACCCACGGCGATACCAGCTACCTGACCGTGAACATCGACATATAACGATGTGCAGGTTCCATTTGCAATTTATGCCCTCTGTAAGGAGAGCAACGACTTTGCCCAATGTACCAGTGGCGGCGGTCGCTATTTCTATCCACACCCTCCGCGAGGAGGGTGACTTTTCGCCCTCGGCAGGCCGGGCGTTACTGGATGCATTTCTATCCACACCCTCCGCGAGGAGGGTGACCGATTGCTCCGGCTACGTCTGCTGGGTCTACAACCAATTTCTATCCACACCCTCCGCGAGGAGGGTGACGTTCTTAGCTCTCTGTGATAACCTGTAGTGAATATTTCTATCCACACCCTCCGCGAGGAGGGTGACTGACCGGGAAAGAATCAGCTTAACGGAAGCAAAAATTTCTATCCACACCCTCCGCGAGGAGGGTGACCTGCGGCGGCCTTGCCTGCCGGTATCCCGGCCAGCATTTCTATCCACACCCTCCGCGAGGAGGGTGACCGGCGGACCTGACCGAACTTCCCCCCGGGGAGCGATTTCTATCCACACCCTCCGCGAGGAGGGTGACCAGCGCAGAAGCCGCAAAAAACCGCGCATGGCAAATTTCTATCCACACCCTCCGCGAGGAGGGTGACCTATTGCCCAAATCGAATTCTCTGGAAGCACTGATTTCTATCCACACCCTCCGCGAGGAGGGTGACGTGCCAACGGCAAGGCTTGCAACGTTGGCGGGCTATTTCTATCCACACCCTCCGCGAGGAGGGTGACAAATACCTTTGGGTTATCATCACAATTTAACATAATTTCTATCCACACCCTCCGCGAGGAGGGTGACCATAATTCTCTTCTTGTCCTTAGAAGTATAACCATATTTCTATCCACACCCTCCGCGAGGAGGGTGACAATAAGCTAACTGTTTGCAAGGTGGAGAAGCCCACAATTTCTATCCACACCCTCCGCGAGGAGGGTGACCCCTATCGGGATGGGATGGGGCTTCTTTTCGGTATTTCTATCCACACCCTCCGCGAGGAGGGTGACCTAGACGGGCAGATAATAGCTTATTAACCGATACATTTCTATCCACACCCTCCGCGAGGAGGGTGACCGCTCGGTATAGTACCCAATCAATCCTTTAAGATATTTCTATCCACACCCTCCGCGAGGAGGGTGACTCTCTAAAAAAGTGCCAGTGGTCACCATTTACATAACCATTTCTATCCACACCCTCCGCGAGGAGGGTGACAATCCGTCTAAAAATATGATATATTATAATCACTATTTCTATCCACACCCTCCGCGAGGAGGGTGACCTGGTCTAGCTTTCATGGCAGTATTTTTAATAAGATATTTCTATCCACACCCTCCGCGAGGAGGGTGACGTGTCGTATTATGACGCTCATGGATATGTTTCTATTTCTATCCACACCCTCCGCGAGGAGGGTGACA
>CAKTGS010000011.1 GCA_934561485.1 uncultured Faecalibacterium sp.
ACCTGCTCGGGAGCGACGTTTGCACGGTTCAGAGCTTCCTTGATGACGATGGAGCCCAGCTCAGCTGCGGGAACGTTGGCCAGGGTGCCGCCGAACTTACCAATAGCGGTACGGCATGCAGATGCGATAACGATCTTTTTCATGTGAATAGCCTCCTGATTGTGTATGTGTGTTCTTTTCCGTAAAACAAATGATTCAAAACGCCCTGAGGCATTTTTACAAAGGAATCAGAGCTTTCCGCTCTCCCGCAGCAGCGCATACTTTTCGTTGACCGCCTTTTCCACATTGGGGGTCACAAACTTGCTGATGTCGCTGCCGTAGCGGGCGGCCTCTTTTACAATGGTGGAAGAGAGGTAGCTCCACTTGATGCTGGTGGCCAGGAACATGGTCTCGATGCCCGGCATCAGTGCGTGGTTGGTCTGGGCCAGCTGGATCTCGTTTTCAAAATCCGTCACAGCCCGCAGCCCCCGCACCATAACGGATGCGTGCCGCTTTTTGGCAAACTCCACGGTCAGGCCGTCAAAGCTTTCCACCGTGACATTCGGAATGCCCTTGCAGCACTCAGTCAGAAGCGCCACACGCTCTTCCACGGTAAAAAGTGGGTTCTTTGCGCTGTTGATCAGCACCGCCACGATCAGGTGGTCGTTGACCTTTGCCGCGCGCTTGATGATATCGAGATGTCCTTTGGTAACCGGATCAAACGACCCGGGATAAACAGCTGTTGCCATCGGTTGGTATCCTCCTTTGCGCTTTGAAAAGCGCGTTTTGGTTCTGCCATGATAGCACTTTCCATCCCCGGGTGCAAGCACCGGATGAATTTGCCGCATCGTATCGTTAAATTTTAAACAATCCATGCTGCACCGCATCGCAGTTGCTTGCTACGTTCTTAGTAAACCACATCGTCAAAATTTTATCAAGTCTTTTTTGCGAATTTTTTGTTTTTTGCGCTACAAACTATCTGCATAAATCGCTAAGATTTTTAGGCATCTTGCCAGACAGACAAATTTTTCACGATAAACTATTGATTCCGCACATTGTTAATGTTATAACTAAGTTGTGCAGGTATGCAGCCTTTTGTCATGCTCTTCCTTGCTGTGTGTCAGAATAGCAGGCCGCTGTGTCAAAGCTGTGTTAGAAGTGCAGGCAAATGGTAAATATCTTGCAAAGATTTTGTCCGCGTGGGATTGTAAATAAGAATTTACAATTCTTTTATGTTATTATAGGAGAGGATGGTTTATAATGGATTTTATGGAACTGTACGCTCAGAAAAAGATGACTGCCGCACAGGCTGCCGCACTGGTCAAAAGCGGCGACTGGGTGGATTACGGCTGGGCCATCAACACCCCTGTGGCTGTGGATGCCGAAATTGCCAAGCGTCTGCCGGAATTGGAGGACGTCAACTTCCGCGGCGGCATTCTGATGTGGGTGCCGGAGATCTTCCAGATCGCCGACCCCGCCGCCCACATGACCTGGAACAGCTGGCACATGGGCGGCATTGAGCGTAAGGCCATTGCACAGGGTTTCTCCTTCTATTCCCCCATCCGTTACTCGGAGCTGCCGCGCTACTACCGTGAAAGCCAGGACCCCGTGGACGTGGCTGTGTTCCAGGTGACCCCCATGGACGAGCACGGCTACTTCAACTTCGGTCCCAGCGCATCGCATCTGGGTGCCATGTGCGAAAAGGCCAAAAAGATCATTGTGGAAGTCAACAAAAACATGCCGCGCTGCCTGGGCGGCATGGAGAACTGTGTGCATATTTCGCAGGTAGCTGGCATTGTGGAAGGCACCAATCCCCCGCTGGGCCAGATGGCCGCTCCCGGTGCCGCCACCGAGGTGGACCTGAAGGTTGCCAACCTGATCGTGCCGCAGATCCCCAACGGTGCCTGCCTGCAGCTGGGCATCGGCGGTATGCCCAACGCCATTGGCAGCCTGATCGCCCAGAGCGATCTGAAGGACCTGGGCGTGCACACCGAAATGTACGTGGACGCTTTTGTGGACATTGCCAAGGCCGGCAAGATCAACGGCAGCCGCAAGCAGCTGGATAAGGGCCGCCAGGTATACGCCTTTGGTGCAGGCACCCAGAAGATGTACGACTACCTGAACGACAACCCGGAGTGCATGTCTGCCCCTGTGGACTACACCAACGACATCCGCAGCATCTCTGCCCTGGACAATTTTATTTCCATCAACAATGCCGTAGACATCGACCTGTTCGGCCAGGTAAACGCCGAGAGTGCCGGCATCAAACACATTTCCGGTGCCGGCGGCCAGCTGGACTTTGTGCTGGGCGCATACCTTTCTAAGGGCGGCAAGAGCTTTATCTGCCTGTCCTCTACCTTCTTTAATAAAAAGACCGGCAAGTTGGAAAGCCGCATCCGCCCCACGCTGGAAAACGGTAGCATTGTTACCGATACCCGCGCCAACCTGCACTACCTGTGCACCGAATACGGCTGCGTGAACCTGAAGGGCCTGACCGCCTGGGAAAAGGCCGAAGCCCTGATCAGCGTAGCACATCCGGACTTCCGTGAGGAACTGATTCAGGAAGCTGAAAAGATGCACATCTGGCGCAGAAGCAATAAAATTTAATAGTTGCTGTGGGAGGCCCTGCTGCCCGCAGCAGGAACGGAGTTTGCCATGATGGACAAAAAACCACACATCAAGCCATACCTGTACGGAATGCTGGCCGGGTTTGGCGCGATCAGCCTAAGTATCATCTTCTTTTTCCTGATCTATCGCTTTGACGGCTTTGGCAATGCCATCTCCACACTGACCGGTATTCTCATGCCGTTTATTTACGGTGCCGTCATTGCCTACCTGCTCAAGCCGGTGTGCAACACCATTGAAGGGTTTCTGCGCCGGTTCATCCCCGAAAAAATGAACGGGCTGATCAATGTGCTGGCGGTAACCTTTACCATCCTGTTCGGCTTTTTGGTAATCTACGCCTTGCTGATGATGATCATTCCCCAGCTGATCACCAGCGTAACCACCCTGTACTACACGGCACAGGCCAACTTTGCCAGGTTTATGCGCTGGGCCAACCACCTGGAGTTCATCGAAAACAACGAGCAGATCATGGACCTGCTCAATTCGGCTTATGATACCATCAACACCAACCTGGACAGCTGGATCAAGAATACGCTGATGCCCTCCATGCAGAACATCGTAAGCGGTGCCGCCCTGGGCGTGCTGAACATTGTGACTGTGGCCAAAAACCTGATCATCGGCATCATCGTGGCCGTGTACATGCTGGCCAGCCGCAAGCGCTTTGTGCAGCAGGCCAAGCTGATCCTGTACAGCATCGTCAAACCCCGCTGGGCTGAGCTGATCACCGAAGAGATCAAGTACGCCGACAAGATGTTCGGCGGTTTCATCAACGGCAAGATCATGGACTCCGCCATCATCGGTGTGCTGTGCTACATCGGCTGCCTGATCTTCAAGTTCCCCAGTGCTCTGCTGGTGTCGGTGATCATCGGCGTAACCAATGTGATTCCCTTCTTCGGACCGTTCATCGGTGCTGTACCGGCCACCCTGCTCATCCTGATCCAGAACCCCATCAAGGCGCTTTGGTTCATTCTGTTTGTGCTGGTGCTGCAGCAGCTGGACGGCAACATCATCGGGCCAAAAATTCTGGGCAACACCACCGGCCTTTCCAGCTTCTGGGTGCTGTTTGCTATCCTGCTGTTCGGCGGCCTGTGGGGCTTTGTTGGCATGATCGTGGGCGTGCCGCTGTTTGCCGTCATCTATGATGTGATCAAAAAGCTGGTCATCCACGGCCTGCGCCGCAACGAGGAAACCGAGCTGCTGCAGACCTACCACGACCGCTTCGGCGACCCGGAGGATAATGCCCCCGCTCAGGAAGCCGCTGCACCGCAGCCGAAGGACTGATCAAGCAAAACAAAACAGGAGTCTGCTCGCACTGAGCAGGCTCCTGTTTTGTTTTGTAGCTTTACAGTTCCTCGCCGTTGGTGGCAATCACATGCTTATACCAATAGAAACTGTCCTTGCGCAGGCGGGCGCATTCCTTCGGGTCATCATCGGTGCGGTCCACATAGATAAAGCCGTAGCGTTTTTTCACGCCGTTGCTGGTAGAGAGCAGATCCACCGCCGACCACGGGCAGTAGGCCAGCATCTCCACCCCCTGATCCATTGCCCTTTTCATGGCGGCAATGTGTTTGCTCAGGTAGTCGATCCGGTAGTCATCGTGGATTTTTCCGTCCGGGGTCAGGATGTCATAGGCACCCAGACCATTTTCCGTGATCATCAGCGGCTTGCCGTACCGATTGTACAGATCTCTCAGCATGTACTCCATGCCGGTTGGGTCAATGGCCCAGTCCCAGTCAGTGGTGTCCAGGTTCGGGTTCCTGCACATCTCGTAGAAGCCCGGGTGGGTCTCAAACCCGCTGAGATCACCCTTTTTGCCGCTACGGTTCACACCACTGTAACGGATGGTCTTTGTGCCATCATCCGGGCAGGCCTTGGCGCACTCGCTGGCATAGTAGTTCAGCGCCAGGAAGTCGGAAGTCTCCTCACGGATCAGTTCCATATCTCCCGGTTCGATCACCGGCGCCAGGCCGTGCTCCTGCAGGTAGATCATGGCGGCTTTGTTGTACTCACCCTTGAAGTAAATATCTGTATAGTAGTCGTTGCGCAGGGCTTGGGCGTTCAGCGCTGCCATACAGTCCTCCGGCTTGGATGTCAGCGGGTAAATGGGCGCGTAGCCTATGGCTGCTCCCACCAGGCCGCCGGGCACCAGCTCATGCACCAGTTTGCAGGCAATGGCATGGGTCAGATTCATATGGTGGTTGATCTGATAGCGCAGCTGGTCGTGTCGGCCATCCTGCAGTTCCTCCGGGATGTAGCACTTCTGGTTCCAGTACTGCACAATGATGCTCTGCTCATTGATGGTCGTCCAGTATTTGACCTTATCCTTGAACTCGCTGATGACATAGTGGGCATAGGCTTCAAAATCAGCTACCACGCGGCGATCCATCCAGCCGCCGTACCGCTCCACCAGTGCCCAGGGCAGGTCATAGTGGTACAGTGTGACGATTGGCTCAATGCCGTTGGACCGCAGCTCGTCAATGAGGTTATGATAATAACGGATGCCTTTTTCATTCACCGGGCCAGTGCCATCCGGGAATACCCGGCTCCATGCAATGGAAAAGCGGTAGGCTTTGAACCCCATCTCTTTCATCAGAGCAACGTCTTCTTTGTAGTGATGATACTGGTCGCTGGCCACTTCTGCCGTGGCAAAGCCGTAGACCTTGTAGCTGTCCTTGTTGATGACATCCTGCTGGCTCAGCTTTTTGCCGTCCTCCTGCGCGGCGCCTTCCACCTGATAGGCGCTGGTGGATGCCCCCCACAGGAAACTCTTCGGAAAAGGCTTATGCATCGGTCATGCCTCCTTATTGTAGATCAGCTTGTACATCTGGATCATTTCGCCGGCCATGTTCAGCTCACTCATAATGGTCATCAGGGTGTCCTGCGCATGGATGAACAGCAGGCAAAGCTCTGTCTTTTCACCGCGGGCTTCTCCCTGGATCACTTCTGTCTGCGCATTGTGCGCCTGCACAATGTTCTCATGCGCCTGCTTCATCAGGGTCTCAGCCTGGACAAAGTCCCCTTCCCGGGCGCTTTTCAGCGCTTTTGTGCAGCATTCGCGTGCATCACCGGCCGCCAGGATCACATTCATGGCAACTTCAGTCAGCTGATTTTCTTCCATAGTCGGATTCTCCTATCGCAATTTGATTCGTTAAGCAGCCTCTTCTTCGGCTTCTTCCTTCATGACCTGCTTTTCATACACCTTGAAGAAGGGTTTCCAGATCAGGAAGGTGACCACAAAAATCAGCACCCAGAAGATAATGGCACGCCAGTCACCGGTCACAATCATGTAGCCAATGGGTGCCGGGATCTGGCCGGTGGTCACAGAAGCAGCAGGCACATCCAGCCAGCCCCAGGACATAACGAACCAGATGATCACAGCACTGACCAGTGTGTTGATCCACATAGGCAGCATCAGAATGGGGTTGAACACAATGGGGGCGCCAAAGACCACCGGCTCGTTGATGTTGAAGATGGACGGACCAATGCACACTTTTCCCAGCGACTTGAGCCGCTTGGACTTGGAGAGCAGCATATGCATGTTCAGGGTCAGGGTGCAGCCCTGGCCGCCCAGGGTCATCAGGCTCAGCAGGTAGATGGTCTCGTAGCAGACGATGTTGGTGGGGGTCTGGCCTGCAGCCACCTGTGCAAGGTTGGCTGCGGTGCCGGCCATCAGGATCGGGGTTGTGAAGGTGCCCAGGAACCAGGTGGAAATACCCATGGAGTACAGGAACGAAATGGCCATCATCATAATAATCAAGCCCGGCAGAGTGCGGCCCAGATGCTCCAGCGGCGAAAACACAGCGGAGATGACCTGGTAGATATCAATGTTCAGATTGCTGCTGATGATGGTGCCCAGCAGTACGCAAAGGAACATGGGCAGGATCTGATTGATCCACTCGCAGACAAAATCCGGTATGGTAACGCTGTCCTCCAGGATGTGGAGCTTGGCGTAAAAGTGGTAGACCACCGACACCAGAATGCCCACCACCAGAGCCACGAACATGCCGGTGGGACCGAAGCGGCCGAACTCCACGCTGAAGATACCGTCATCACCGATGGTGGGCTTGATGGCAATCAGGAATACGATGATGGAAGTGAGGCCCGCGTTCAGCACATAGCGGGTATGGCCCAGCTTTTCCATCAGCTGATTGGCCACCAGGAAGGTGAGGATCAGCGATGTAAGCTGGAAGGTGAACTGCAGCACGCCGCTCAGATCCGGCAGGGCCGGGATCCAGGAGCGGAACACGTTGTAGAAAAAGATCAGCGAGCCAGTCATGATGATGGGCAGGATCTTCATCATCGAGCCGGAAAGGGCGGACACCCAGGGATTCTGGGTGATTTTGCTCATTGCCGGAGCAAACTTGTTCTCCAGCCAGTCCATAATCTTACTCATTGTGCATCCTCCTCGATCTTCTGGATTAATTTCAGCATTCCGACAGCGTCCAGCGTGCCGTAGATCTTCTGGGGAATAACGTCCACCTTAAAGTGATGGATCTTTGCCAGATCCTGATAATTGGGCAGCTGGCTGGAAAAATGCGGGCCAAGGAGCAGAATATCCGTTGCATCCAGATACTGTGCCACCTGCGATTCGCTTCTTGCCTCGATCTGCAGGTCGAGCTTCTGCTTCTTTGCTTCTGCGCGGACACGCTGCGCCAGAAATCCGCTGGACAGTCCAGCGCCGCAGCAGAGCATTACATTCAGTTTTGCCATGTGTGAAACCTCCTTTTTTTGAAACGGCCTTGTTTCCTTGCGGGATCTTCTGGCTTCATGATACCGGAACAGCAGCAGAGATTTCAAGTCAGACCGCTGCACCCATTCGTGCAGGTATTTCAGTTCCAATGCAGGATGCAGGCCCGGAGTTCCTCAAAGCTGCAGCTCCGGAGCAGGGTCTCCCGGCTGCGGGAGTCATCCATGAGTTCCAGCAGTGCCTGATACAGGTCCCCGAACATCCGCAGGTCCGTCTTGTGGATGGCCACCATCATCACGATCTTGACAAGATTTCCGCCCCATACCACACCCTGCGGGCAGAGCATCACATTGATGCTGGTGCGGATGGCATCCATCTTCATGGAATGGGGAATGGCAATGTTGGGAAACCCTGTACTGGAGGCCTGTTCACGCTCCATCAGGCGCTGGTAAAAATCCTCCTGTACATTTCCCTGCTCGATCATCTGCTGGGACATGGTTTTCATGATCTGTGCGGGATCGGTGTTTTTCTCCGGATTCACCGAGAACAGCTCCGCCGAGAAAATGCGGTCAAAGTTGCTTTTCAGCACCCGGATACGCCGGGCACTGCGGATGGAATCCAAAGCATCCTCGATTTCGCTTTTGCACTTACCAATGCCCAGCAGCGGCACAGACACCACAATGGCACCGTTTTTCGGCGGGCCTTCCAATACCACCGTGGTAATCAGCAGCTCGCAGCGGTACCGGTCCAGCGCCGCTGGGTCCTCCACGCAGGCCACCAAGTCGATTTCATCACCGAAGGCGATCAGAAGCTGGTTGGATATCCTGCTCGCAAACTCCAGATAGCGCGGACAGAGCAGTACCGTGCGGATGCGGGAACGGGTATCAGCCTGCCTCTCGATTTCTCCGCCGATGTGCAAAGCAAGGTAAGAGATCTCGTCCTCCGAAATACGCACATGATAAGCCTCATTGATCAGCAGTGCTGTGTGCACCGCAATGTCAAAGACCATGGGATGAGAATAGCGCACCGCACTGCTCATTGGGTTTATGAGCCGGTAGTTGTGTCGTGCCCGGAACAGCAGGTTCTTGATGTGCATGGCAAATGGATACCGGAACGGCTCGCTGTTGAGGTTGATGTAATATTTGGCATCCACTTCCCGGATGATCTCACCCACGAACTGCATCAGCTCTTCGCCCACAAAGTTCAGGATTTCCTCCTGGCTGTTGCCCACCGGCAGGTTGATGTTTGCCCCCAGTAAAAAATAGATGTTGTTCTGTTCCTCAGGGCTGAGATGCAGGTGCAGAGCCTTTTCCAGCTCCGCACAGATCTGCTGGGCCGCACGGCAAATTACATCGTTTTCCCTGTGCTCCGGGCAGGGTTCGGAGGGCAGCTCATGGTGGCTCTGCACGCGGCTGACCACGATGGACACATGCAGCACGATGTTGGTCAGGCTGAAATCATTGACATAGAGGTTGAGTCCCGCCAAAGTGCGTTCCAGAATGCCGCGAATGGCCTCCACATCCACATCATCCAGATTGGATTTGATGGAATCATAGCTGACGATGCGGTCGCCGCTGCCTTCAAAAAAGCTGTAACGTGCCAGCCTGCGCAGACTTTTTTCATCGGCCAGCATACAAATGTCATTTCCGTGCAGCTCGTAGGCAATGCCAAAGCTGGCAAAAGAGCCGTTCATCCGGCGTACATCGCCCCGGATGGTATCCGCGCTGTAGTTCAGCTCTTCTGCCACCTCATACAGGTTCAGCCTGGACACATGATATTTCAGGAATTTCTGGTTGATCCAATTTGCCCGCTCCTCATAATCCTGCGGCACGCTTTGCTGTTGTGTTGCCCGAAGGTATTCCCGTGCCGCTGCCGGATGCACCGTATAACCGCTGTGCCCTGAAACGATCAGCGGTTCTCTTGCTTCCCCATTGATGGCCGCGATATAGCTCTTGACGCTCCGCACTGAAAAGTTGAGAAACCCGGCAAGTTCCTTTGCTGTAACGGCACGTTCGTGCCGCATAAGATATTCCACCAGCGCATGTGCTTTGTTCGTGTCCAAAATACTTCCCCGCCTTTACAGCCAAAAGAATCGATCCTCTGTTCCGCCCGATTTCCCGCAGGACTGCAACCGAACGCTTTGTTTTGATCATGGTTTGATTATAGCAGAACCTACACCGATTGGGGCGGAAAAAATTGCACCCATCGGTGCAGTACAAGGCAAAAGGCCCTGCATTCCTTGGAACGCAGGGCCTTTGTGTTATGATGCCTGTTCTTTACTTTTCAATGGGCTGACTGGGCTTCCAGTCCTTATAGTTCTCGTAGCGGCTCTCACGGATCTTGGTGTGGGACCAAATCTCGTCTGCCGCAGGCTGCCAGTTGGCGGCGTAGCTCTTGCACTTCTCGCACAGGTGCTCCACGCTCTCCGGGGACTGCAGGTCGGTGCTGTGGGCACCGGTCTCGTGCACCATCTTCTGCAGCAACTCAGGGTTCTCCAGCATCGGGCAGGGACGCAGGTGGTTCTTGTTGAAGGGCTGGCCATTGTGGTAAGCCATGAACAGCGGGCTGTGCAGGATCTCCAAAATGCTCTGCTCGTGGATGTTGGCATTGGAGTAGTGGATGAACACGCAAGGCTCTGCGTCACCGGCGGAATTGATGTGGAAGTAGTTACGGCCGCCGGCAATGCAGCCGCCCACGAACTCGCCATCGTTCTGGAAGTCCATGGGGTAGAACGGAATGTCGCATTCCTCCGAGCGCAGATAGCGGATGCGCTGGATCATGTATTTGCGCTGCTCCGGGGTGGGCATCAACTCAGGGGCAGCCTCATTGCCCACCGGCATGTAGTGGAAATAGAAGCCGAAGTGTGCGCCCTTGTCGCACAGGAAGCGCATGAACTTGTCGTTGGTAACGGCTTCAATGTTATCGCGGGTGTAGCAGATGGAAGTGCCGAACACGATGCCGTGCTTCTTGAGCAGGTCCATGGCGTTCATCACGGCAGCATAGTGGCCGTCACCGCGGCGGGCATCGTTGGTTTCCGGGGTGCCCTCAATGGACAGCATAAAGGCGATGTTGCCCAGACGCACCACTTCCTGGCAGAAGGGTTCATCGATCAGGGTGGAGTTGGTGTAGATGGCAAACTGCACATCGTTGTGCTTTTCGGCCAGCTTCAGGATGTCCTTCTTGCGCACCAGCGGCTCACCGCCGGTCAGCATATACAGATACACGCCCAGTTCCTTGCCCTGGGTGATGATCTTGTCCATATCCTCAAAGCTCAGGTTGTTCTTGTGGCCGTACTCACCGGCCCAGCAGCCCACACAGTGCATGTTGCAGGCCGAGGTGGGGTCGAACAGGATCAGCCAGGGAATGTTGCACTGGTACTTCACGCGGTTTTCGCGGATCATCTTGGTGCCGCGGAAGAAGGCCTCGTATCCCAGGTTCAGCGCCATGGTGCGGGCCACGTTGGGGTCGGTCTGATCCAGCACGCAGTTGATCAGCTTGGACCACTTGCTGTCCGGGTTTGTCAGGGTCTGCTTTGCGTGCTCGTAGGTCTCCTCGCTGAAGGCACTGCCGTAGAACTGCTTTGCAACATCTACCAGCTGGTCCATGGTTTTCTGACGGTCTTTATCTGCATGGGAAAGCACCACGTCCACCATTTTGCCAACGGCGGCACGCTGCATTTTGTGTGTCAGATTCTCAATCGAAGTATTCATGGGTTGCTCCTCCAAACAATTCTATGGAAATCTTCCTTTTTTCTATGTCAGTATACTACCACTTTGTGTCAAACCCTGCCATAAACAGAAAATACGCCGTGATGGAAAACCCATCACGGCGCAGTTTTTGATAAAAAATCGGTCAAATCTTTGCCAGGTCTTAGCCGCCACTGTGTGTCAATCCTCCATCCGGTATGCGGCGCGGCTGCTGCTGAACCGGCACAATGCACGCCGCAGGTCCCCGTGGAGCATGGTGCTCAGCCGGTCCACCATCACAGCAGGTTCTGTTTTCATATCCCGGCGCACCCATTCCAGCGTCATGCCCACCAGCGCATACTTATAAAAGTCGATGACAAACTGCTTGTCTGCATCCTGCACGGTGATATCCTCGCATTCACGGGCCGCAAAGTCCTTCAGCATGGGGTCCAGCAGCTTATAAAGGTACTGTTCCACCTGTTCCCGGCCTACCGAGCGGTACACATTGAGCACCAGGGTCTTGTTTTCCTGCACCTGCTGCAGAATATCCAGATACGCTTCGCTCCAGGTCTCAAAGCTCCTGCGGCCTTCCAGCACCTTGGTGGCGTCCTCTATCAGGATCCAGTCCACCAGGTCGTAAATATCCTTGAAATGATAGTAAAAAGTCATGCGGTTCACACCGCAGTCCTCTGTGATATCGTTGATCGTGATCTTGTTGAGGGGCTTTTCCAGCAGCAGCTTTTTCAGCGATGCTTCCAGTGCCCGTTTGGTCGTCTGTGACACAAAAACCATCCTTTCCCGACAGAGGTTTTCTGCCGTGTGCGGTGAGATCCGTGAAAACATTTTCCGTACCTTATTTTACTGCAAAACATATCCAGAAAGCAAGTTCTGTTTTTGTATACAGTTTTAATTTCCTGTGTCCTTTTGGTAAAGGAATCTGCCTTTTGGGCACTTTTTTGACGCTTTTGCCATATCTTCTGCAAATGGCTGGCATTCCGGTCTGCCGCCTGCCGGGCATTTCTTCTGTCATGCGGCAAAAAAGCGGCAAAGGTCTTGATTTTATGCCGCCGGGTGCTTAGAATGAAAGAGCAGCAGGCATTTTTCCAAAAACTCCGCCTGCTTTTGAGGGAGGGTAATTTATGATGAAAACCATTGGTTTCCTGGGCTGCGGAAACATGGGCGGTGCCATCGCCCGTGCCGTATGCAAAGCCGCAGATCCCCAAAACGTTTTTCTGGCCAACCGCACGGCAGCCAAAGCCGAAGCTCTGGCCGCTGAGCTGGGCTGCAACACGGCCACCAATGCCAAGGTGGCTGCAGAATGTGATCTGATCTTTCTGGCGGTCAAGCCCCAGATGATGGAGGCCCTTCTGGAACCGCTGAAATTCACGCTGGACGAGCGTCCGGACCGTTTTGTGCTGTGCAGTATGGCCGCCGGGCTGCCCATTTCCCGCATTCAGGAAATGGCTGGTGAAGATTTCCCGGTAATCCGTATCATGCCCAACACCCCGGCTTCTGTGGGGGAAGGCATGATCCAGTATTGCTCCAGCAATGTCACTGCCGAAGAGGAGCAGGCTTTCTGCCAGCTGATGGCCCACGCCGGGCGGCTGGATGCCGTGGCCGAATCCATGATGGATGCTGCCAGCTGCGTGTCCGGCTGCGGCCCGGCCTGGGTGTACCAATTCATTGAGGCTCTGGCCGATGGCGGTGTTGCCTGCGGCCTGCCCCGTGCCAAGGCGCAGGAATATGCCGCCCAGATGGTGCTGGGCAGCGCCAAGCTGGTGCTGGAAAGCGGCAAACATCCCGGCGAACTGAAGGACGCCGTGTGCAGCCCCGGCGGCAGCACCATTCAGGGTGTGCGCGTGCTGGAAGAGCACGGGCTGCGCGGTGCCGTGATGGACGCCGTGCTGGCTGCCTACGATAAAACAAAGGAAATGGGAAAGGGTTAATTTTTATGCGCATCGTTGTGAAGGTAGGCACTTCTACCCTGGCATACGCCACCGGGCGGCTGAACATCCGCCACACCGAACAGCTGGTCAAAGTGCTGAGCGATCTGAAAAACGAGGGCCACGAGGTGATTTTAGTCTCCTCCGGTGCCATCGGCATGGGCGTGGGCAAGCTGTCGCTGCCAGCGCGGCCAAAAGACACCGCCAGCAAGCAGGCCTGCGCGGCCGTGGGCCAGTGTGAGCTGATGTACACCTATGACCGCCTGTTCAATGCCTACAATCACACCGTGGCGCAGATCCTGCTCACCGGCGTGGATGTGGAGCACACCGAGCGCCGGGTGAACTTCCAGAACACCCTCTCCCGTCTGCTGGAGCTGGGTGCTCTGCCCATCATCAACGAAAACGACACCGTTGCTACCGATGAGATCAACTCCATTGGTGACAACGACACCCTGGCCGCCATTGTGGCCTGCTGTGCCAAGGCGGACCTGTTGGTGCTGCTGAGCGACATTGACGGCCTGTACACCGCCAACCCCCACACCCACCCGGACGCCACGCTGATCCCAGTGGTGGAGCAGATCACCGCCGAGGTGATGGCGCTGGCAGACGGGGCCGGTTCCGCGCTGGGCACCGGCGGCATGGCCACCAAGCTGCGTGCCGCCCGCATGGTCACCGGCAGCGGGGCCGACATGGTCATTGCCAATGGCGCCCACCCGGAACTGCTGTACGACATTGCGGATGGCAAGCCTGCCGGCACCCGCTTCAAGGGACTGAAACAGGAGGACTGACATGACCACACAGGAAATTCTGGAAGCTGCCCGCGCGGCAAAATCTGCCCTTGCCCTGGCCGACAGCCAGACCCGCAAGCAGGCACTCTGGGGCATGGCCGACTGGCTGTGCCACCCGGAGTGTATGCAGGCCATTCTGGCCGCCAACGCCGAGGATATGGCCGCCGCAAAAGGCCATATCAGCGAGGTGATGCTGGACCGTCTGGCCCTGACCGAGGAACGCATTGGTGCCATGGCCCGGGGCATTCTGGAAGTGGCCGCCCTGCCCGACCCCGTGGGCCGGGTACTGAACCGGGTGGAGCGCCCCAATGGCCTGGTGATCGAAAAGACCGCCGTGCCCATGGGCGTGATCGCCATCATCTACGAGAGCCGCCCCAACGTGACCAGTGACGCCGCCGCCCTTGCCATCAAGAGCGGCAACACCTGCATCCTGCGCTGTGGAAAGGAAGCCTGGCGCAGTGCCCATGCCATTGTGCAGGCCCTGCGGCGGGGCCTGACCGAGAACGGCCTGCCGGAAACGGCGGTCTGCCTGATCGAGGACACCACCCACGCTTCCGCCAACGCCCTGATGACCGCCGTGGGCTATGTGGACCTGCTGATTCCCCGCGGCGGAGCGGGACTGATCCGTGCCTGCGTGGAAAACGCCAAGGTGCCCTGCATCCAGACCGGCACCGGCATCTGCCACATCTTTGTGGACGACACCGCCGACCAGGACAAGGCTTTGGATATCATCGAAAATGCCAAGGCCAGCCGCCCCAGTGTGTGCAACGCCGAGGAAGTGTGCCTGGTACACAGCGCCATTGCGGCAGAGTTTCTGCCCCGGCTGGCCCAGCGCCTTGGCCCGGACCGCACCGCAAAGGGCCTGCACCCGGTGGAGCTGCGGCTGGACAAACGCGCTGCCGCCCTCTGCCCCGGCACACCGGCCGAGGAGCGGGACTTTGACACCGAGTTCCTGGACTACATTCTGGCCGTGAAGGTCGTGGACGGCGTGGACGATGCCATTGCCCACATTGCCGCCCATTCCACCGGCCACAGCGAGGCCATTCTGACCCAGACCCCTGCCCATGCCGACCTCTTTACCGCCGCCGTGGACAGTGCCGCCGTGTACGTGAACTGCTCCACCCGCTTTACGGACGGCGGCGAGTTTGGCCTTGGGTGCGAAATGGGCATTTCCACCCAGAAACTCCATGCCCGCGGCCCCATGGGCCTGGCGGAGCTGTGCAGCTACAAGTACATCATCCACGGAAACGGGCAGATCCGCTGACCTACCTATCAATCCACTCTGAAAATATTTTTCTTGTGCGGGCCGGTATTTTTATGCCGGCCTGCATTTTTGTTTGAAGCGCATGGATTGTTTTTTCAGCAAAGACAAAATGTGAAGATTGTTTTCACTTTTTTCGCTGCAAATGTGTTTTTGGCGCAGGTGAATGTATCCAAGTTTTTGTCGATTCGTCCAAATAAGTAGTCTTACTTTCTCCGTTTTTTCTTGCAAAAAACGCAAAATTCCTCTTGACATGTCTGTTTTAGCGCGGTAAAACTATATTGGAAATTTTGATAACGATTTCATTGCCTTTCAATGTTGTATCCCAGAATTGTCCGCCATCCACAACACTATACTGAGAACAAAGGAGAGAGCACTATGACAATTGCCATTCTTGCGCACGATTCCCGCAAAGAACTCGCACTTCAATTCTGCACTGCTTACAGCGCCATTCTTTCCAAAAATACTGTCATCGCCACCGGTACCACCGGACGGATGCTGGCGCAGACCACCGGTCTGCCCGTGCATTGTTATCTCTCCGGCAAATTGGGCGGCGTCCAGCAGATCACTTCCCGCATTGCCTGCAACGAAGTGGATTTGGTACTGTTTTTCCGCGACCCGCTCAAGGCGGATGCCGCCAGCCTGACCGAGCAAAACCTGCTCCGCCTGTGCGATATGCACAGCGTGCCCATTGCCACCAACATTGCCACCGCCGAAGTTCTGCTGCGCGGCATGGACCAGGGCGACCTGGACTACCGCGAAGGAATGCACCCGCCCATTGTGGAGCCGGTGCCCGTGGCTGAGCGCCGGATCGTGTGCTGACTTTTTTGTGTATAGAGGGAAACAGCGCCGCAGGAGCTTTCTGCGGCGCTGTTGTTTTTGAGATCATACGGTACTTTCGGGGCCTTTGGGGCAGAACGCATCCCCTTTGCCCACACGTTTTTCAGATACACGGGCTTGGCCGGGCAAGGGAAGTTGCTTTACCCTCTGCCTGTCTCTACCGGAAACGGATCGCCCCACGAGGACGCAAAACGCCCCGCGGCTTCCCATTTGAGAAGCTGCAGGGCGTTTGTCGTTTATAAGGCTCAGGCAGACAGGGCAGCCACGCAGATGTGCTGTACCGGTGCATACACAATGTGTCACTCGTCACCACAAAGGCGTCATACTTGATGGCAAGCGCTGCAATGGCTTCCAGTTCGTCCCGGCGGAACCACCTTGCCGCAGAGCTTGGAGGGGTTGCACAGGATCAGCGCTTTGGCTCCCTCGGCCCCCCCCCTTTTTCAATTTCAATCCTGAAAGTACGCTTTCTGGATGGCCAGCAGCACACCGGCACGGCTGGCGGCAAAGTTCAGCCCGCCCTGCAGGTAGCAGGTGTAGGGAGCGCGCAGCGGGCCATCGCAGGACAGCTCAATGGTGCTGCCCTGGGTAAAGCTGCCGCTTGCCATAACCACCTTATCGGTGTAGCCCGGTTCCGGGCTGGGTTCCGGAGCGGCGTAGCTGTCCACGGGGCTGGCAGCCTGAATGCCCTGGCAGAAGCCGATGAGGGCATCCGCCGTGCCGGCGTCAAAACAGGTCACGATGTCGTTGTGATCCTCGCAGTAGCGCGGGACGGGGTTCTTGCCCAGCAGCTCCAGCATACACTGGGCGTACATGGCGGTCTTGATGGCCTCACACACCACGCCGGGTGCATAGTAGAAGCCCAGGTACATATCGCGGGGCGTTTCCAGCGTGCAGCCCAGCTCCTTGCCCAGACCCGGGGCATTCAGGCGGTAAGCGCACAGCTCCACCAGGTCTTTGCGGCCCGCAATGTAGCCGCCGGTGGGAGCAATGCCGCCGCCGGGGTTCTTGATCAGGCTGCCCACCACCAGATCGGCACCCACCTGGCAGGGTTCCTGGATCTGGGTGAACTCGCCGTAGCAGTTGTCCACAAAGATGATGATCTCCGGGTTGGCCGCACGGGCGGTGTCGGCCACCTTGCGGATGGTGTCCAGATCAAAGGCATTGCGCTGCAGATAGCCGCGGCTGCGCTGGATGTGGCACACCTTGGCACCGGGGGCCTTTTGGGCGATCAGGTCGTAGTCCGGGGTAAAGTCGGCTTTCAGGGGGGCTTCGTCATACTGAATGCCGTAGTCCATCAGGGTGCCGGTGCCCTTGCCCTTGCCGTCCAGGCCGATGACGCCTTCCAGCGTATCGTAGGGGCGGCCGGTGGCAGCCAGCAGGGTATCCCCTGCCCGCAGCAGGCCGAACAGAGCCACTGCCAGCGTGTGGGTGCCGCTCTGGAACTGGCTGCGCACCAGGGCATCTTCCGCGCCCATCACCTGGGCAAAGATCTGCTCCAGCTTGGCGCGGCCGGTGTCCCACAGGCCGTAGCCGGTGGTGCCCAGCATATCGGTGGAGGACATCTGGGTATCCGCAAAGGCCTTGAGCATTTTCAGCTGGTTATAATCGCGGATCTCTTCCATGTGGCGGAAGTAAGGTTGGCACAGCTCCATAGCCTTTTCGTCCAGAGCCAGCACTTCGGGTTTGTAATCAAAAAAGTGGTTTAAAATTGACATTCTGATAATTCCTTAATTATTTTGTGCATCCCGGAAGGATGCGTTCGCGTGGATTTTGTCTGATGGCTTTTGTCAGCGGCATCTCCGCCAAGGGATGTTCTCTTTTGCCGCACAAAAGAGAACCAGAAAAGCGCCAGCGATTTCGACGCGCTGGACCCACGAATCAAGGGCTGCTCGCCCTTGATAATCCCAAAGTTGAAGTCAAAGCGGAAAAAGCTAGCGCTGCGCTTCACGCTTTTTTCTCGCTTCTCCCGTTGGAAAAGTTCACGGTGAGGCGTATTTTGCATACTCTGCAAGTTTTGCAAAGCCCAGGCGGGTGTAAAAGGGCACCCGTTCTGGGGCGCAGAGAAACACCGGGCGCAGGCCCTGTGCGGCCAGCTCGTTGGCCATCTGCACAATGAGCCGCCCGCCAATGCCCTTGCCCCGCAGCGGCTCTGCGGTCTGGCCGCAGGCCATATACGCCTGCCCGGCGTGCAGGGCGTAGGCCCCCACGGTGCACACAATGGCATTCCCCTGCCGCAGCGCCCAGACTATGGCCCGGCCACGGCTGCGCTTGGTGCACAGCTCTGAATAGGCATCGTCCCGCCGGGCGGGGTCTGCCGGGTATAGCGCCCGGGCCACCGCCGCCGCCGATGGCTCCCGGTTCAGCGTCAGGCTGTTCCACAGCGGTTCCTCCGCTGCAGGCAACGGCAGCACACCGCCGGGTGCCAGCCCGAACGCGGCGAGCGTTTCGGCCCGGTGCCAGCCGGTGGGCGGCGGGCATTCCCCTTCGTCCAGAATAACGCACTCGCAGCCGCAGAAGGCCAGAAAGCCCGCCAGTTCTTCGGGGTTTGCGTGCCCGGCAGCCCAGGCCGTGCTGCCGCTGAGTTCCAGCGCCAGAGTCGGCCCGGCATAGAACCGCCAGGGCTGGCTTTTGCCAAACAGAACCTGTTCCAGCGGCAGCATTGCCCCCAGGCAGACTTTGCCCCGGCAGGCTGCTGCAAAGCGTCTGCGGCGCTGGGGTGTATTGACCTGTGCGATCACTTCAGCTCGTTGACGATCTTCTTGAACTCACGGCCGCGCACCTCAAAGTTGGGGTACAGGTCAAAGGATGCGCTGGCCGGAGACAGGATCACAATGTCACCGGGCTTTGCGCAGGCGCGGGCCAGTTCCACCGCGTGCTGCATGTTGTCGGCGTGCTGGATGGGCAGGGCGTTTTCGTCAAAGCCAGGGTCCTCGCGCACAGCCTTTTCAATGCGGGGGCCGGTAGCTCCCATCAGGATCAGGTTCTTGACGTGGGCCACCACTTCCGGAGCCAGCGGCTCATAAGGGATGTGCTTGTCGTAGCCGCCCGCAATCAGGATCACCTTTTGATCAAAGCTGCGCAGGCCTGCAATGGTGCGGGTGGGGCTGGTGCCGATGGAATCGTTGTAATACAGCACGCCGTCCAGGGTGCGCACCGGCTCAATGCGGTGTTCCACGCCGGTAAAGGTGCTGCCCACCCGCTGAATGGCTTCTACGGGCACCAGGCCCCACACGGCAGCAGCAGCGGCCAGCAGGTTCTCGATGTTGTGCAGGCCCCGCAGCTTCACATCCTTCTGGGCCAGGAAGGGGGTCACCACACCATCCTCGGCCATGCAGAGCATTCCATCCTTGCGCAGGAAGGCACCGTTGTCGGTGTCGTGCAGGCGGGTGAACCACACCTGCTTGCCCTTGCAGTCCTTTTCCATGCTGCGGCTGACTGCGTTCTCATAGCCCAGCACGGCACGGCAGGGCGGGGTCTGATACAGCAGGATGTTGCGCTTGGCGTCAATGTACTCCTGCATATCCTTGTGGTGGTCCAGGTGGTTCGGGGTCACGTTGGTCACCACCGCCACATTGGGGCTCTTGTGCATACTGATGAGTTGGAAGCTGGACAGTTCCACCACAGCCACATCATCGGGGCTCACCTCGGGCAGCATGGGCAGCAGCGCTGCGCCGATGTTGCCGCCCAGGTGCACCTTGCGGCCGGCCGCCTTGAAGAACTCCGAGATCAGGGTGGTGGTGGTGGTCTTGCCGTCCGAGCCGGTCACAGCCACAATGGGGCAGGGGCAGAAATCAAAGAACAGCTCCACCTCGCTGGTCACCATGGTGCCGGCGGCCATGGCATCCTGCAGGGGCTTTTCAAAATAGCCCACAAAGCCGGGGGTGCGCATGATGATGTCCTGGCCCTTGAAGCCGTCCAGGTAGTGTTCGCCCAGACTCAGGCCGATGCCCAGTTTCCGGATGGTGGTGGCGTAATCGCCAAAATCGTCCACGCTCTTTTTCTGATCGCACAGGGTCACCTGCGCACCCAGCTCCACAAACTCCTTGATCAGGGTCTTGTGGCTCACACCGGCCCCGATAAAAGCCACCTTCTTGCCTTTGATGAGCTGCTCCAGCTGCTGTTGTTCCTTCTGCATAAAAACAGTTCCTCCTCCATAGATTCATATTCAGAACGCGCGCCATACAGCACGCAGGATGTTTTCGCTGTACCATTATAGTCCATTTGGCCGCAATTGGCAACGGAAAACCTGCCACTTTGCATCAAAAACCCGGTAAATTCACAAAAAAGCAATTGTCTTTTGCATTTTTTTCTGCTACACTTGTCGAAGCAATGCTCTATGTATACAACCAATTCTATCACCCATGGAACGAGGGATCTTTCTTTGAAGCGTTTATTGCGTATTTGCGCAGCGGCTCTGGCCGTTGTGTTTCTGGCTGTGCTCACCGGCTGCGGCGGCAGCTCCGGCAGCAACAGCTTTACATGGTTCGTAGACAACATTCCGGCCAACCTGGACCCCCAGGTGGCCTCCAAAGCCGAAGACGTGATCGCCTGCGAAAACCTGTACGGCGGGCTGGTACGCCGCAATGCAGACGGCGAGCTGGTGCCTGACCTGTGCGAGAGCTGGACCGTCTCGCCGGACGGCCTGACCTACACCTTTACCCTGAAAAGCGGCTTGACTTACACCGCCGCCAAGGGAGCCGCCACCGACTACGCCATTACCGCCGAAGATTTTGTGTTTGCCTTCCGGCGCATCTTCCGCGCACAGACGGCATCCCCCTATGCCGTGGAATTTTCCGTCATCCAGAACAGCGCCGCCGTTCTGGCCGGAGAAGCGGACGAGAGCACCCTGGGGGTTTCTGCATCCGGCCCGCTGACGCTGGTGTTCCGCCTGAGCGAGAAGGACGCCAACTTCCTGTCCAAACTCACCCTGCCCGGTGCCATGCCCTGCGATGAGGAATTCTTCAACAACACCCGCGGCACCTACGGCCTGACCACCGCTACCACCCTTTCCAGCGGCAGCTTTTACATTTACAACTGGACGTCCAGCGGCCTGTTCCTGCGCCGGGCCGTCTCTGCCCCGCTGATCGACAGCCTGCGCCTGGTGCAGAACACCAGCAATGCCGATAAGACCGCCGCCCAGCTCATCGCGGACGAAAAGTGCTCCGCCGCCCTGGACGACACCGGTGCCCAGACCAGCCTGCGGTCGGTGGCCTATTCGGACACCACCTGGTCCCTGCTGTTCAATGCGCAGGAAGGTTCGGTGCTGTCCAGCGAACCGCTGCGGCAGGCACTGGCGGCCATTGCACGGCAGAACCTTACCGTCCCGGATTCTGGCCTGTACGCTCCTGCCAAAGGCCTTGTGCCGGACGGCCTGACCGTGGACGGCCTGGACTACCGCGCCGCCGCTGGAGACCCGCTACCCACCATTGCCGACCCGCAGAGCCTGTACCTGGAAGCCCGGCAGGGCATGGCAACTTCCGACTTCAGCGGCGTGACACTGCTGGTGCCGAAGGAGGCCGGCCTGACCGAACTGGCCGAGCAGATCAACGGTGCCTGGCAGAAGCAGTGTTCTCTCTTCTTCTCGGTGGAGGAAGTGCCGCAGGAAGAGTTTAATGCCCGGCTGGCCAGCGGCCAGTACACCATTGCGCTGGCCCCCATCCACGCCGAGGGCGGCAGCGTGTATCAGATGCTGCAGCAGTTCACAGCCGAGGGCGGCAGTCTGACCGGCTACGGCAACGCCCTGTACACCGAGCGGCTGGCCCTGAGCGCCCAGCAGACCGGTTCCACCCGCTGCCAGCTGCTGAGCGAATGCGAGCATCAGCTGCTGGAAAGCTGCACCGTGGTACCGCTGCTGGCCCAGCAGAAGCAGCTTCTGCTGGCCGATGGCATCCGGGGGCTGGTGTTCGACCCCTTTACCCCGGTGCTGGACCTGACGTATGCAGAAAAAGACTGACCGCAAAATTCGTTTCCGTTCGCTCTTGACAAGTTCCGCCTGCTTTGCTAGAATAAAGGGGCAGCTGCAGGGTTAGCTCATCCGGTAGAGCGACTGCTTCCCAAGCAGTAGGCGGCGGGTTCGAGTCCCGTATCCTGCTCCATAACGGCAAATCGTTCCGATACGATTTGCCGTTTTTTCTTTCGTCCGGCGCTGCCGGGGTGCAAAATCGGTTGCAATTTGCCTGGCTTGCTTTATAATAAAGATGATCGCACAGCGTGCAAGTGCCGCCTGTGCCGGAAAGGACCCGCCTGCCATGATCTTTGTTCCCCTGCTGCATTACTTTCAATGCAAAAACACCTACAGCGGCAACGAATTCGGCCTGCGCTACCGGCTTACCCCGGGCAAGCGCTCGGTGCCGGACCCCAGCGGCGGCGAAGGAGCCGTGAAAGAGGAAAGCATTCTGACGCTGGACTACTGGCCGGATCCCTGGACGCTGGAAATGACCGACCCCGTCCTGCGCCGCCAGGAAGTGTTCCCCCTGAGCGATGAGGGCCGCGCCACTGCTGCCCAGTGCCTGCAGGACGCCTTCAACGCCGAGCCGGAACGCTGGAAAAACTGCCCCGACATGATGGACTGCGACCCCTGGGAGCCGCCCGCCGAGGAGGAGCCGAAGGAATAAGCCATGATCTATCGTTTAAAAGAACTGAAAGGCGATACCATTGCGGTGCCGCAGCTGGTGTTTTCCAAGCTGGGCATTGCGGAAGAATATAACGTGCGGGTGGCGCTGTATGTGCTGGCCACCGGCGTGACCGACCCGGACAAGATCTGTGCAGACCTCAAGCTGCGCAGCCGCATCAGCGCCGAAAGTGCCTTGTCTTTCTGGGCCGGTGCCGGGCTGCTGGAACGCTACGAAGAAAACGCCGCACCGGGTGCCGAGCCAAGCGCCCCCGCCCCCATGACCTGGGCCGAGATCGCAGCGGCCAGCCGCACCGACCCCATGATCTCCAGCCTGATCGACTGCGCACAGACCAGCTTTGCCCGCCCCCTGACCCACCGGGAAATGGAGCGGCTGGTAAACCTGTACGTGCAGGAGGGCTTTGCCCCCGAGACTGTGATGCTGTGCACCGCCTACGCCGCCAGCTGCGGCAAGCGCACCATGGCGGCGGTGATCCACGAACTGAAGGTGTGGCGTGCCGAGGGCGTAGAGACCGGCGAGCAGGCAGACGCCCACCTCAAACTGCTGGCTCTGCGCCAGAGCCGGGAACAGTATGTCAGCGGCCTGCTGGGTCTTGCCCCCGAGGAGCTGACCCTGGGCGGGCGCAAAGCCATTGCCCGCTGGTACGAGGTGTACGGCTACGATGATGCCATGGTGCAGGAAGCTGCCGTGCAGGCCGGCCCCAAGCGCGACCTGTGGTACTGGAACAGCATCCTGAAAACCTGGAACGCCAAGGGCCTGCGCAGCATCCACGATGTGCGCGGGCCGGTGGCTGCCGCCGGGGCCAGCCGCAGCATCCGGGTGGACCGTGAGACCCCCAGCGGCAACGATATCCTCAAAAACGCCACCCGCCGCCGTTCGCTCATCAAAAAGCCCGAATAAGGAGCCGTTATGCGTACCAAAAACGAATTGTATCAGGAAGCTTTGCGCACCGTTGCCCGGCGGCGGCAGACCGCCCGCGCACTGGCGCAGGATGCCGCCGCCCAGGCTGAAGCGGCCATTCCCGCCTTGCGCCACGCCGAAGAGGAAGTGCGGGTGCGGGGCATCCGCTGTGCCATTGCCGGTGCTGCCGGACAGGACCGCACCGAGGCCGCTGCCGCCCTGGCTGCTGCCCGGCAGAACCTGACCGCTCTGCTGGCCGCCAGCGGCCGCCCCGCCGATGCCCTGGAGCCGAAGTTCACCTGCAGTCTCTGTCAGGACACCGGCAGCGTGAATGGCCGCACCTGCAGCTGTGTGCGCCGGGTGATGCAGCAGCTGCGCCGCCAGGAGATCGAAGCCTTGTCGAACCTGTCCATTTCCAGTTTTGACACCATGAAGCTGGACTATTACCCCACCGCCATTGACCGGGAAACCGGCGAGAGCATCCGCACCTACATGGCCGAAAATCTGGGCGAGCTGCGTGCCTATGCCACAAACTTCTCCCCTGCCACCCGCGAGAGCCTGTTGCTGGTGGGCAATGCAGGCCTGGGCAAGACCCACGCTGCCCTGGCCATTGCCGGGCAGGTGCTGCAGCAGAATTACGATGTGATCTACGTCTCCTGCCCCGACTTTTTTGGTAAGCTGGAAGCCCTGCACTTCGGCTCAGACCCCGGCGGCGAGGAAGAAACGCTCTTCCAGACCGCTTCCAACGCCGACCTGCTGATCCTGGATGATCTGGGCACCGAGTTCAATTCCAGCTTTTTCCTGACCAACCTGTACAGCCTTCTGAACAGCCGACTGGGTGCAAAGTTGCCCACCATTGTCACCACCAACATCACAGACGGTGCCCTGCTGGAAAAACTCTACACCGAAAAAATTTCCAGCCGCCTGGCCGCCTTTGTGCCCATCAAGTTTCTGGGCAGCGACATCCGGGTGCAGAAAGCAAGCGAATAAACAAAAAAGCAACACGGATGTGTTGCTTTTTTGTTTATTCAAAATTCCAGCACCGGGCTTACCTCGTTGCGGCGCTGGGTCTGCACCACGCAGTCCTTGTCCGGCACCACGCCGGCAGCGCCCAGGGTGTTGAACACCGTCTGCAGAGCCAGCATGGGGGTGTTGTTCTCCTGCGAAAGATGGCACAGCGCAAACTTTTTGCAGCCTTCCTGGATCAGTTCCAGCAGCTTTGCGGAACACTCATCGTTGGACAGATGCCCCCGCGTACTCTCAATGCGGGCACGTAAGTAATACGGGTACGATCCGCTGCGCAGCATGTGCAGGTCGTAGTTGCTTTCCAGCGCCACCAAGTCGCAGCCGGAAAGCGCCTCGTGCACCGGCGGGGTCAGAACGCCCAGGTCCGTGGCAATGGTCATGGTTTTGCCGTCCGGGGTGTGGATGCGGTAGCCCACGCAGGGCACATCGTGGCTGGTGGGAAAAGACTGCACTCCGAAAGCCCCGATGTTCTCTTCCCGGCCTTCCAACGTGTTCAGCTCACAGGTGGGCGGCACAATGCCGTTGGCATCCAGAAAATCCAGCGTAGCGGCTGCGCCGTACACCGGCAGCGGGTTCTTTTTGAGAAAGGTAGAAAGCCCCTTTACGTGGTCGCTGTGCTCGTGGGTGATCAGAATGCCGTCACAATCGCTGACGGCAAGGCCCAGATCCTTGAGCGCCGCCATGGTGGTGCGCACACCCTTGCCCATGTCCACGATCAGGTACCGGCTGCCGCAGCGCACCACGCTGCTGTTGCCGGAGGACCCGGAATACAATGAGATGAATTCTGCCATGAAAAACCTCGTATCTTCATAAAAACAGCCCGCCGCAAATCACGGCAGGCTGTTTGTTTTTTCATTGAATGTTACAGTGCCTGTTCCAGTGCGGCAGGCATCCGCTCCACTTTGCTGATGTCGGCACCCAGGCCGCGCAGCTTTTCTACAATGTTCTCGTAGCCGCGCTCAATGTGGCCGATCTCTTCGATCTCGCTGGTGCCGTCCGCCATCAGGGCAGCCACCACCATGGCAGCACCGGCACGCAGGTCCAGTGCGCGCAGCGGCGCCGGGGTGAGCTTGTCCACCCCTTCAAACACAGCCACCTGGCCGTCCACCTGCACGCTGGCCCCCATCTTGCGCAGCTCGTCCACATAGCGGAACCGGTTGTCCCATACGCTTTCGGTAATGGTGCTGGTGCCCTTGGCCACGCTCAGCAGCACGCCCATCAGGGGCTGCATATCGGTGGGGAAGCCGGGGTGCGGCATGGTGTTGATCTTCAGGGGCAGAATGTCGCCGGTGCGGCTCACCCGCACAGCATCGTCAAATTCTTCCACCACAACACCGGCGCGGCGCAGCTTCTCGGTAATGGGTTCCAGGTGCTTGGGGGTCACGTTCTTCACCAGCACATCACCGCCGGTGGCCGCGGCTGCCACCATGTAGCTGCCGGCCTCGATCTGATCCGGGATGATGCTGTAGGTGCAGCCGTGCATCTTTTCCACGCCGCGCACCTTGATCACATCGGTGCCTGCACCGCGAATGTCGGCACCGCACATGTTCAGGAAGTTGGCCAGGTCCACCACATGGGGCTCCTTGGCGCAGTTTTCCAGAATGGTCTGGCCCTTTGCCATCACGGCGGAGAGCATACCGTTCATGGTAGCGCCCACGCTGACCTTATCAAAGAAGATGTGGGCACCGTTCAGCTCCTTGGCGCGCACGGTGATCATGCCGTAGTCCACACTGTCCTCGGCACCCAGGGCGCTGAACACCTTCAGGTGCTGGTCGATGGGACGGGGGCCAAGGTTGCAGCCGCCGGGCATGGCCACCTGAGCCTTGCCGAAGCGGGACAGCAGCGCGCCCAGAAAGTAGTAGCTGGCGCGCATCTGGCGGGACAGATCGTCCGGCACATTGGTGGCCGTCAGGTGGGTGGTGTCGATCTCGTAGGTGTTGCGATTGAGCATCCGCACCTGGGCACCCAGAGTGCTCAGGATCTTCAGGCTCACCGCCACATCGCTGATGTCCGGCAGGTTTTCGATCACGCAGACATCCGCTGCCAGAATGGTAGCCGGCAGAATGCCCACTGCCGCATTTTTTGCACCGGAAATGGTCACTTCGCCGTGCAAAGGCTTACCGCCCGTAATAACAAATTTCTCCAATTTTATGATCTCCTTGTCAACGGCCCGCAGCACGGGCCTGTTAAGGCTTTTGAATGCAATCCAACGGCTGTGTGCGCCGGCTGTGCAAAGCAACCAAAGCCTGCGCATAATTACAGCTACCTTATTATACACAACTTCCACAAAAAAGCAAAGTCCCCCGGCGGATAAGATCTTTTATTTTCTGTTTTGCCCAGATTCCGGCCCGATATTCCAAAATTTTGTTTCTTTTTTCAAAAATTTCACAGAGATTTGATGCACATTGTACGGTGTTGTTGCGCTTTACCACACCTGATCCTCGCTGCAGGTCTCCTGAATCCACCCCAGCTGGTAGGCTGTAACCAGCTGTTTGAGGTCATGCACCCGCTCCCGCAGCACCTCACCTTCGTCGGTGTCCTCCACCAGGATGCGGTGGTTCTCCGTTTCCAGAATGTTGGTCTGCGACAGGATGTCGATGTTTTCGCGCACCGCTTTTTCGGCGCTTTCAAAGGGCTGGTGGGTGCGCAGGGACATGGTGCGGCTGGAATACACCAGCGTGTAGCCCGCAATGCCGGTTTTTTCGTGGTAGGCACGGCAGAATCCGCCGTCAATCACCACCAGCCGTCCACCGCCCTTGATGGGGCTTTCGCCGTTTTTCTCCCGCACCGGCACATGGCCGTTGACGATGTGGCTGGTGCCCGGCAAACCGAACTCCGCCAGAATGCGGCGGCAGGCAGCTTCTTCGTTGTACCAGGTATAGTAGGGGTCCTTGACCTCCTCGTGGGTGGCCGGGTCGGCGATGTACAGCCGCTCAAAGGTGGTCATGGCACTGCGGCCGAACAGCGGCGACAGCCGCCCGCACCACAGATACCACAAAAAGTCCTGCCCGTTCTGGCGGGCGGCACTACCCTCCGGCGCATAGTAGCCCCGGCGGGCGCGGGCATCGCAGTAGTCCATCAGAGCGCGGCCGGAATAGCGGCGGCCCTCAAAGTGCTCCACCGCAAAGCTGCCCTTTGCGGTCATGGGCACCACGCCATGGTACAGCAGATTGCCGTTTTCAATATGATACACACTGCCTTTGGTGTACGAAAACTCCACGTGTTGGCGCAGCTTTTCGCTCTGCCGGAAGGACTGTACCAGCTTGTGCAGCACCAGTTCTTCGTCCGCATTCAATGCCGCCGGGTCGGCAGGGTCCACCGTAGGGAAAGACGTATCCTGCAGGGGATATTCCTTCTCCCCTACCCGCACCGTATGCTTTGCCCAGTCGATGCGGCGCAGGTAGTCCCGCCCTTCCATCTGGAAATCCGGGTTGCGGTCGATGACCTGGCATTCCAGCTTGAACATCATAATGCTAATGGCCTTGTGCATCACAGCGCAGCGGTGCAGCATCCCCGCCGTGTAGGGGCCGCGGGCCGCATCCGTGTGGGGCATCCAGATGCTCAGGTCATCCTCGCCGTAAAACTGCTCGGCCATGCGCTGCAGATGCCGCAGGTTGATGCCGTAGCAGTCCTCGACCATGCCGTGGTTGTGGTAGGCCAGGGTGGTTTTGAGCACGGTGCAGATGCAGATGGGGCTGCCGGCGGCGGCACCCATCCATACCACATCGTGGTTGCCCCACTGGATATCCACATTGTGGTGGCGCATGAGCAGGTCCAGAATGATGTCCGGGCGAGGACCGCGGTCGAACAGGTCGCCCACAATGTGCAGCTTGTCCACGGCCAGATGCTTGATCAGCTCGCACAGCCGCACAATGAACCGGTCAGCCCGGCCATTTTCGATGATGCTGCCCACGATCTGTCCGTAATACAGGTCCTTGTTGTGGTCCTCAAAATGGGCGTGCAGCAGCTCGTCCAGAATGTAGCCGCAGCTGGCGGGCAGGCACCGGCGCACATGGTCGCGGGTGTGCTTGGACGACACCAGGCGGCAGATCTCAATGAGCTGCAGCAGGGTGTGGGTGTACCACTGGTCCAGTGCCTCCTCGCTGGTGCAGCGCTCCTTGAGCTGGGGCAGCTTTTCGTTGGGATAGTAGATCAGGGTTGCCAGCTCCGCACGCTGGTTTTCGGGCACGGTGCTGCCCAGCACAAGATCCACTTTTTCGCGGATGACGCCGGAAGCGGAATTCAGAATATGAACAAATGCCTCGTTTTCGCCGTGCAGATCGCTCATGAAATGCTCGGTGCCCTTGGGCAGCTTGAGCAGAGCCTGGGTGCTGATGATCTCGCTGGCGGCAGCGGCCTGGGACGGGTAATCACGGGCCAGCAGGGTGAGATATTTCAGATTGTCACGGATCTCATCGGATTCAGTGCGCATGGTTTCCTCCCTCACAGCATCCCCCTACAGATGTTGCGTTCCATGTATTTTTTTCTCTGTGTCTTTCAGTATAGCACGAATGGCACCAAAAGTGGTATACTGAAGGCAACAAACTTTACACAAAGGACTTTGGATATTATGCCGAAAACTGCTCTTGTCTCTCCTCCCGCCCACTGCACCCTCTGCCCGCGCCGCTGCGGGGCCAACCGCGCCGCCGGACAGACCGGTTTCTGCGGGGCCGGTGCCGTGCTCAAAGCCGCCCGCGCCGCCCTGCATTTCTGGGAAGAACCCTGCATCAGCGGCACCCGGGGCAGCGGCACGGTGTTCTTTTCCGGCTGCACCCTCAAGTGCTGCTTCTGCCAGAACTACCCCATCAGCGCCGAGGGCCTGGGCAAAGAGATCACCGTGGAGCATCTGGCGGAGATCTTTCTGAACCTGCAGGCGCAGGGGGCGCACAACATCAACCTGGTCACCCCGGGGCAGTGGCGGCCCTGGATCATCGCCGCACTGGACCTTGCCCGGGCGCAGGGGCTGCGTCTGCCCATCGTGTGCAACACCGGCGGTTACGAGACCGCGGAAAGCGTGGAAGCCTGGCGTGGGTACATTGACATCTGGCTGGCCGACCTGAAATATGTCTCTCCTGCCCTGTCGGCAGAGCTTTCCGCCGCGCCGGACTACTTTGCCCAGGCCAAGCCCGCCATTGAAGCCATGATGGCCCAGGCAGGGCACCCGGTGTTTGACGCCGAAGGCATTCTGCAGCGGGGCGTCATTCTGCGGCACCTGGCCCTGCCCGGCCACGTGGACGACAGCTTTGCGGTACTGGATCAGATGGCCGCCTGGAACAATGCCGACCCCGGGTGCTTTCTGCCCAGTGTGATGAGCCAGTACACCCCCTTCTTCAAGGCGGCAGAGCATGGCATCGGGCGGCGCATTACCACCTACGAATACCGCCGGGTGGTGAACTATGCCATGGACAAGGGCCTTGTGCAGGGATACATGCAGCAGAAGAGCAGTGCGAAGGAGGAGTATACCCCCAGCTTTGATCTGACAGGCGTATGAGATGATTTAAAATAGCCTCCGCTGCGCTTACGCTTGTATCTTGCTGGCCACGGCCCCCTCCGGACAGTCCTCGGAGAAGCTCCCGGCCCACCGGCCTTCAAAACGTTTTTCGTCAAAACACCCAAAAATCAACGATTATTTTCTCTCACAACGCACGGCAAGTGCTTGCATTCCGGGGACGGACGCACTATAATGGATACAACGATGTGTTAATAGAATTCACAGGGCATGTTTAGAAACTCAGGAGGAACATTATGGAACACTATAATCCCATCCTTGGCAGCGAAGCACCCGGGCAAAAATTCATCACCTGCGGCGAGATCATGCTGCGCCTGACCCCGCCGAACTACGAAAAGATCCGCATGGCTTCTGCCTTTGAAGCCAGTTACGGCGGCAGCGAGGCCAACATTGCGCTGGCACTGGCAAACCTGGGTGTGGACAGCACCTTCTTCAGCGTGGTGCCCAACAACAGCCTGGGCAAAAGTGCTGTGCGCTGGCTGCGCTCCAATGATGTGCACTGCACCCCCATGATCCTCACCGAGCCGCACGAGACTCCTTCCAACCGTCTGGGTACTTATTATCTGGAAACCGGCTACGGCATCCGCCCCTCCAAGGTCATTTACGACCGCAAGCACAGCGCCATTACCGAGTACGATTTTTCCCAGGTAGATCTGAACGAGCTGCTGGACGGCTTTGACTGGCTGCACCTGAGCGGCATTACCCCGGCACTGGCCCCCAACTGCCGCAGCCTGATTTTGGACATGCTCAAGGTGGCCAAGAAAAAGGGCCTGACCGTGAGCTTTGACGGCAACTTCCGTTCCACCCTGTGGAGCTGGGAGGAAGCCCGGGACTTCTGCACCGAGTGCCTGCCCTATGTGGACGTACTGCTGGGCATTGAGCCGTACCACCTGTGGAAGGACGAAACCGACCACAGCAAGGGCGACTGGAAGGACGGCGTGCCCCTGCAGCCCAGCTACGAGCAGCAGGACGAGATCTTCCAGCACTTTATTGAGCGCTACCCCAACCTGAAGTGCATCGCCCGCCATGTGCGTTATGCTCACAGCGGCAGTGAGAACAGCCTGAAGGCCTTTATGTGGTACGAAGGCCACACCTTTGAGAGCAAGCTGTTCACCTTTAACATTCTGGACCGTGTGGGCGGCGGCGATGCCTTTGCCAGCGGCCTGATCTATGCCATGCTGCACAACTACAAGGCCATGGACATGATCAACTTTGCCGTGGCCAGCAGCGCCATCAAGCACACCATTCACGGCGATGCCAACATCACCGATGATGTCAGCAGCATCCGCAACCTGATGAACATGAACTACGACATCAAGCGGTAACTCTTTTAAAAGCACAAAACAGCGCTCCCGCCGCCGGTTCTTTCCGGTGCGGGAGCGCTGTTATTTTTTTATGGTTTCCGGAAAAACATCGGCCAGCCCGGCTTATTCTCCATAGAAGCAGATACCGCCAAGCGCATAATCGGTATCTTCCTGCATACCGCCTCCAAGGCGGTACATGCAGCCTTTCTTCACAGTCAGAGCCTCGCCGTTATACATATACTCATAGGTCCACTGGCTGGCCGACAGCGCCGCCTCGTCTGCATTGTACTTATAATTGGGATCTTCATCCCGCCCCAATCCAACCCGGACACTGCTGCCCTGATAAGCCTCGGCCCACTGAACCACATCATTGCCCGATGCTTTCACTGTCGTACCTGCCGGAACTGTAACCACAAGGCAGTTGGGGTCATTCCATTCCTGTTCATTGCGCAGCGTCACACGCTTTGCCGACAGGATCGGATTGGAGAGTGTATAGACTTCCTTTGCGCTGGATGTTTCGGCAGCATTGGGATTCATGGCAAACAGCTGCTTCTGCGTATAGTTGGTGCCATCATAATCATCCGGGAAGTACCAGTACTTTGTCTGCGACTTGAAGGACACCTGAATCGCAGTGCCGCCCACCTGATAGCTCACAGTCACATCCGTTTTGGTGGGCCAAGTATCGTTTGCTTCGCTGCTGTCGTAGCGGGTCAGCGTGTAGCTTACCGGTTTGACCTCCACCTTCTGTTGGAAGCCGCCGTCCGGGGCATCGTTCTTCCAGGTGTAGGTCTCGGCGGTCAGGTCAGTTTTTGCAGGGTTCAGGATGTACCACAGGCCCTCACCCTCGCGACTGCGGCCCTCAGCAGCACCATAGTACACGTAAAGCTTGCTCAGAGAAACATTGTTCACATCCTCTGCGGTGGGAGCAGTCACCACGGCAACATCGTCCGCGGTCACGCTGCCGTTTTCTTCGGCATTCACGTCATCCCAGGCGGTGGCATCGGCGTAGACCGCCAGCATCTTGCCGTCTGCATCGTAATAGCGCAGCTGGTAGCCCCGGACCAGAAGGTTCTGCATGGCCGTCTTGGCCGCATCCGTGGTCAGCGCGGCCTTGATCTTCTCATAGGCATCGGCGCCCTCTGCCTTGGCAAGCCCGGCGGCGTTTTTCAGCAGGTCCTCGGCGGCGGTCAGCTGAATGCTCTCCGCATAATCCGCGTGGTTCACCTCGCCCAGCCAGCTGTCAGCACCCGCAAGGTCGCCTGCCTGGCTCTGGGCAAGGCTCATGGCCGCCAGCAGGGTGTCACGGTCCGCCGCTTTGTCCTCGCCCAGGTCGATGAGAGCATCATAGTCCGGCAGAACGTCCGCATAGTTTTCCAGCTTGGTGTTGGCCTCTGCACGGCCTGTGTAGGAAGTAACCTTGGTAGTCTTCACGTCCAGCACGTCTGCATCGTCCGGCAGCTTGGCAAGGCTTTCCAGTGCCTTGGTGTAACCTGCCACAGCAGCGTCATACCGGCCAAGCAGGGCACTCAGGCGGGCACAGGCGTTGTAAACCTTGATCTTCAAAGCTTCCAGCATCTGTTCCGTCACATCGGTGATCTTTTCCACGTCCACCTTGTCCAGAGCGGTGGATGCCGCTTCGTAGTCGCTCAGAGCGTCCTCGTTTTCGTCTGTCTGCTCGTTGATCTCGGCGCGGCCGATGTAGGCTTCCGCCTGCAGGTAGGGCTGGTCTGCCGCCTTTTCAATTGCCGTGCCGTAGTCGGCCTTGGCATCGTCATACTGCTTCAAACCGATGTAAGCTTCTGCACGGCCCAGATAGGCTTCGATGTCGTCCGGGTTCAGCTGAATGGCCTCGGTAAAAGATGCCACAGCCTCGGTGTAGTTCATCTCGGTCAGGTATTTCTGGCCCAGTTCAAACTTTTCCCGTGCTTTGGCGGCCTTGCTGGCGCAGGCTGTCAGCAGCATAGCCGCCAGCAGCACCATGGCTGCCAGCCGCAGCAGCCGCGTTTTAGCTTCGTTCCGCATAAAATTCCTCCTGATTTTTTGTTTTTCGGGGTCTGTTTCCATTATACGCCTGCACTGCACCCTTGACAAGAAGGACTTCGCAGACCAAAACGTCCCCTGACTGCACCGCCGGGGGTGCCTGACAGGGGACGCTGTTTCTTCCGTTAAAGATACCGCCCGGTGATGCTTTCCGGGTTCTGCCGCACCTGCTCCGGGGTGCCTGCCGCCACAATGCGCCCGCCGGCTTCGCCGCCGCCCGGCCCCATGTCCACAAGGTAGTCCGCATTGCGGATCACATCCAGGTCGTGTTCAATGACCACCACGGTGGCCCCGTTTTCGATCAGCTTCTGGAACACCCGCAGCAGGGTCTGCACATCCAGCGGGTGCAGGCCGATGGTGGGTTCGTCAAACACAAACACACTGTCCGACTGGCCCTTGCCCATCTCGCTGGCCAGCTTGAGCCGCTGGGCTTCGCCGCCGGAAAGGCTGGGCGTCTCCTCGCCCAAAGTCAGGTACCCAAGGCCCAGTTCCTGGAGCACCTGCAGGCGCTGACGCACCAATTTGCGGTCCGCGCAGGCATCCAGCGCGGTGGACACATTCATGTCCATCAGGTCGGCCATGGAGGCCTGCGCACCGTCCGCCATGGGCAGGTGCACGGCCGCCGCTTCCCGGCTGTAGCGGGAACCGCCGCAGTCCGGGCACACCACCTCCACATCCGGCAAAAACTGCACATCCAGGCTGATCACGCCCGTGCCATCGCAGGTGGGGCAGCGCAGTCTGCCGGTGTTGTAGGAGAAGTCCCCTGCCTTATAGCCGTGCTCTTTGGCATCCGGCGTTTTGGCAAAGAGCTTGCGCAGCTCATCGTGCACGTTGGCGTAGGTTGCCACAGTAGACCGCACGTTGATGCCAATGGGCGTGGCATCGATCAGTTTGACCTGCCCGATGCCCTCAGCGTCCACCGCCCGGATGTGCTCCGGCAGGGCGGTGCCCGCAATGGACGCCTGCAGGGCCGGGATCAGGCTTTCCAGGATCAGGGTGGTTTTGCCGGAACCGGACACGCCGGTTACCACCGTGAGCCGCCCCTTGGGCAGGTCCAGCTCCAGCGGTTTAACCGTGTGCAGCGGCCCGGTGGACAGGTGGATGTGCCCCAGGGCAAACAGGTCTGCTACCGGGGTGCGCGGGCGGGCATTCACCCCGGCGCGCCCGGCCAGGAAGGGGCCGATCTGAGACACCGGGTTCTGCCGGATGGCCGGAACGGTGCCCTGCGCAATGACATGGCCGCCCCTGGCACCGGCTTCCGGCCCCATCTCGATGAGCCAGTCCGCTTCTGCCAGGATCTGGGTATCGTGGTCCACCAGCACCACCGAGTTGCCGTCCGCCACCAGGTCGTGCATCACGGCGGTCAGGCCCTCGATGTTGGAAGGGTGCAGGCCGATGGACGGTTCATCCAGCACATACAGCACGCCGGTGGTGCGGTTGCGCACGGCCCGGGCCAGCTGCATTCGCTGGCGCTCGCCGGTGGAAAGGGTGGCCGCCGCACGGTCCAGCGTGAGATACCCCAGCCCCAGCGAAAGCAGCCGCGCCGCCACCGTCTGGAAGGACTGGCAGATGCTCTGGGCCATGGGGCGCATTTCTTCCGGCAGGCTGGCGGGCACCCCGTCCACCCAGGCAGTCAGGTCGGTCAGAGTCATCTGGCAGGCTTTGTCCAGGCCGATGCCCCGCAGGCGCGGCACCCGGGCCGCTGCGCACAGGCGGCTGCCGCCGCAGTCCGGGCAGACCTGCTGCCGCAAAAACTTTTCCACCCGCTTCATGCCCTTTTCGTCCTTGACCTTGGCCAAGGCGTTCTGCACGGTGTAGGTGGCATTGAAATAGGTAAAATCCAGTTCCCCGGCCTGGTTGGAGTTTTTGTTGTGGTAAAAAATGTGCTTTTTCTCCGCCGGGCCGTTGTACACGATATCCTTTTCCTGCTCGGTCAGCTCCCGGAAGGGCACATCCGTGCGCACGCCCATCTCCCGGCAGATGTCGATCATCAGCGACCACATCAGGCTGTTCCAGGGGGCCACAGCGCCCTGCTCAATGGTCAGGCTCTCGTCTGGCACCAGGGTGCTTTTGTCCACCGTCATCACAATGCCGGTGCCGCTGCAGGCAGGGCAGGCCCCCTGGCTGTTGAAGGAAAATTCTTCCGCCGAAAGCGCCCGCACCTGCGCGCCGCACGCCGGGCACACCAGCGGCTTTTCAGCCGCAATGGCAAGGCTGGGCTGCAGCCAGTGCCCGCAGCTGCAGCGGTAGCTGGCCAGGCGGGAGTACATCAGGCGCAGGCTGTTGAGCAGCTCGGTGCCGGTGCCAAAGGTGCTGCGGATGCCCGGCACGGCAGGCCGCTGGTGCAGGGCCAGCGCCGCCGGAACGTACAGCGCCTCGTCCACAGACGCTTTGGCTGCCTGGGTCATGCGGCGGCGGGTGTAGGTAGACAAAGCGTCCAGATACCGGCGGGAGCCTTCGGCATACAGCACGCCCAGCGCCAGGCTGGACTTGCCGGAGCCGGACACCCCCGCCACGCCCACAATTTTGCCCAGCGGCACATCCACATTGATGTTTTTCAGGTTGTGCACCCGCGCACCGCGGATCTCGATATGATCGACCATTTTCCCTCTCCCCTGTTCTGCAATTTGGTTTTATTGTAGCACAGCGCCGGGCAAAAGCAAAGAGCCGGGGCAAACTGATATGCTACCCCTAGAGTAGACAGAGTAAAAACAAAACTCTGAATACTTTGGGGGTATTTTCATGTCAAGGAAGA
>CAKTGS010000012.1 GCA_934561485.1 uncultured Faecalibacterium sp.
CACCGGTGCCGTGGACAAAACGCTGGCCGAAAAGCTGAGCGCCATCCCCGCCGTGATCCGGGTGCGCATCCTGTAAAGCAAAACGATTTTTATTTTAGCAACCCGGAAAAATCTGCGGATTTTTCCGGGTTGCTTTTTTCACAGAGAAGGGCCGTGGCGGCAAACTGCATTTCCAGACCAGGACTTTTTACAAGCTGGAAATTCTTTCTCGTCCCATCTGCCGGTTAGTTTCCATTTACAAACTGTAGTTTGTCTTAAAAAACACGTTAAAGATAGTTTTTTCTAACTACACATCGTAAAAAGTTTACATGTATTAACATTCATGAAAAAGCTTGAAAATGGTAAAATCTGTGCTACAATAGCCTCGAAGTCCAGGGCTGCTGTGCCCCCTTCCCGGTTCCTCCGGTATCCGAATCTTACGGGCCGCAAGGCCCTCCATTCAAGAATAGAAAAAGGTAGGGAAACAACTATGAATATCAAGAAGATCGCTCTGTTCGCCGCCGGTGCCCTGTTTGGCTCTGCCGGCTTCAAGATCCTGTCCAGCAAGGACGCCAAGAAGGTCTACACCCAGACCACCGCTGCCGTGCTGCGCATGAAGGACTGCACCATGGAGACCGTGAACAAGGTGCAGGAGCAGGCCGGTGATATCCTGGCCGATGCAAAGGCCATCAACGAGGCCCGCGCTGCCGAGGCCGAGGCTGCCGTAATCGAGGACGCTTCCGCCGAGACCAAGACCGAGGACTGATTCTGCAGCTCCGGGAGCCGCCTTCGGGCGGCTCTTTTTTGTGAACTGTGAAAGATGTTGTTTTAAATGCCCTCTCCCCCGCCGGGGGGAAGGTGGCGGGCCTGCGCGCCGGATGAGGGCGCACCTCGCCGTCTTACTGCATAAGAAAGGCCTTTACACTCTATGAAATGTACCATTTTACATGAAAGCCGCGGCCGCCTGCGCGTGCACGTGGAAGCCGTGCGCATGACCCTGCACCGTGCCGATGTGCTGGAAGCTTACCTGAACCACAGCGACCTTGTGGAGCACGCCGCTGTGTACGAGCGCACCGGTGATGTGGTGCTTACCTACACCGGCAAGCGTGCCGATGCCATTGCGCTGCTGGCCCACTATAAATTTGATGTGGCGGAAAACGATGCCCTGGTCACCTCCGCCGACAGCCGCAAGCTGAACCGGGAGTACCAGGACAAGATGTTCAACCTGGTGGCGGGCCGCGCCCTGCGCAAACTGTTCCTGCCCGCTCCGCTGGCCACGGCCTACACCGTGTTCCGCTCGGTGAGCTTCCTCTGGAAGGGCGTCCGCTGCCTGCTGCACCGCAAGCTGGAAGTGGAAGTGCTGGATGCCTTGAGCATCGGCGTGTCCATCCTGCGGGGCGACTTCAATACCGCCGGGTCGGTGATGTTCCTGCTGAACCTCGGCTCCCTGCTGGAAGAGTGGACCCGCAAGAAGAGCCTGGATGACCTGGCCCGCAGCATGGCCCTGAACGTGGACAAGGTGTGGGTGCGCAGCCAGGGCACCGAAGTGCTGGTGCCGCTGACCAACGTGCGCACCGGTGACGAAGTGGTGGTGCGCAGCGGCAATATGATCCCGCTGGACGGCACCGTGCTGGAAGGCGAAGCCATGGTGAACCAGGCCGCCCTGACCGGCGAGAGCATGCCCGTGCGCAAGGTGGAGGGCTCCACCATTTACGCCGGCACCGTGGTGGAAGAGGGCGAGTGCGTCTTTGTGGCCAAGGCCGAGGGCGGCTCCAACCGCTACGACAAGATCGTAGCCATGATCGAAGAATCCGAGAAGCTCAAGTCCAGCACCGAGAACCGCGCGCTGGCACTGGCCGACAAGCTGGTGCCCTGGTGCCTGGGTGCCACCGCCGTGACCTATGTGCTCACCCGCAACGTCACCCGCGCCATCTCCTGCCTGATGGTGGACTTCTCCTGCGCGCTCAAGCTGTCCATGCCGCTGGCGGTGCTGTCCGCCATGCGGGAGTGCGGCAGCTATCACATCACCGTAAAGGGCGGCAAATATCTGGAAGCCCTGTCCAAAGCCGACACCATCGTGTTTGACAAGACCGGCACCCTCACCCGTGCCACCCCGCAGGTGGTAAAGGTGGTGCCCTTCTCCGGCTGTGCCGAGGAAGAAGTCCTGCAGCTGGCCGCCTGCCTGGAAGAGCACTTCCCCCACTCCATGGCCAACGCCGTAGTGCGTGCCGCCAAGGAGCGCGGCATCTCCCACGAAGAGATGCACTCCGAAGTGGAGTACATCGTGGCCCACGGCATCGCCAGCCGCGTGGGCGGCGAGCGGGTGGTCATCGGCAGCCACCACTTTGTGTTCGAGGACGAGAAGTGCATCATCCCCGCGGGCGAGCAGGAGAAGTTCGACGCCCTCAAGCCGGAGTATTCGCACCTGTACATGGCCGCCAGCGGCCAGCTGTGCGGCGTCATCTGCATCTCCGATCCGCTGCGCCCGGAAGCCGCCTCTGTGCTCAACAACCTGCGCGCCCTGGGCGTCCGGAATGCCGTCATGATGACCGGCGACAGCGAGCGCACTGCCGCCGCCATTGCCAAGCAGGTGGGCGTGGACCACTTCTTTGCCGAGGTGCTGCCCGAGGACAAAGCAAACTTCGTCCAGAAGGCCAAAGCCGAGGGCCACACCGTGGTGATGATCGGTGACGGCATCAACGATTCCCCTGCCCTGTCTGCCGCCGACATCGGCATTGCCATCAACTCCGGCGCGGCCATTGCCCGCGAGATCGCGGATGTGACCCTCAAGGCCGACAGCCTGGAAGAGCTGGTGGCCCTCAAGGCCATTGCCAACGCCATGCAGAAGCGTGTGCACGCCAACTACCGCTTTGTGCTCACCTTCAACTCGGCCCTGATTGCCCTGGGTGCCATGGGCATCCTGCAGCCTGCCGCTTCGGCCATGCTGCACAACCTTTCCACCATTGGCATCAGCCTGAAGAGCATGACGAACCTCCTGCCTGAGCAGAAGGTTCCCCAGCTGAAGGCCTGAACCCTGTAAACGCAGACTGCCCCTGCCCCGTCTCACTGCAGACGGGGCAGGGGCTTTTGCTTGCAGAAAAAGCAGCAGCGCCGCCGGGCAAATGCCCGGCGGCGCTGCTGTGCTTTGGGGAAAACAAGAAAGCAGTTGAGGATGTCAGATGTCAAAGCCCATGTAATCTGCGGCCAGACCCAGAATGGTCAGCATGCCCACCGGAATGCAGGCATTGTCGCAGTAGAAAGTGGGCGAATGGGCCGAGCCGTAGGAGCCGCCCGGCGTGCGGGCACCCAGGCGGACAAAGATGCCCGGCTTTTTCTCCTTGATGTAGGCAAAGTCCTCGCCGCCCATGGCTGCGTAGGGCATGATCTTGGTGTTCTCTTCACCCAGCATCTTTTTGCCCACCCGCAGGGCACGGTCCACCCACTCGTCCTCGCAGATAAAGGGCGGCACGCCGCGGTTGTACTCCACATCGGCGGTGCAGCGGTAGGCCTCGGCCACCGAGGCTGCCACGCGCTTCACGCTGGCTTCCATGCGGTCGCGGTCTGCCGGGTTCAGGGTGCGCACGGTGCCGGTCATTTCCACGGTGTCGGGCACAATGTTGCTGGCCTTGCCGGCATGAATGGTGCAGATGGAGATGACCACCGCGTTGGCGGGGTTGGTCTCGCGGGAGACCAGCGTCTGCAAAGCACCCACCACAGCCGAAGCCGCCACAATGGGGTCCCGCAGGGTGTGGCAGTGGGCACCGTGGCCGCCCTTGCCATTGATGCGGATGCGGATCTCATCGGCGCTGGCCAGGATGGCCCCGTACCGCACACCGATGGTGCCGGCGTCCAGCTCTGCCGAAACATGCAGGGCTGCCACGGCATCGATCTTGTCAAAGTCGATGTCCGGGTCGTTCAGGAACAGCTTGGCTCCCTGCAGGATCTCTTCGGCCGGCTGGATGAAGAAGTAAATGGAACCGGAGAACTGGTCCTTCATCTCGCTCAGGATCTTGGCGGCACCCACATTGATGGTGCCGTGCACATCGTGGCCGCAGGCGTGCATCACGCCGGGCACCTTGCTGCGGGGGGACATGTGCTCATCCTCCTGGATGGGCAGGGCGTCAATGTCGCCGCGGAACACGATGGTGGGGCCGTTGCCGGGCTTTGTGCCTTTCAGTTCAAAGAACAGGCCGGTCTCGCCCACCCGCTTCAGGCGGTCGTATTGGACATTCTTTTTCACATAGTCTTCCAGCAGAGCACAGGTGTTGTATTCCTTCATGCTCAGCTCGGGGTTTTCGTGGATGTGAACACGCATTTTGGTGATCTCGGGCGTGATCTCTTCCACTTTTTTACGGACGTCTACCATAGTTTCATTCCTCCATGCAATGTATGGAACAAACAACGGAAAATTCAGCTGCGGATCAGAAACCGACCCAGCCCACAGCCTGCAGCACCATGGTGATCACAATGGCAGCGCCGATGTTCATCATCAGGTACTTGAAGGCCCACTTGATGTACTTGGGGAAGCTGATGCCAACCATGGCCAGGCAGCCCATCATGGGTCCGTTCAGCGGGGTGAGCAGGTTGCACAGGCCGTCACCGAACTGGAAGGCCTGCACGGCAACCTGACGGGTAATGCCCACCAGGTCGGCAATGGGGGTCATCAGCGGGATCATGACCGCTGCCTGACCGGAACCGGAGGGGATAAAGATGTTGACGATAACGTTGACCACCACCATCAGGCCGGCACCAGCCACGGCACCCACCTTGTTCAGCGGGATGCTCAGGGCGTACACGATGGTGTCCAGCACGCTGCCCTGGTTCAGGATGACGGCAATGGCGCTGGCCAGGCCGGTGATGAAGGAAGCGTAGATCATGGGCTTGCAGCCCTTGATGAACTTGTCGGCGATCTCATTCATGCTGAAACCGGAGACCAGGCCGATGACGATCATCATGCCAAAGAAGTAAGAAGCGATCTTTTTGGCGTTCCACTTGCAGGCAATGGTCAGACCCACGCACAGCACCACGCCCAGCAGGAACACGGCAGCGGTCAGGATCTGGCGCTTGGACATCTTCTTGTCCACGTTGTCGGAAGTGATCTCAAAGGAGCTGTGGAAATTGGAGCCGTAGTTCAGGCTCTTGGTGGGGTCCTTGCGGATGCGGCGGTAGTACAGCATGGCCACGATGTACAGGAAGGTGATGTTGGCCAGGCAGCACACCACACGCACATTGGTGCCGGAGAAGATGGGGATCTCGGCCATGGTCTGTGCCACACCCAGGATGCTGGGGTTGGCAAAGCCGATGGAGAAGCCGCTCTGCAGGCCGTAGTAGATGATGAGGAAGGCCAGGAAGGCATCGCCGCCAATGGCGTTGGACATCACGATGCCAATGGGCATCAGGGCCACACCGATGTTGGCAAAGGCACCGGCTGCATTGCCCAGGCCCAGGCCGTACATCAGCAGGGCGATGGCCAGCATCTCTTTGCCCTTCAGCTTACGGGCCAGCCAGGTAAAGAAGTCGGACAGGGCATGGCTTTCTTCCACCATGGCCACGGACGCACCGCAGAAGAAGATCAGGAAGATGGTGCCGGCGCTGTTGATAAAGCCCTGATAGATAGCCTGCAGCATGGCCCAGGGGGTCTGGGGCTTTGCTTCCACGTACTGGAAGGTACCGGCCACGACCTTGGTCAGGGTGCCTTCGGTCACGCGCTCAAAGGTACCGGCGGGGATGATCCAGGTCAGCACCATAGCCAGGCAGCACAGAATAAAAATCAGTGCATACACATCTGGGAATTGAAATTTCTTTTTCTTGGTTGTGGCTTCCATAGGTTTCTCTCCTTTTCTGACAGGTTTTGTATTGCAAGGCGGCCGCACCGCCTTTTGGAAACAACCGGAAGGAACAAAGCAAAAGGGGGGTCAGGCCGGACTGCCGTCCAGCGGAATCAGGAACACCCGCACCGAGCGGAAGGCTTTGCCCGCACGCAGGCCGCCGCCTGCCACATGGCCGCCCGCCGTGGCACAGCTGGCGTGGATATGAACGATCAGCGGGCTGACCTTGTCGGGGTAAACTTCCAGCAGGGCCGGGTCGGCGCATTCGCGCCGCATGATCTCGCCGGTAAAGGAAAGCAGCTCTGCCGCACTGTGGTAGGGGGTCACCGCGCAGCGCAGGGGCAGCTCGTCCCGGATGGGGGCGGTGAATTCCATGCCGATCACCGAGCCGATGGCCGCCGGGATCATCACGTTCTGCCACCCGTGGGCGGTCACGAAGTCCGAAATGGTCTTGCAGATCTCCTCGCCGCTTTTCACGGTCACTTCATAGATCTCCGGCATCTTCGTCACCCCTCCACCTTTTTCATAGCCTGGCTGGCCGCGATCAGAATGGGGTCGTACACCGGGGCAACGGGCGGTGCATACACAAGGTCCAGCTCGTTGACCTCGGCCACGGTCATACCGCAGGTAATGGCGGTGGCAAACACGTTGATGCGCCCCGCCACCGACTCGCTGCCAATGGCCTGTGCGCCCAGCAGGCGTCCGGTAGCCTGGTCCAGGATCAGGCAGATGGTGTTGCTCTGGCTGCCGGGATAGTAGGAAGCACGGTCGCCCTTGGTGATCACCGAGGACACTGCCTTGTACCCGGCAGCCTGCGCCTGTGCCAGCGAAAGACCGGTGGCGGAGATGTAGAGTTCAAACACCTTGGTAACCATGGAGCCGAGCACCCCTTTAAAGGTCTCATGCTCTCCCGCCAGGTTGCCGCCGGCAATGCGGCCCTGCTTGTTGGCCGTGGTGCCCAGCGGCACATAGGCAGCCCCGCCGGTAATGCGGTTCTTCATCTGCACGCAGTCGCCGCAGGCCCAGATGTGAGGGTCGCTGGTGCGCATCTCATCGTCCACCACAATGCCGCCCTTCAGGCCCAGCTCCAGCCCGGCGTCCTTTGCCAGCTCGCTGGCCGGCCGCACACCGATGCTGAGCAGCACGTTGTCCACCGGGATCTGCGTGCCGTCTTTGGTCTGCACGCCGCAGACGTGGCCGTCTGCCGTTTCCAGTGCGGCCACCTCGGCACCCAGGTGCACCTGCACCCCGTGCCGCTGCAGCACGTCCAGCACCGCTGCAGAAAAGCGCTCTTCCAGGAAGGGCAGCAGCCGGGGCATCACCTCAAACAGGTGCACCTGCAGGCCGCTGTTGGTCAGCTCCTCGGCCATTTCCAGGCCGATAAAACCGCCGCCCACAATGGCAATGGCCTTGTTGGCTCCCGCCTGGACGGTGCTCTTGAGCCGGATGCCGTCCTCCACGGTGCGCAGGGTGTAAACGCCTTTGGCGTCTGCACCGGGAATGGCGGGCACAATGGCCCGCGCCCCCGTGGCGATCACCAGTTTATCGTAGGACTGCTGCCAGGTACGGCCGCTGTCCAGGTCGCGGACGGTCACCGTCTGCGCGGTGCGGTCGATCCGGGTCACTTCATGATGGATGAAGGTGGGTACCCCGCGCTGATGGGTCATCTGATCCACATTCAGGCTTACCAGGTCGTCCGGCTGGTCAATGATGCCGCCCACAAAGTACGGCAGGCCGCAGGCCCCGTAGCTGATATAGCCGGAACGCTCGAACACGGTGATCTCCAGCGAAGGGTCCACCCGTTTGGCTTTGGAGGCCGCGCTCAGGCCGGCCGCCGTGCCGCCGATGATGATCACTTTTTCAGCCATGGTCGTTCCCCTTTCGTATACAGTGCAGGAAAAAGCAATCAGACCTCAATGTGGTCGTTGCTGATGTGATACTTTTCGATCACGCCCATCTGGGTCATGGTCTCCTTCAGGTGCTCCAGCTTGGCACCGGAGTAGTCCTCATAAGGCTTGCGCAGATGGCCGCCGGGCAGGCCCAGCAGGTTGAGCGCCGCCTTGATGACGATGGGGTTGGAGAAGGTGTACAGCTCCTGCAGCAGCGGGAACCACTTGAAGTATTCGGTGCGGCACTCCTCCATGATCTGCATATCGGTCCAGGGGCGGGAGTACTTGGCAGCCTCCTCCGGGATGATGTTGCCGCCGATGTTGGCCGTGCCGGTGCCGCCAATGGCCAGGGTGGGGATCACGATGGAGTAGTGCGGGTAGTCGCAGCACATGATCTTGACCTTGCCGCCGCACAGGCGCTGCACCTGCACCAGCTGCTCCACGCTGGGCAGAGCCTCTTTATCCACCACAAAGTTCGGGTGCTTCTCGGACAGGTACTGGATGGTCTCCGGCAGCACCTGCACGCCCAGGCGGCTGGGGTTGTTGTAGATGCCGCAGGGAATGGAAACGCTGCCCATGCAGGTATCCAGGTGGGTCTTTGCGGCGTGCTGGGTAATGAGCACGTAGGGCGGCACGGTGAACACCACGCCATCGGCCCCTTCGGCCTCACAGAACTGGGCAAACTCCACGCTGGCCTCGGTGGTAAGGGAGGCAGCACTGAAGAAAACGGGAACCACCTTCAGGCCGCGGGCTGCGCGGTCCTTCATGTAGGCGATCACAGACTTGACAATGAGCTTCTTTTCCTCAAGCGTCAGCAGGGTGACCTCACCGGCAGAGCCAAGGATGAACAGCTGGCTGGTGCCGTACTTGATCTGGCGGGCAATGAGCAGCTTGAAGCCCTCGATGTCCACCTGATTGTCCTCCGTGAACGGCGTGGGCATTGCAACCCAGGAACCTTGGAGATTCATCATGATAATTCCCTCTCTTTCAAAAAACTTCGGATGGTGTATCTTGCAAAGGGCCGGAACGCCCTGGTTGCCTTGCATTCTGCATCAGCTTTCCAGCATGATGCGCAGGATCTCGATGTCTGTAGCGCGCATTCCCTCGCGCCCCATGCGGCCATAGCTCTTCAGCGTTTTTTCCGCGCTCTCCTTCACCAGGCCTTCGCCGTTCTGGAAGCCCCGGCGCTCGCTGGCCATGTAGTAGGCCAGGATGGCCGCATCCACCGAGGAAGCGATCTTGGCCGCACAGGAAGCCTTGGCACCATCGCAGACGATGCCGGACACATTGCCCAGGGTGTTCACGATGGTTTCTTCGATCACGTCAAAGTCTGCATTGTGCAGGTAAGCAATGGCTGCGCCTGCGCCCACCGCTGCCGACACCGCACCGCAGTAGGCACTGAGCTTGCCCAGCTCGTTTTTCTGATAAATGGCGATCAGATTGCTCAGTACCAGGGCGCGGATCTTTTTTTCGCGGCTCACGCCCAGGGCATCGGCAAACACCTGCACCGGCAGGCTCACCGTCATGCCCTGGTTGCCGCTGCCGGAGTTGATCATCACCGGCAGCACGCAGCCGTTCATGCGGGCATCGCTTCCGGCAGCGGGCAGGGCACGTGCCATGGTGCGGGCATCGTTGCCGTAGTGCTCCAGAATGGTGGAGCCGACATTGGCACCGTATTTGTTGGAAAGCCCTTCCCGGGCAATGGCCATGTTGCAGCGCACCTGATCTTCCATCAGGCCGCTCACCTGGGCAACGTCCACCGTGTTGACAAAGGTGTAAATATCCCGCAGGTTCAGCAGCGAGCGGTCGGTCTCGGTGGCGTTCTGGGCACTCATGCCCTTTTTCATCACCACTTCGCCGTTGTGCTCAATGCGCACGATGTTCGTGTGGGAAAAGGCGATCTCCACCAGGGAGGACTCCTGCCCGGCGGTCATCTCCACAATGATCTGCAGGTTGGACACGCCTTCCAGCAGCGAAACCTTGCAGATCTTTTTGCGCAGCAGCTCCCGGGTCCGTTCCAGGTCCTCCGGGGTCACGTCCGTAAGCACTTCCAGCTTTTTGTCCGGGTTGCCGCCCACGGCACCCAGAACGGCGCTGGTCTCAATGCCCTTCATGTTGCCGGTGGTGGGCACGATAACGGCTTTTACATTCTTGATGATGTTGCCGCTGCACTGCACATGGATCTGCTCCGGCAGCCGGCCCAGAACGCTGCGGGCCTTGGCCGCCGCGTAGGCAATGGCAATGGGCTCGGTGCAGCCAAGCGCCGGAACGATCTCCTCCCGCAGGATGGCAAGGTATTCCTCATAGATGTGCTGGTCCACAGCTCTCCCTCCCAGGTGATGGATTCTGAAGCGGTTTTCGGGCGTTCTGGCCCGCCCGCCTGTGTTCTGTGCTCAATATAGCAGAAACGGATTTTTCGTACAACCTAAAAAGAAACAGTGTTGTTTTTTCAACTTTGTATAAAATCTTACATAATTTTTCTGTCCATCACCGAAAAACAAAACAATGTATACAATATTCTTCGAGACGTTCTTTCACAAGCCGTTCGATCCACCAATATACAAGACTAGTTGTGTAATATGTTTATAGGTCAAAAAATCGCCGGACGGCTCCGGCAGGCCGGAGTCGTCCAGCGAGGTGCAGGGGCTGCAGCGGTCACAGTTCTTCCTTCTGCCGCTCCTGCTCATATTTCTTCACGCTGACCTGGGTCTTGCGGTTCAGCACACGGATGCACCCTCCGGCGCAAAGCTCGTTGATCAGGTTGCTGATGGTTACCCGTGCACCGCCCACAATGGTGCTCAGTTCATACTGGGTGTAATTGAATTTCAGGTCGTACCACCCGCCGTCAATCACCCGGCTGGTATCTGCCGTGGCGCAGTACAGCTGCCACAGCCGGTCCTTGCAGGACAAAAAGGCCAGGTTTGCCACCTCCTGCCGGAGAATGCGCATCTTTTTGGAATAGCTCAGCAGAATGGCATCCCGGAACAGCTCGCTCTCGGCCATCAGCTTTTCATACTTCGGGCTGGAGATCAGGTACAGCACCGAGGCACGTTCCGCTTTGGAGAACAGCCCCGTGGCGTCCTGCAGCACGCAGGGCGTCTCGCCGTAAAACCACCCGGCAGACAGGGTATACAGCAGTTTTTCCGCGCCATTCGGGGCGCTCATGTAGTGGCGGGTACAGCCATCCGCAATGTAATAAACACCCGTCAGGACATCGCCCGGCTTCAGGAACACCTTCTTGGCAGGGATCTCCAGCTTGATCCCGTTCTGCGCGATCAGGGCAGTCAGCTCGTTCTGTTTGGGCATAGGCAGCGTAACATTTGAATCTTTCCATTCCATACGATCCTTGCCCCCCTTTTGGTCTTTTATGTACTTGCTGTTATATTTTAGCACGAAAAATATCGGATTTCAATATTTCCCGGCAGTTTTCTGCCCGCCGGGCCGCAGCCGCCGGAACGCAGAAAGGGCGCAGCCAAAGCCGTGCCCTTTCGTTTGGTGTTTCTGCTTATTCCAGGCCGATCTGCTGGGCATACTCTTCCAGCAGCTCCCGCTCCAGGAACGGCGTCTTGACGCCTTCGCGGTCGCGGTAGGTCTCGTGGCCCTTACCGATCACAGCGATCAGGTCGCCCTCCTGGGCATGGTCCACGGCATAGTGCAGCGCATCCAGACGGTCCGGGATCTCCACAAACTTGGCGTCCGGGTTGCCCTTGTTCATGCCCACGCGGATGTCTGCAAGGATGTCCTCCACTTTTTCAAAGCGGTTGTTGTCCTCGGTGAGAATGGAGAAATCCGCCATCTTGGCGCAGATCTCGCCCATGCCGTAGCGGCGCAGCTTGGAACGGTTGCCGCCGCAGCCGAACACCACCACCAGCCGGTGGGGCTTGTAGGCCCGCAGAGTGGTCAGCAGGCTCTCGGTGGACACCTCGTTGTGGGCGTAATCCAGCAGGATGGTGAAGCGCTTGCTGATGGGCACCAGCTCCACGCGGCCCTTGACCACGCACTTGCCCAGGCCATCGTGGATGGCCTCGTCCGGCAGGCCCAGCACCTTGCCCACAGCCAGGGCTGCCAGCGCGTTGTATACGCTGAACTCGCCGGGCATGTTCACCTTCACGTCCATTTCGTCCTTGCCGGTCACGTGGAACTTCACGCCCAGGAAATCGTGGGTGCGCAGCAGCTCATAACCGGTCTCGCGGTAGTCGGCCTTTTCATCGCGGCCATAGGTGACCAGCTTGCAGGTATGGCCCTCCAGCAAGGCTTCCGTGTTCTCATCGTCCACGTTCACCACGCCGATGTCGCAGCGTTTGAACAGCTGGCCCTTCCAGCTGCGGTATTCCTCAAAGGTCTTGTGCTCGCCGGGGCCGATGTGGTCCGGCGAAAGGTTGGTGAACACGCCCACATCGTAGTGCACCCCGGCCACGCGGTCCATCATCAGGCCCTGGCTGGACACTTCCATCAGGGCTGTGTCGCAGCCGGCATCCAGGAACTCCCGGAAGGTTTTCTGCAGCTCGTAGCTTTCGGGGGTGGTGTTGGCAGTCTCCTTGTGGCGGCCCATGTAATAGACGCCGTTGGTGCCGATCATGCCCACCTTGCGGCCGGCGGCTTCCAGCACGCTCTTGATCATGTGGGTGGTGGTGGTTTTGCCCTTGGTGCCGGTCACGCCGATCATGGTCATCTGGCGGGAAGGATTGCCGAACAGGTTGGCGCTCATCAGTGCCATGGCATAGCGGCTGCTCTCCACCTTGACCACGGTCACATCCGGCATGGCGGACAGGTCGATGTCGTGCTGGATCACCAGGGCGCTCACGCCCTTGGCGGCACAGTCGGCGGCAAACTCGTGGCTGTCGCGCTGGGTGCCCACAATGCACACAAACAGCAAGCCCGGAGCCGCCTTGCGGCTGTCGTAAATAATGTCCGAGATCTCCGTATCCAGGCTGCCCTGCACCAGCGTACAGGGCACGCCCTCGATCAGTTGTGCCAGCTTCATACTACACACGCTCCTCAAAGTTTTTGGTTCACATTGGGTTTTCTTCGTTGTTGGCGGTCAGGTTGGCGGGGTCGGTCAGCGGGGTTTCGCCCTGTGCAGCATCCTCTGCTGCCGGGGCCGTGTCCGCCGTGTCGGCAGCGGCATCCTCTGCCGTACCCGCACCGGCAGCAGGGTCCGCTTCCACTGCCGGGTCTGCGGTTTCCTCCGGCACTTCAGGAGCCGGGGGCACCACATAACCGGAAGGCAGGGTCGGCTCACCCTGTGCAAAGTAGATCTTGCGGTTGCTGCTTGCACTCACATGGCTGAAATCCAGCCGTCCACTGTCGGTGGCGGCACAGCCTTTGCCGTCCTCGTTGTTCAGCATGTACCGCACCCGGTCCAGCTTGTAGTCCAGGTCGTTCAGGGTGCCCAGCAGCACACTGATCCGGTCCTGGTACAAAAAGGCGATCTGCTCCGTATCCGCAAATTCCATGCGGGTCACATCCTGCAGCAGGCCGTACTCTTCCAGCTTGCTGCGCAGGGTGGTCAGCGCCTCCATGCGGGTGTCCGTGGTTTGCACGGCGGAGGCCGCCTCGGACGTGCTGCTGCCTGCTTCGGCTTCCGCCGCAAAGGCCAGCTGCACGCCGGGCGCGGCATCCAGCACATCGCCGCCGTACAGCGTGCACAGACCGGCAGGCTGGGCCGCATCGCTGGACAGGATCTTGAACTTATCCGAGAGGGTCAGCCAGCCGCCCGCCGTCTGAATGGCGTAGGCCGGAGTGGCTTCGGTCACCCGCACCACCACGGTGTTGGGGTAGTCCCGCTCCACCCGGATGGAATCCAGCAGGGGGAACTGCCGTTCCAGCTCGGCTTCCCGGGCAGCCGGGTCAAAGCTGAAGATGTTCTCTTCCAGCTGCACCCCCAGCGTCTGCAGGATGCTTTCGGCAGAGTAGCCCGCGATCTCGGTGACCTGTGTGCCGTCCGCCGTCTGCACCTGAATGGAGTTGATCTTGAACAGCATGGTCACCGTCAGATAAACACCGATGACGATGACGCACAGCAGCAGCCCGAAGGCGGTCAGACGCCGGATGATCCGGCGGCGGCGCATGGCAGCCCGGGTCATGCGCCGCTTTTTGCGTTTTTCACGGCGCACCGGGTCCCGGGGCGTCTGCTGCGCCGGGCGCAGGCGCTGGTTTTTGTAGCGCTGCTGCGCATTGCCCCGGGCATTCTGCGCCGGGCGGCCCCGGCTGCCGGAGCGTGCCTGACCGGAGCGCGGCGGCGCACTGCGGGCCGTGCGGTTCCGGTTTGCACCGGAAGCCCTGCGGCGCTGCCCCCCTGCCTGCTGTGCGGCGGTCCGGCGCGGCTGGGCTGGGAACTCAATGCTGTTGTCGGTGCGGCTGCGGCGCACGGCCCCGCTGGCCGAACGGGACGGCGGGCGGCTGAGCGGCTCCCCATTGAAGCCGTAATTGCCGGACGTTCCGGTGTTCCGGGGGGCACTGCGCATTTCCTGCGAAGGCGCCTGAGACCGCAGCGAATCCCGGTTCTGATCATAGGGTCTCCCCCTGTTGCTGCCGTATGGCTGCATCGTCTGCACCTTCTTTCCCATTCACATCTCAGTTCAGTGTTTGTTCACAAGATCCAGCAGAGCCGCTGCAATGCGGTCCAGGCTGTCGTCCACCGACAAGCTGCGGGCATTTTTGCCCATCTCTGCCAGTTTGCCGGGCTGGGCCAGCATCTCGGAAACGGTCTGCACCAGCTTTTCGCCGGTCAGGTCCTTTTCCTCGATCACCACGGCAGCTCCGGCCTTCTGCAGTTCCATGGCATTGTAATACTGGTGGTTTTCCGCCACATTGGGGCTGGGGATGAGCACGGCAGCACGGCCCACTGCTTCCAGCTCGGCCAGGGTCAGTGCACCGGCACGGCTGATGACCAGGTCGGCGGCGGCCAGCAGCTCCGGCATGTTGTTGATGTATTCCTTTACCACCAGGCTGCCGCCGGGGGCAAATTCCTTCTGCTGTTCCAGGTCCCGGAACAGCTGCACCCCGTACTGGCCGGTGGCGTGCAGATGCAGCACCGGCTTGTGCTCATGCTGCTCCCAGGCGCACAGGTCGGCCACCACCTCGTTGACGCGGCGGGCACCCAGGCTGCCGCCGAAGGACAGGATCACGGTGCGGTCCCCGGCACCCAGCTGGGCACGAATGGCCTCCCGGTTTGCGGCCTGGGTAAACACCTCCGGCCGCACCGGGTTGCCCACCACAACGGTCTTGGCAGGTGCGCCCAGCTTTTCCACGGCGGCAGGCACCGCAGCAAACACAATGTCCACATCCGGGGCCAGCAGCTTGTTGGTCACACCGGGGAAGGCGTTCTGCTCATGGATGGCGGTGTGAATGCCCATTTTGGCGGCGCAGCGCACCACCGGGCCAGACACATAACCGCCGCAGCCGATCACCAAATCCGGCCGGACTTCCTTCATGATGGCTTTGGCCTTGGGGCCGGAGAGAGCCAGGTTCCACAGCGTAATGACGTTGCGCTTGATGTTGTTCAGCGAAAGCTTGCGCTGGAATCCGGTGATCTCAATGTGGTGGAAGGGGTAGCCCGCCTGGGTCACCAACCGGTACTCCATGCCTTCCTTCCGGCCGGCAAAGTGGATCTCTGCACTGGGGTCTGCTTTTTTCAGGGCACCTGCAATGGCAAGTGCCGGGTTGATGTGGCCGGCCGTACCGCCGGCAGCAATCAGAACACGCATGGTGATTCCTCCTATAATGTCTCTGTTATCCGGCCGCCCGGCAGGACGGCGGGAAGTTTCCTAAGCAAATGATCCGGAGGGTGGGTCCCTGCCGCCGCAGGCGGCAGGGCGGGCAATGGAATGGCCTGCAACAACTGCGACTGCGGCCAATGGCCGAAGCAAGGAGCAGCTGTTGGGGCAGCGGCCAGCAAGACGCAAGCGAGAGCGAAGCGGATGCTGGGAGCCGCAACTCGTATCCATTTGCGTGGAAAGCTCCCCGCCGACCTGCCCAGAAGATACCGGTTACTGTTCCTCTTGTGCGGCACGCACGTCTGCCAGAACGATCGTCTTTTCCTTCTGGGCGGCTTCCCGGGCGGCCTTTGCAGCTTCGTGCTCGGCGCGGGCGGTCTCCCGCTGCCGGGCGGCCCGCTCGCCGTTGCGGCCAATGTTGATCATCACGCCCATTTCCGCCAGCAGCAGGATCAGAATAGTACCGCCGGACGAAAAGAACGGAAGGCTGATGCCGGTGTTGGGAATGGTGTTGGTGACCACGGCGATGTTGCAGAATACCTGCCAGGCCACCTGGGCCATAATGCCGATGCCCACCATGGTGCAGTAGAGGTTCTCGGCCTTGTAGGCGATCATCAGCCCCTGTGCGATCAATGCCACAAACAGCAGGATGATGAGCACCGCACCAATGAAGCCCAGCTCCTCGCACACCACACTGAAGATAAAGTCGTTGGTGCTTTCCGGCAGCCAGAGCTGTTTTTCCACGCTGTTGCCCAGGCCCAGGCCTTTCAGCCCGCCGGAGCCGATGGCATACAGGCTCTGCAGGGTCTGGGGTTCGATTTCCCGGGTACCGGTCCAGCTGTTCAGGCGGTTTTCCAGGTAGGGGATCAGCGGGGCCAGAAGCTTGGCCAGTTCAATGGCCGGTTCCAGCAGCAGCAAAAACGCCGCTGCGGCCGCCCAGGTAAAAATGCCGCCGCAGCCCGTGAGCATCAGAACAGTGCCGATCACGGCCACCGTCAGCACAATGCCGGACATGTGCGGTTCCAGCACCAGCAGAATGATCACCGGGATCATGGGCAGCACCGGCCGGATCAGCTGCTGGACGATGCGCACTTTGAACCAGTCGGCAAAGCGCAGATGCACCCTGCAGTCCTCCCGCAGCGGTTCAATGCGCTGGGCATTGGCCGCCCGGCTGGAGCACAGCAGGATCAGCTCAAACTTTGCCAGCTCTGAAGTCTGTATCGTGAAGTGGCCAAAGCGCAGCCAGCGGCGGCAGTGGTTGATCGGCTCCATAAACAGGGTAAGCACCAGCAGCGCCAGCACCACCCAGTACATCGGCTTGCTCATTTTGCGCAGGAAACGGTGGTCCACATAGCTCATGAAGATCATGACAAAAATGCCGATCACCAGGCATTCGCCCTGCTGCCGGACATAGCGGAAGCTGTCGCCCATGCGCAGGTAGCCGGTGGTGTAGCTGGCGCTGAACAGCATGACCAGCCCGAACACCACGATCACGCCAAGGGTGGCCAGCCAGTTGATGATCAGCCGTGACCACGGCCCCGGGTCCTTCTGAAGCAATGGGACCCGTTCCCGCTTCTTTTTCCGGATGATTGGCATCGGTGATTTCCTCTTTTCCCTCAAAATTTCCCGCACGGCTCAGCGCGCCATCTGCGCGGCCAGGGCCAGCCCGCACACCGCCAGCGCGGTGAACCAGTAAAAGACCTGCACCGGGCCTGCGCCGCGGGTTTCCAGCCAGCGGTGCAGCGGCGCTGTGCGGAACACCGGCCGGTGCACCAGCCGCAGGGCCAGCAGCTGCACCAGCACCATGCCGCCCTCTGCCCAGAACGGCAGGGCCAGCGGCACGCTCAGCTCGGCGCAGCCGGTGCTCAGCGGAATGCAGCCAATGGCACCGGCCAGGAACAGGCAGCCGCAGCGGCCCGGACGCAGCTTTGCGGGGGGGAAGTTCCACAGAAGGAACGCCAGCAGTGCGCCGGCCAAAGCCGCCGGCAGCACCGCCAGCGGGAACCAGCCCAGCTGCGTTTCCAGCATCATCAGCCCCAGCATGGCGGCAAAAGCCGCCGCTCCCACCGTGCCGTCTGCACCATCGGCCACGCGGGCACACTCGGCCAGCGCCACCAGAAGCAGGCCCCACAGCACCGGAGCCGCTGCCCCCAGGCTTACATAGCTGCTGCCGGGCAGCTGCACGCCCTCCGGCAGGCAGCCCCGCAGGTTCAGCAGCACCAGCACCGCTGCGGCCGCCGCCGCTTCCAGCGCCAGGCGCGGTGCACGCCGCAGCCCCAGCGGAGAAGCCGTGCGCCTGCGCACCACATCCTCGGCAAGGCCCACAGCCCCAAAGACCAAAGCCCCGAACAGCGCCGTCAGCAGCCGCGACATCATCTGGCTTTCGCTGCCCAGCAGGTCAGGCTGCGCAGCGCAGGCCGTCAGCCAGCCCACCCCCACAGCAGCCACCGTGCCCACCATCAGGCACAGGCCGCCCAGTTCCGGCACCGGCCGGTCCGGGGCCGGGTCCTCCCGCTGCGGGGCGGCCAGCAGCGGTGCCATCAGATTGCCGAGTGCCGCCGTCAGCGCAAAACCAAGCGCTGACGCGACAACCAAGGCGAAACGAATCATTTTTGTGTCTCCAATTTTCGCCAAAAAGTTATTCTTCGGCGTCCTTCTGCTCTGCGTAGAAAATCTCCAGAGCCTTTTCCAGGGCCATGCCGCGGCTGGCCTTTACCAGCAGCGCATCGCCGGGCTGGACCCGGTTCAGCAGTGCGTCCGCCGCTTCGCGGTAGTTGTTGGCGTGCAGGGTCTTGACCCCCTTGGCCGCCGCCACCACAGCGGTGCGCTTGGCCTGCTCGCCGTAGGTCACCAGGCAGTACAGGCCGCTTTCGGCAGCCAGACGGCCCAGTTCTTCGTGGGCTTCGCGGGAGAGGTCGCCCAGCTCCAGCATATCGCCCAGCAGGGCAAAGCGCCGCTTGCAGGGGAACTCTTTGAACATGGCCAGCGCCGCCTTCATGCTGTCGGGGTTGGCGTTGTAGCAGTCCTCGATCACGGTCACACCATTGCTGTGCACTACCTTCTGGCGGCGGCCGGTCTGCTCAAAGGCAGACAGCCCCTTGATCACGCCCCGGGCATCGCAGCCCAGGCGGGTGGCCGCGCAGTAAGCGGCCAGGGCATTGGCCACATTGTGCCGACCCATGGCCGGGATCTTTACCACAAAGGTGCCCTCTTCCTGGTCCTCCAGTACAAAGCTCATGCCGTCCTCTTCCTGCCGGATGGACAGCGCACAGACATCGGCGTTTTCGTCCGTCAGGCTGAACCATACCGGCCGCACATGCTCCGGCAGCTTGGCCCTGCGCAGGAAGGGGTCATCGTAGTTCAGCACCAGCGGAGCACCCTCCGGCAGGCCGTTGCAGATCTCCAGCTTGGCCTTGCAGATGTTCTCCTGGCTGCCCAGGTTGCCGATGTGGGACACACCGATGCAGGTGATGATGCCCACATCCGGGCGGGCGGCCCGGGCCAGCCGGTCGATCTCGCCCGCATGGCTCATACCCATTTCGATCACGGCATACTCGGTGTCTGCCCCGATGCGCATCAGGGTGCGGGGCATTCCCAGCTCGTTGTTCTGGTTGCCCTCGGTCTTGATGGCCGTGCCAAACCCGGCAAGGGCCGCATAGGTCATCTGCTTGGTGGTGGTTTTGCCCACGCTGCCGGTCACGCCCACCACTTTGGGATGCACCGTGCTGCGGTAGTTGGCCCCCATCACCATCATGGCGTGGTAGCTGTCCGGGCAGAGCACCGTTTTTTCCGCCGACACGCCCTCCACCGGGTGGTTCAGCACCACAAAGGCCGCGCCCTCTTCCAGCGCTTTGGCCGCAAAGCTGTGGCCGTCAAACTTTTCGCCGGGGAAAGCCACAAAAATGCAGCCCGGCTTCACTTCACGGCTGTCGGTGGTCACCAGCTCCACTTCCGGGTCGCTGGCCAGGGTTCCGGCAGGCACCAGCCCTGCCAGAAGCTTGCTTGCATGGATCTTTTCCATAGTTCTTACCCCTCTCTTATTTCTTGCAAAACCCTCTCAGGCAATGCCATCGGCATTGCCAGCCCCCCCCTCAAGGAAAGGCTTCCCCGGGCGGGGGAAGCTGCCGCGTCAGCGGCTGATGAGGGCGTTTTCTAACGCTATCCGCAGGTAATGGTCACAATGGTGCCGCGCTGTGCGGTGGAACCGGCAGCTTCGCTCTGGCTCTGCACCACACCGTTGGCATCGCCCTCCACAATGCAGTTAAAGCCTGCCGCCGCCAGCATCTGGCGGGCAAAGTCCGCACTCTTGCCGGACACGTCCGGCACCTCGGCACGGCTGCCCTCGTAGGTATCGGTATACAGGTACACCGTAGTGCCGTAGGGCACCTTGGCACCTGCGTGGGGGTACTGGTAGGTCACCTGTGCCGCCGTCTGATCGGTGCTGCTTTCCATGAGCTGATGCTTCAGGCCCTTGATGTTCAGCTGCACCTGGGCGTTGCTCCACTCGGTGCCCACCAGGTTGGGCACGGTGACGGTGGTCTGGCTGCGGTCCTCGCCATCGGTGGCAATGCCCAGATAGGGGGCCACCTCGCTGATGATGTTGCCGGCCACAGGGGCAGCCAGCACGGACGAATAGTCAGATTTTGCGTTGTTGGGGTCGTCCAGCATGACGTACACCAGGATCTCCGGGTCATCGGCGGGCAGCACCGCTGCAAAGGATGCTACCTTTTTATAGTCGCCATCGGCGCGGCGGTCCATGTTCAGCTGTTCCGAAGTGCCGGACTTGCCGCCAATGCGGTAGCCGGAAACGTAGGCGTTCTTGCCGCCGCCGGTGCCGTTGCCCACCTCGTATTCCATCATCTGGCGGATGGTCTCGCTGGTGCTCTTGCTGATGACCTGGCGGCGGATGTTGGCCCCGATCTCCTGCACCACGTTGCCGTTGGAATCGGTGATCTTATCCACCACATGGGGGGTGACCAGGTAGCCGCCGTTGACGGCTGCCGCCACGGCGGTGCACATCTGCAGCGGGGTAATGGCCATGGCCTGGCCGAAGGACGAAGATGCCAGCTGCACCTCGCCCAGCTGATCCGCCTTATAATACTGCATGAAACCGGTCTCATTGGGCAGGTCCACGCCGGTGCGGTCGGTAAAGCCGAAGGCATCAAAGTAGTTGTAGAACTGCTGGGCACCCACGCGCTGGCCCAGCTGGATATAGTAAATGTTGCAGCTCTGACGCAGGGCTTCCGCCATGTTGATGGTGCCGTGGGCCTTGTGGGCTGCGCAGTGGTAGGTCTCCTTGGCTACACCGTAGGCACCGGCGCAGGTAAAGGTGGTGTTCACGGTGGCCGCGCCGGAGTCCAGGCCCATGGCCGAGGTGATCACCTTGAACACGCTGCCAGGGTAATACAGCTCGGTGATGGTCTTGTTTTTCCACTGGATATCGCGGAAATAGCCGGAATAGTCGGCATCCGGGTCCAGGATCTTATTGCCATCGCTGTCCTTGATGTAGTTGCCATCGGCATCTTTCTGATAAATGCCATACAGTTCCGGCTCTGCCTGCACCAGCTCGGTGAGGTAGGCCTGGTTGGCGCTGTAGTCCAGCGGATCGTTGGGATCAAAGTCCGGCTTGGACGCCATGGCCAGGATCGCGCCGGTTTTCACGTTCATCACAATAGCACAGCCGCGGTTTTCCACCGTGTTGGCGGCAATGGCCTCGTTGAGGTACCGCTCCACGATCTCCTGCACGTTCACGTCCAGCGACAGCACCAGGTTGGAGCCGTCCTTGGCGGCAAAGGTGGTGGAGTTGGGGTCCACAAGCGCGCTGCCGCCGGGCGTGCTCTTGGTGATGGTGCGGCCATCCACACCGGCCAGGGTAGACTGATAAGACTTCTCCAGCCCGTAGGTGCCCACGCCGTCCGCGTTGGCAAAGCCCAGCACCGCCGCCGCAAAGGCCCCATAAGGGCAGCTGCGGTTGAAGGTTTTGGTATAGCCCCAGGCAATGCTGCCGCTGCGGATGCCCTTTTCGGCGTCCGCCTCCTTGTGGGCCTTGTTGAACTCCGTGATGTAGGTCTGGATCGAGGTCCGGACGGCATTGTTCACCTTGGATGCCAGCAGCTGATATCTGCTGTCGTACTTGAGCAGGGCGTTGTAGATCTTTTCGTACTGGGTCTGATACGTCTCCGAGGTGGTATCCACTGCATCCAGGCTCACGCCATTGCCGGACAGGATGCGCAGGGTCAGCTCCCGGCTCACCTCCGCGCAGACGGCCTCATCTGAGGTACGGATCGTGGTATTGTCATCCACCTTCTGCGAGGTGTACAGAATGCTGCTCTCGCTCGGGTCGATCCAGATGTTCCACACAATGTTGGTGGAAGCCAGCGTGATGCCGGAAGCATCGTAGATCTCACCGCGGACCGCCTGGATGGTAATGTCTTTCTGCTGCTGTTCCGCCGCATACTGGCGGTACTGATCGCCGTTTTTGATCTGGATCACATACAGGCTGTGGATCACAATGCCTGCCGCCAGAGCAACGGCTGCAATGGCCGCCAGGCTGCATACCCAGCGGGTCCCGGCAGCAAGCCGGTCATTCGGCCCGGCCCGGCGCAGGCGGTAATCCCTGTTCTCTTTTGGCATTCGGGAAGATTTTTGCATTGGTACTCTCCCGCAGGCCCGCCGGTACGCACCGGCCCCGGGCCTGCTGTTGTTTTTGATGGGGCAGCGCCGGGTGATCCGGTGCCAGAAACCGAAAAAGCGTGCGCTGCCGCACGCTTTTCCTGATTCTGTTCAGTGCACGGTGCCCAGAATGTTCACTGCACCGCTGTAAAGCCAATCGGTCCACTGCCGCACAGTGGAGCTTTTGCGCACCAGCACATCCGACTCCTGCAGCCGGAAGTAGGTGATCTGGCTGGCATCCGCCTTCATCAGGCCCAGACGCCCGGCGGCTTCTTCCACGCTGCTGATGTTGGTCTGGCTGTTCAGCGTGCTGTTGTAGTAGGTGTACTGGCTCTGCTCGCTCACCAGTTTGGCCTTGGCGTCCTGGATCTGATCATTCAGCTCCACCAGCTGGGCTTCGCTCCACAGCAGGCTGATGGCAAACCCCACCAGCAGGGCTGCAGCCACCAGCCGCATCCCGTTTTGCAGTGCTGCCTGCAGCGGATTCAGACGGCGCTTGCCGCCCTGTTCTACGCGCAGCGGCGCTGCCTTGCGCTGCGTCTGGGGTGCTTTTCTGCGCCGCACCGCATTGTAATCGTAAGCTGCCTGGCCCATGGTTTCCTCTCCTCCTCACACAGTGCCGTCTGCCGCGGCGCTGTTCAGCATTTTTCCAATACGCGGAGATGAGCCGACCGGCTGCGCCGGTTCTCTTCCAACTCCTGCGTGTTTGCTTCAATGGGTTTGCGGGTAATGAGCTTTGCCTTTGCCTTGCCGCCGCACACACACACCGGGAACTCCGGCGGGCAGGTGCAGGCCGTGGACCAGCGGCGGAACTTGTTCTTCACCAGCCGGTCCTCCAGCGAATGGAAGGTGATCACGCACAGCCGTCCGCCCGGGGCAAGATGCTCAAAAATGGTATCCAAGCCTTCTTCCAGCGCATCCAGCTCATGGTTTACTGCAATGCGCAGTGCCTGGAAGGTGCGGCGGGACGGGTTTTTATTTTTGCGGCGCTCTGCCGGCGGCATGGCGCTGGCCACAATGTCGGCCAGCTGCAGGGTGGTCTCGATGGGCGAAGTCTCCCGTGCTTCCACGATCTTCCCCGCGATCTGCCAGGCGAAGGGTTCCTCGCCGTAGTCCCGCAGGATGCGGGCCAGCTCCTCGCGGCTTTCGGTGTTCACAATGTCTGCGGCTGTTTCACCCTGCTGGCTCATCCGCATGTCCAGCGGTGCGTCCGCCCGGTAGGAAAAGCCCCGGGCCGCATCGTCCAGCTGGTGGCTGGAAACACCCAGATCCAGCAAAGCGCCGTTGATCGTTTCAATGCCCAGGCTTTCCAGTGCCTGTCCGGCATAGCGGAAATTGATCTGCACCACGGTGGCCGGCAGGCCTGCCAGCCGTGCCCGGGCGGTCTGCACCGCGTCCGGGTCCTGGTCCAGCGAGATCAGCCGTCCGCCCTTGGCGGCGTCCAGCCGCAGGGCGATCTGGCGGGAGTGCCCCGCACCGCCTGCGGTGCCGTCCAGGTAAGTGCCTGCCGGGTCGATGGCCAGCCCTTCCAGGCACTCGTTCAGCAGAACGGGGATATGCTCAAACGAGGTCGGGTCAAAAGGCTGCTGTTGTTCTGAAGCCATTGGCACGGCCTCCTTTCTCTCATGCAGTTTTGTGTGTCAGATGTGCAGGCTGCGCAGGCGGGCGGCGCGCTGCTCGTTGGTCACGGCGGCGCGGCGGGCGTTCCACACGTCCGTTGCCCAGATCTCCGCATGGCTGCGGTTGCCAATGATGGTCACGTCCTTGTCCAGCCCTGCGTACTCCCGCAGCTCTGCCGGCAGCAGGATGCGCCCCTGCTTGTCCGGTGTCACCTCGCAGGCCGTGCTGAACAGGTCGCCGGAGATCTCCCAGCTGTCCATCAGCTCATCGCCGCTGAGCTTGTCCGCCAGCTTTTCCACCTCGGCCAGAGGCAGCGCAAACAGGCAGCCGTCCACCCATTCCATCACCACAAAGCTTTCGCCCATGGCATCCCGGAATTTGGCGGGGAAATTCAGGCGGCCTTTTGCGTCCATGGTGTAATCGTACCGACCAAAGAACACCTCTGCCGCCCCCTTTTCACGCTGTGGAGAGGGCCAGTGCCCTACTTTTACCCACTTTGCCCCACTGACACACATTTATTGTAGCAAATCAAGCCCCCGATTGCAAGGCTTTTTGTTCCTGTTTTTCCCGCAAAATGTCACAAAAAAAGTCCCTGCTGGCCGTCATTTTTGCCTGCAGGGACCGGTTATTTCTCCGTGTGTGGAATTTGTGTGTAAATCAGCCGTTTTTCTTGGCGTTCTGGCGCAGGTTTGCGCGCACATTCTTGACCTGGGCAGCATTTTCCACCATGGTCTCCTCGGTGGTTTTCAGCATGTTGTCGCAGTAGTCGGTCACCGTCTGGCGCAGGGTGCGTGCTTCGCTCTGGGCCGCAGCGGTGATCTCGGCGGCCCGCTGCTGTGCTGCCTTCACGATCTCGGCATCGCTCACCAGGATGCGGGCGCGCTCCTCGGCCTTTTTCACAATGGCCTGGGCCTGGGCATTGGCCGTATCCACGATCTGGGCGCGGTCGTTCACGATCTGCTGGGCCTGGCGCAGCTCCCCAGGCAGATTGGCACGGATCTCGTCCAGATAATCCCGGATCTGCTCCACATCCACAATGCGCTTGCCGCCGGACAGCGGCATCCCGGCACTTTCTTCCAGGGCATCCTCAATGGTGTCCAAAAGCTCGTTCACATTCATAGCGTTTCCCCCTCCTGCACGGGCTGCGCGGGCTTTGTGTACTTCCACAGCAGCACCTTGCCATACTTGTATTGTTTCTGCAGCGTCAGGCCGCCCGCCTGGGCCGGCAGCACAAGGCCGGTCTCACTCTCGCAGAGCACAATGCCGCCGGGCACGGTACACTTGTCCACTGCGGGCAGGATCTTTTCCAGCGTGCCGCCCCGGAACGGCGGGTCCAGCAGGATCACGTCAAACTGTTCCCGGCAGGCCGACAAGTATCGGGCTGCCTCGCCCACATTCACCCGGCTGCGGTCAAACACGCCGCAGGCCTTGCAGTTGCGCAGCACAATGTTTACCGCCTCGCGGTTCTCGTCCAGGAACACGCACCGGGCCGCGCCGCGGCTCAGCGCCTCAATGCCCAGCTGGCCGCTGCCCGCGTACAGGTCCAGCACCCGTGCCCCCGGCAGATCGAACTGTACAATGCTGAACATGGCCTCCTTGACCTGGGAAAGGGTGGGACGGGTCACATCGGTGCCTGGCAGTGCTTCCAGCCGCCGGCCCCGTGCTTCTCCTGCAATTACGCGCATGATCGGACCTCCTTTTGTGCAGCCGTGCCCGCAGCTTCTGCGCCCGTGCTGCATATGGTTTTCTGTATCTATTTATTATCGTCAAAGCGTGCAGCCTTGTCAAGCACTGCGTTGCACTGCCTGCCGCTTTGTGCTACAATCATAGCAGCAGCGCCGGGCGTTTTGCGGCGCATTCTGCACAAAGGAGAGTATTTTTATGAACGTTCTGCTCATCAACGGCAGCCCCCACGAGAAGGGCTGCACCTACACGGCCCTGTCCCTCATTGCCAAAGAACTGAATGCCGCCGGGGTGGACACCGAGATCCTGCACGTGGGCGGCAAGCCGGTGGGCGGCTGCATCGGCTGCGGCGGCTGCCGCAGCGGCAATGGCTGCGTGTTCGGCGGCGTGGTGAACGAAGCCATTGAAAAGGCCAAAACCGCCGATGGCTTTGTGTTCGGCAGCCCGGTGCACTATGCATCCGCTTCCGGCAACATGACCAGCTTCATGGACCGCCTTTCCTACGCAGGCGGCAGATACCTGGCCTACAAGCCCGCCGCCATCTGCTGTTCGGCCCGCCGCGCCGGTACCACCACCACCCTGGACCAGCTGGTCAAGTACCCGCAGTTCTTCCACATGCCGCTGGTCAACGGCTCTTACTGGGCCATGGTGCACGGCTCCAACGCCGAGCAGGTGCTGCAGGACGCCGAGGGCTGCGCCGTGATGCAGGAACTGGGCCGCAACATGGCCTGGATGCTGCACTGCATCGAAGCCGGCAAGGCCGCCGGGTTCGACCACCCGCAGAACCCGCCCCGCCCCATGACCAACTTCATCCGCTGAGTCTCTTTTGCTCCCCCTGTTCGGGGGAGTTTTTTGTTTTATCAGGCACTCGGCCGGTTTTTCTGCCAAAAACGCCTTAAAAACCCTGCAAAACCGGTGCAGATGCTTTTTTCGTTCATAACTTTGTGTTACTATAAGAGGTAGAGTAAATTTGCGAGGGACGGAGATCAGGCTATGGAACACTACGATTGGAACGATGGCTGGCTGTTTGCCCCCACATTCGGCCCCGCTTTGGTGCGCCCGGACTGCACCGGCCTTGCGCTGGAGCCGGTGCGCATTCCGCACACGGTCAAGGTACTGCCTTACAACTACTGCAGCGAAAACGACTACCAGCGCCTGTGCGGCTACCGCAAGGTCTTTTTTGCCCCCAAAGAGTGGGCAGGCCGCACCGTGCTGCTCACCTTCGGGGCCATTGCCCACGATGCCACCGTATTCTGCAACGGGCGGCGGCTGTTCCACCACGGCTGCGGCTACACCGCTTTTACAGTGGATCTGACCAGCGCCCTGCGCCTGGGCCAGCAGAATGTGGTGGCCGTGCGCTGCGACAGCCGCGAGGATCTGAACATCCCGCCCTTTGGCGGTGCCATCGACTACCTGACCTACGGCGGCATCTACCGCGCCGTGAGCCTGGACATCAAGGAGCCGGCCTACCTGCGGGACGTGTTCATGGAGGCCCGGGCGGAGGGTGACTTCCGCATTTACACCTCCACCGTGGGCGAGACCATCGGCTGCACCCTGCAGGCCGAGATCCGCAGCCCTTCCGGCAGCCGTGCCGTGTACAGCGGCGAGCTTTCGCTGCCCATCACCGGCACCCTGAACGGCGTACACCCCTGGAGCATTGAACATCCCACCCTGTACACCCTCACTGTGCGGCTCATCCGCCCCGGCACCAGCGGCCTGCCAGACCGCGTACTGGACGAAAAAAGCGTGCGGTTCGGTTTCCGCACCATTCAGTTCGTGGCGGGCGGGCTGTACCTGAACGGCCAGCGGGTGGAACTGCGGGGCCTGAACCGGCATCAGAGCTACGCCTACATGGGTTATGCCATGCCGGACAGCATCCAGCGGCTGGACGCGCAGTTCCTGAAAAAGGAGCTGGGCTGCAACGCCGTGCGCACCAGCCACTACCCGCAGAGCCCGGCCTTTCTGGACGCCTGTGATGAGCTGGGCCTGCTGGTGTTTACCGAAATGCCCGGCTGGCAGCACATCGGGGACGATGTGTGGAAGGCCCAGGCTCTGCAGAACTGCCGCGAAATGGTGTGCCAGTGCCGCAACCACCCCAGCGTTTTTCTGTGGGGTGCCCGGGTCAACGGCAGCCCCGATGACGAAGCCTTTTACAAGCGCACCAACGAAGCCATCCATCGGCTGGACCCCACCCGCCCCACAGCGGGTGCCCACATCCGGCGCAAGGAGCAGCTGCTGGAGGATGTGTACGCCTACAACGATTATTCCTACCGGGGGCGCGGCCCCGGCTGCGAAGCCCGCGCTGCCGTGACCCCCGACATCCGCAAGGGCTATCTGATCAGCGAGTTCGGCGGGCAGGACTTCCCGGCCAAGCCTTTTGACGATGAGCCGCACCGGCTGGTGCAGGCGCTGCGGCTGGCCGCCGTGCTCAACGACACCATTGCCCAGCAGGGCGTGGCCGGCAGCTTTGGCTGGTGCATGGCAGACTACAACACCCACAAAGAGTTCGGCAGCGGCGACCGCATCTGCTACCACGGTGTGCTGGATCTGTTCCGCAACCCGAAGCTGTCCGCTGCCGTGTACGCCAGCCAGAAAACGCCCCGTGCGCCTTCCGACATCGTGCTGGAAGTATCCTCCGCCATGGCCCTGGGCGACCTGCCCGGCGGCGTGCCCGGGGCCTGCTGGGTGTTCACCAACGCCGAGAGCGTGCGGCTGTACCGCGACAACGATTTTATTGCCGAGTTCTCGCCGGACCGGCATGGCCGCTTTGCCGCCATGCCCCACCCGCCCATCGAGATCTCGGATTTCATCGGCTCCCTGCTGGAAAAATACGAAGGGCTGGACCATGCCGCCGCCCCGCAGGCAGCCGCCATTCTCAACGAGATGCGCCGGGACGCCATGGAGCTTTCGCCTCTGTCCCGGGCGCGGATGCTCTCCCTGCGGCTGAACTGGAACGAACTGGTGCGGATGTACTACAAATACATCGGCGTACTGGGCAGCCCAACCGCCGTGTACCGCTTTGAGGCCGTGTGGCATGGCCGCGCCGTGCGCACCGTGGTGCGGGAGCCGGTGCAGAGCGTGCGGCTGGAATGCGTGGTGCACAACCCCATCCTGACCGATGGCCCCACCTGGGACTGCGCCGCCGTGAGCCTGCGGGCCATTGACCAGAACGGCAACCTGCTGCCCTACTGCAGCGAAGCCGTGCAGCTGCAGGTGGACGGCCCGGTGCAGATCCTCGGCCCTGCCGTGGTGCCGCTGCGGGGCGGCATGGCGGGCACCTATCTGGCCACCACTGGCGAAGCCGGCCGTGCCGTGCTGCACTGCCGCATGGAAGGCGCACTGGACACCGAAGCCGTGCTTACCGTCCGCCGCCGCGAGGGCGAAACCGTAAAATCCGGTCCCCTTTCATGATAGATTTGCAGTCTGTTCAAAGTTTTATCATGGTTGGCTGGTATCCTTAAGGCAAAGAAAAAACGGCGGTGCAACACGCCTGCAGCTGTTCTGCATTGAAAAAGGACTTGAGATTATGAGAGAAAAATTCCGTCAGTTTATGGTTGGCCGCTACGGTACCGATGGTCTGAACCAGTTTTTGAGCTTTGCTTCCATTGCTCTGCTGCTGGTATCATTGATCACCCGCATCAGCCTGTTCACCTGGCTGGGCGTGGTGCTGCTGGTGTTGTGCTACTACCGCTCCCTGAGCCGCAACATCTCCAAGCGCACCGAAGAGAACTACCGCTACTACACCCTGAAAGACCGGGCGGACGGCAAGTTCCGCGGCCTGAAGGATCAGTGGGCCAACCGCAAGCTCTACCACTACTACCGCTGCCCCCAATGCCGCCAGAAACTGCGCGTGCCCCGCGGCCGCGGCCGCATCCAGATCTCCTGCCCCCGCTGCGGCACCCAGTTCATCAAAAAGAGCTGACGCACCATGTTTGGTTATGTGATTCCCAACCACACCACCCTCTCGCCGGAAGCACGGGGACGCTACCGCTCCGCCTACTGCGGGCTGTGCCGCCGCATTGATGCCCTGCACGGCCTGCGTGGGCGTTTTACCCTGAGCTATGATCTCACCTTTCTGAACCTGCTGCTGTGCAGCCTGTATGAGGGCGAGACCGAATGCGTGCAGGGCTGCAGCCGCTGCCCGGTGCATCCCATCCACGGGGTAGACTGGCGGGCCAGCGGCCCCACCGATTACTGCGCAGACCTGAGCGTGGCGCTGCATTACTACAACGCTGCCGATAAATGGCAGGATGATCACAATCTGCTGGGTCTGGGATACGAAAAGCTGCTGGAGCGCTGTCAGGCCGATGCCGCGCAGCGCTGGCCCCGGCAGTGCAATGCCATCCGCAGCTGCCTGGCCCGGCTGGCTGAGTACGAATCTGCCGGCAGCGAGGATCTGGACGCCGTGTCCGGCTGCTTTGGCGAGCTGATGGCCGAATTGTTCGACTACCGGCAGGACCACTGGTCCCCGGAGCTGCGCAGCATCGGCTTTTCTCTGGGCAAATTCATTTACCTGCTGGACGCTTACGATGACCTGGCCCGCGACAAACGGCGCGATGCCTACAACCCGCTGAAAGCCCTGAGCAGGCAGCCCGGGTACGAGGAAGAGATGCGGGAGATCTTTGAGCTGCTGCTGGCCCAGTGCGCCCAGAGCTTTGAACGCCTGCCCTGCGTGGAGGACGTGGACCTGCTGCGCAACATCCTGTATTCCGGGGTGTGGCTCAAGTACAACTGCAAAAATGCAAAACGTTCCGATAAAACCGGCCAATGAGCCGGTTTTGTCTTGATTTTTCCACGGCAATCCGGTAGACTATAAGAATGCTGTGCAGCAATGCGGCTGCACCAAATGAGACGTGAGGAAGTAGATCCATGAAAGATCCCTACGAGGTGCTGGGCGTTTCGCGCGGCGCAAGCGATGACGAAATCAAAAAAGCGTACCGTGCCAAGTGCAAGCGCTGGCACCCGGACCTGAACCCCAACGACCCCACCGCCGAGGAGCACTTCAAGGAAGTACAGGCGGCCTACGATGCCATTACCAAGGGCGAGACCGGCCCCCAGATGGGCGGCGCTTACGGCCAGCAGAGCTACGGCAGCTACCAGCAGCAAAGCTACGGCCAGCAGGGGCAGAACTACGGCTTTGGCGGGTTTGAGGGCTTTGACCCCTTCGGGTTCGGCTTTGGCTTTGACGGCTACGGTCAGCAGCAGGGCGGGGCCAGCTACAACGGCGCAGACACGCCGGAGATGCAGGCCGCCCGCAACTTTGTGGTCAATGGCCGCTACGCCGAGGCCCGCCGCGTGCTGGACGGCATGACCGTCCGCAGCGCCCGGTGGTATTATCTTTCTTCGCTGGCCAACCAGGGCCTGGGCAACCGCATTGACGCCCTGCAGGATGCCCGCCGCGCCGTGCAGCTGGACCCCAACAACATGGAGTACCGGATGCACCTGCAGCGGCTGCAGAACCCCGGCCAGACCTACCGCACCCACACCACCTACGCCCAGCCCGGCGGCCTGATGCGCTGGTGCTGGAGCATGATCCTGCTCAACCTGCTGTGCAACTGCTGCTGCGGCGGCTGGGGCTTCGGCCCGCGCTACGGCTTCCGCTGAGCAAAGAGCATCACAGCCAAAGCAGCCCCCGCATCCTGGGATGCGGGGGCTGCTTTTCCGTTTTTGATTCAGCGCACGGTAATGGTACGGGTAATGCTGCTGCAGGAGTAGTTTCCGCTCACCTTGGCCGTCTGCTGGTAGGTGCCCGGCTCGGCGGGCAGGGTATCGTAACTCTTGTCCACCAGCAGGTTCTTCTTTTTATAGGTATAGCTGATCTTGGCGTTGTCCACGGTCTGTCCGTCCGAATCCAGGGCAGCGGCCAGATTGAGGGCCTGGACCTCTTCCACCGTCACCGTGCCGGGCACATCGGCAGCCCAGCGCAGGCTCACGCCGCTGCTCTTGGGCTTGATCTTGAACATGGCCACACCGGCCGAGTTCAGGTCGCCGGTTTCCAGCGCCACAGCACCGGCAATGTAGGAGCCGGAGTCAAAGGGCTGCTCGTCCAGGTAGATGCGACTCAGGGCACCTGCCGGCAGATACTTGCGGATCAGTTCCAGCGCCAGTTTCATGCTGTTGGAAACATTGCTCACCGTCTTGACGTAGACCGAGGGGATGTAGAAGTTCAGCGCGTCCATCACGGACACCACTTCGTCCGCCACCCGCAGCAGCACGCTGACATCGTTGCCGTCAATCAGCTGCTTGAGGTAACCGTAAATGTTGAACTCTTCCTCCTGGTCCGGCGTTTTGGACATCATCTTCGGCAGGGGGATCATCTTGAGCAGGGTGCGGATCTTATCCGACAGCACCAGGGTCACATAGCCCTTGGCTTCGCCGCCGGTGCCCAGCACCACGCCCAGATACTGGGCATCCGCCGGGGTGGTCTCCACCTGCAGCTGGTAGGGGGAGCCGTAGGTCAGGTCGCCCACAGCTTTGATGCGGATGGACACGATATCATTCTGTTCGGCCAGCACAGCGGGCTGTTCCGTCTGTGCTGCCGCAAAAGCGGGGGTTGCTGCTGCGCTGAGCAGGAATACTGCTGCCAGTGCAAGCGCGATCAAGCGTTTGGCCTTCATGGTTCAGACCTCCTGTTTGCATGGAATGTTGCAGCCGCGCACACCGCGCGCCGCCGGGGAACCGGTGCAGGCTGTGCACCGCTTTGTACCCTGATTTTACCGCAAAACGCAGGTTTGGTCAATAACGGGATTCAAGTAATTCAAAAAGGGAAGGCCGCTCTGCAGCCTTCCCTTTTGCGTTTATTCTTCCGTAAAATAGTCCGGATGGGTGCGGCAGGCTTCCTCCACCGAGAGCCGGTAGCGGTTCAGGTGAGCCTGCAGCGCCTCATCCACCTCCTGCACATCCCCATGGAGCAGTGCTTCCAGAATGCGGGTGTGGGCCGCGCACACGGATTTGTTTTCCTCCGTCAGCAGGCTGAACTTGCGCAGCCGCTCCACGTGCTGGAGAGTAGACAGCATGTGGTCAAAATGCTTCTCCATGCCGCACAGCTCAAAAGCGCGGCGGTGGAAGGCATTGTCCAGTTCCAGCAGGCGCTTTTCCCTCTGGGGGGCCGCAGTATCGGCTTCCAGGGCACGGTAGTCCTCGATCAGTCTGCGGTAGTCCGTCTCCTGCCCGGGAGTCAGCTTTCCGCACAGCCGGGTCAGGATCTCCTTTTCCAGCGTGTAGCGTGCAAACTGCTCCAGTTCCATCAGCTTCAGGTCAATGGGTGCCACATAGGTGCCGCTCTGGGGCTTGATGACCACCATATGGGCAATGTTCAGCATGATCAGTGCTTCCCGCATTGGTGTGCGGCTGATGCCAAGCTCCTCGGCCAGCTCCCGGTCGTTCAGCGGGTCACCGGGTTTCCATTCCATGGTGATGATCCTGCTGCGAACGGTCTCGTAGGCCAGTTCCCGTGCGCTCAATGCAGCCATGTCCGTCCACTCCCTTCGGGGTTTTCGCAAAGTGATATACCAGCACCACCATATTACCCAACCCCGGGGCGGCTGTCAAGAGCATCTGCAACCAAAACTTGTCAAAATTTTCCCGTACCTGTCACTTAGTGCGTCCCGTGCGGACGGTACAGCACCGGCACCCATACAAAGGCCACCGCCAGACCGCAGAACACATCGATCACCGAGTGCTGCTTGGTGAACACGGTGGACAGGCAGATCAAGGCTGCCCACACCCAGGCCAGCACCTTCAGGTCCGGACGCTTTTTGGCCAGCGTACTGCCGCTGAACGCCACCGCCATACAGGCCGTGCTCTGGCAGTGGATGGACGGGCACACGTTGACCGAGGCGTCCGCTTTCCACAGCAGCTGCATCACCCACATGGCCGGATTGCTGCGCCCGATCTGCTCCGCTGTGGGGCGGATGTCCAGGCCGTTGGGCAGCACCATGTAGACGATCAGACAGAAGGTCATGCCCGAGAACATCATCAGGCAGAGCTTGTCGTAGCTCTTGGTGTCGTACCACCACAGCAGCGCCGTGACCCCCGCCAGCAGCAAAAACCAGCTGCAGTATGGAATAACGAACCACTCGTTAAAGGGAATAAAGTCATCGAGCGGGCTGCGGATGATGTATTTGGGCTGGGTGATGGTCAGATCCAGCCAGAAAAACCAGATCAGGTAGACCACCCAGTACAGCTGAAACCACAGATGCGGCTTGCAGCGGCTGCGCAATTGTGCAAAACTCATGGCGAAACTCCTAAATTTTAAATGTATGGACGTTTTATTGTACCACATCCCGTCCACTTGCGCAAACGCTTTGGGTGATATAAAATAGGAAGTGTCTGGATTTTTCGCTTTCCCTGCCGGGAAGGCTTGGTTTTTGTTACAAAAGGAGTCCTTATGTCGCAGCAGTTCCCCCCTGTCCGTCTGATCGCACTGGATCTGGACGGCACTCTTCTCAACCGCAAGGGCGAAGTTTCGCCCCGCACGCAGGCCGCTCTGCAGTATGCCGTGGACCACGGCGTTGTGGTGGTGCCCGCCACCGGCCGCCCGCTGGCCAGCCTGCCTCCGGTGGTGGCGCAGCTGCCCGGCGTGCGCTACGCCATCACCTCCAACGGTGCTGCCGTGTGGGACCTTGGCAGCGACCCGCTGGGTGCCGTATACAGCCGCTACTCCAACGCCGCCCAGCGCCGCACCAGCGAGCCGGTATGCCTTGTGCACCGCCTGCTGCCGCCGGAAACAGCCCGCGAAGTGGCAGCCCTGTGCCTGGACTGCCGCGCTGACCTGCGCATTTTTGCGGATGGCCGCGCCTACACCGATGCTGCCAGCATGGAATATGCCGCCCTGCGCTTTGCGCGCCGCTTTGGCAGCACCGAAGCCCGCCAGCCCAACGATGGCCGCTTTACGATGGTGCGCGATTTCCCCGAATGGATGAGCCGCCACGCCCACGAAGTGGAAAAGACCTGCGTCTTTCTGGGCAGTGTGGAAATGGCCCAGGCCGAACTGCCCCGCTTTCAGGCCATTGCCGGGGTGGAGGTCGTGCAGGGTTCGCCGGAAAACATTGAAGTGACTGCCGCCGGGGTGGATAAGGGCAGCGCTCTGCTGTCCCTGGCCGGCCGCCTGGGCATCCCCCGCGAAAACACCCTGGCCGTGGGCGACAGCGAAAACGACCGTGCCATGCTGCAAAAAGCCGGCATTGCCGCCGTGATGGCCAACGGAATACCGGAGATCAAGGCCATGGCCGCCTTGGTGAGCAAGGCCGATTGTGACCACGATGGCGTGGCCGAAATTCTGGAAAAACTGGGCGTCTGCACCGGATTTTAAGGCACTTTGCGTGTAAACAAACGAACTTTTGTCCGGAATTTGGGCATCCTTCGTCATTTTTGTGCAATGTATACAAGCTCTTATGCAAAACATTGTGCTTGTTGAGCATTACCAAAGCCGGGCGGTTCGTTTATACTAGTATTACAAGCGCACAGTAGGTATAGTATGCCCAAACGGCAGCCCATGCGCACAAGAGAGTTTCATTTAAAAGGAGAAATGCGTTATGAATCCCATCGTAGAAAAGGTCTATCAGATCGGCATTATCCCTGTTATCGCCTTCAACAGCGTGGACGAGGCCCTGCCCCTGTGCAAGGCTCTGGCAGACGGCGGTCTGCCTGCCGCAGAGGTCACCTTCCGCACCGCATGTGCTGAGGAGTGCATCCGCAAGATCCACGAAGAGATGCCCGAAATGCTGCTGGGTGCCGGCACTGTGCTGACCTGCGAGCAGGCTGACCGCGCTATGGCTGCCGGTGCTTCCTTCATCGTGGCTCCCGGCTTCGACCCCGAAGTCTGCAAGCACGTCATCAGCAAGGGCGGCATCATGATGCCCGGCACCTGCTCCGCAGGCGAGATGCAGCAGGCTATGAACCTGGGCTGCGAGGCCCTGAAGTTCTTCCCCGCTGAGGCAAACGGCGGCGTGGGCATGCTGAAGAACATCGGCGCTGCTCTGAAGAGCGCTCGCTGGATGTGCACCGGCGGCGTCAACGCCAAGAACGTCAACGACTACCTGAGCTACGACCAGATCTTCGCTGTCGGCGGCACCTGGATGTGCAAGAGCGATGTCATCAAGGCCGGCGACTGGGCCAAGATCACCGCACAGAGCAAGGAAGCCGTTGA
>CAKTGS010000013.1 GCA_934561485.1 uncultured Faecalibacterium sp.
GATGTGCACCGGGCCGCAGTGGGCACTGAACGGCACATGCGGCACACTGTGGGACATGTGCCGGGCGTGGAATTCCTCGTACTCCTGCTTGTTGGCAAACAGCGGCGGCTCGCTGGCATAGGTGGCCGTGGCGGCATACTTGTCCAGTGCATCGGCCACATCGGTGAGCACAAAGGATTTGTCCGCATACAGGGCCGCACCCAGAGCCACATACAGCAGGCTGTTTTCCGGGCAGGTGCCGGTCACGCCCAGCGCCTCGTCAAAGCTCTTGCGCAGCACGGTGCTGAAGGTGAGCGGCCCGCCCAGATACAGGATGTTGCCCTTGATGGGGCGGCCCTGGGCCAGGCCTGCAATGGTCTGGTTGACCACGGCCTTATAAATGCTGGCAGCAATATCCTCGGTGCGGGCACCCTGGTTGATCAGGGGCTGCACGTCACTCTTGGCAAACACGCCGCAGCGGGATGCAATGGTATAGGTGCGCTGGGCCTTTTCGGCGGCAGCATTCATTTCATCGGCTCCCATTTTCAGCAGGGTAGCCATCTGATCAATGAATGCACCGGTGCCGCCGGCACAGCTGCCGTTCATGCGCACTTCGGTGCCGTTGGTCAGGAACAGGATCTTGGCATCCTCTCCGCCCAGCTCAATGACGCAGTCGGTGGCGGGCACAAAGCGCTTGACCGCCACGCGGGTGGAGAACACTTCCTGCACAAAGGGTACGCCGCAGCTGTCAGCCAGGCCCATGCCTGCCGAGCCGGAAATGCTCAGCAGAGCCTTCTGACCACGCAGCTGCTCGGCATCAATGCGGCGCAGCAGTTCCTGCGCCTTTTCCAGAATATGACTATAGTGTCGTTCGTATGTAGAATACAGCAGCGTATCATGCTCATCCAGCACCACGCACTTGATGGTGGTGCTGCCGATGTCAAGACCTACTCTCACTTGTTTTTCCTCCTAAGGACAAATAAAACCGGCATTGCCCGGCAGTGCCGGGCCGGGGGTGCTCCCCGCCCGGAAATTAGTTTGGTAACGAATCATCTCTGTGGTTCGCATACAAGGGCATTATAAATCAAATTGCACACACATGCAATCCATGTCCTTTATTTTACACGAAAAAAATAGTAATTTCGGAGCAAAAAGTTAAACATTTTGTGAACTTGACAAACAATTTGCCGCTTCCTTGCCATTTTGGGCAAAGTTTCTTTGCCTGCAGGGGCAAAAAAGCTGCCGCACCTTCCGGCACGGCAGCTTTTGCCTCTGAATCTGTTTTTTATTCGTCCGGGTCGCCGCGCTCCGGCATGGTGCGCAGCTCCCGCACCAGCATGGCCCGCAGCTGGTACTGCCGCTGTGCCCGGGCCAGGTCGGCCCCTGCGTGCAGCTCCACCGAAGGCTCGGCAGGAGTATGATCACTGCACAGCGGAATGGTGACCACAGCCTGGGTGCCTTTTTCGGGGGCGCGTTCCACCCGCAGGCCCCAGCCCATGCGGCGGCAGCACTCGCGGCAGAGCAGCAGGCCAAGCTGTGCCCCGCCCAAAAAGCAGCGGCGGTTTTCCAGCCAGGCACCGTCCTCGCTGTCCGGCAGGCCGCAGCCGTTGTCCAGCACGGTCAGCTGCCAGAACGCTTCGCTGCGGCGCAGCAGGATCTGCACCCGGCCGCCCGCGCTGCAGGCGCGCAGTGCATTGGACAGCAGGTGCAGGCACAGCAGCTCGGCGTCCTCGCGGTCTGCCTGCACCCGGCAGGCTGTCCAGCCGCCATAGTCCAGCGTCAGTTCCACACCCAGCTGCGCACGCACCATATCGGCCTGCGCAGCCACCTGCTGCAGTAGTTCGCACAGGTCCAGCGGGTGCAGCGGCGGCGTTTCGTCCGTGCGCAGGTAGTCCAGCGCAGCCATGACCTCTCCCAGCGTGCGCTCCAGCCGTGCGGTGGCGGCACTGATATCCGTAACCGCCTGCTGGGACTGCTTGTCTGCGCCCACCCGGGCCAGGTGCTGATCCAGATATTCACAGTTGCGCCCGATCAGGCCCAGAGCATGAAAGCATGCATCTTCCACTTCCTTTTGCGGGATGGACTGGATCGTCAATTTTTCCGGCTCCATGTGCTGTGTTCGCTCCATACTCTGTGCCTCCCGACCGTTGCTCACCCTTCTGCTTTCTGCCGCAGCAGATGATTCTTGACGGCATAGATCAATTTGCCTGTTGTAAGCTTTTCGTCCGAAAAGCCGCTTTCCACTTTAAATTCGAGCCAGGCGTCCGAGGGCTTTGCCTCCAGCTGGTCGATCATCCGCCGGATGCCGCTGTCCACCGCCGAAACCGAAACGTTGTACTGCTCCCCGACTGCCTGCAGGATCTCTTTGCGGATGGCCATTTTCTGCGAGGTACCCAGCACCACGCTTACCGCGCAGGTCAGGTAGCTGCCGTTCACATCCGGCTGTGCCATGCCCCAGCCCGCATACAGCTTCTGGCATTGCAGCTCCATCTGGCGGCCCTGCTGGCCCGGCATCCGGTAAAGCTCCCGCAGCAGGGTTTTAAGATCCAGACGCTCCACCCAGCAGCAGGTGTCGTCCTGCTCCATGCGCAGTGCGTAGCTGCTGCGGCGCTTGCCTTCGTCAAACAGCATCAGCAGGGGCTTGTTGTCCAGCTTGCGCAGCTGCATTACAAACTCCAGGCTGCTCATATCTTCCATCTGGCTGCACAGGATCACCACATCATAGCGGGTGCCCTGCTGCAGGGCTTCCAGCAGTTGCTGCCCGTTCTGATAACCGGTGCAGGCAAGGGTCTGGTTCTGCTCCTGCAGGTAGTTCTTCTGCACACGGAGCTCTTTGCGGTCGTAGCTTGCAAGGGCGATCTGCAGCTGTTTTGCTGTCCGCTCACTGTCCACGCAATGCGCCGCCTTTCTGCTTGCTCTGCTCGGCTGAGGTCAGTTCTGCAACCACATCCTGCCAGATTTCCGGCTGGACGCCATTCTCGCACAGATACCGCAGAATACGGTAGCAAAATTCCGGTGCTGCCGCAATGTACTGGCTGTCCATCCGCTGGCGGCTTCCGGTGCGGCACAGGGTCAGCCGGCATCCGTTGTCCCCGTCCGGGTCCAGAGAATACACCAGCGTATACGCTTTTTGCAGGCCTTCAATGGCAGAAAACTGCCGGACCATCGGCGAAAATGTACGTTCCATAATAGTTCCTCCTTGCTACAAAGGTTGCGCCCTTTCGCGCTGCTTTTTCTTGTTTTTCCCTTTTTTTATTGTATGGAGCAAGAAGGTATGCTTCAATCCTTAAAAAGTGTCTAAATGTGTCAGGCCGCAGCTTTTTGCCGTTTTGCGTTGAGCAAGCATTTTTCACGACACATTTCAGCATTTGCGCATTCAACTCATGCATTTGCCTGCGTCATGTGCGTGACGCATCGAGCTATGCGCCGCGCATCCGGCAAATGTACCGCCTGCCTTTTTAAAGATAGCATGGAACCGCCTCAAATTCAACACCTTCTGCGCTTTCTGCGGTATTTTTTGTATTCTCCCGCCGGGCGAACCACGATTCCACGCTGTTTTTGGGGGTATTTTCTTTGCAGGAATACATACTTTATTCATATTGTTCTGCTAAAATCAGATCGTTTCACGGGCAGTTCTGCATGTTTCCCGCCTGCCTGCCCATCTTAACCTTGAACCCGCACACTCCACCCGGGCCCACAGGAGCCCTGCATTCGGAAAGGCACCCTTATGCTTCAACTCAAACAGATCCGCAAGCAATACAAAACCGGCGACCTCGTACAGACCGCGCTGAACGATGTGAGCCTGAACCTGCGCGACAACGAATTTGTTGCCATTCTTGGCCCCAGCGGCTCCGGCAAGACCACGCTGCTGAACATCATCGGCGGCCTGGACCGCTACGACAGCGGCGACCTGATCATCAACGGCATCTCCACCAAAAAATACACCGACCGCGACTGGGACTCTTACCGCAACCACACCGTGGGCTTTGTGTTCCAGAGCTACAACCTGATCCCGCACCAGACGGTGCTGGCCAATGTGGAACTGGCGCTGACCATTTCCGGCATTTCGGGGGCTGAGCGCAAGCGCCGCGCCGCCGAAGCACTGGAAAAGGTAGGCCTGGGCAACCAGCTGCGCAAGCACCCCAGCGAGATGTCCGGCGGCCAGATGCAGCGTGTGGCCATTGCCCGCGCGCTGGTGAACAACCCCGACATTCTGCTGGCCGATGAGCCGACCGGTGCTCTGGACAGCGAGACCAGCATCCAGGTGATGGAGCTGCTCAAGGAGGTAGCCAGGGACCGCCTGGTGGTCATGGTTACCCACAACCCGGAGCTGGCCCAGCGCTATGCCACCCGCATCGTGAACCTGAAGGACGGCGTAATCCGCTCCGACACCATGCCCTACCAGCCGGAAGCGGACGCTTTAACGCCGCCTGTGCACAAAAACATGGGCCGGTCGTCCATGTCGTGGCTCACGTCCCTTTCGCTCAGCTTCAACAACCTACGCACCAAAAAGGCCCGCACCCTGCTCACGGCCTTTGCCGGTTCCATTGGCATCATCGGCATTGCGCTCATCATCTCACTGTCCACCGGCGTCAACGACTACATTGACGATATGGAGCGCTCCACCCTGTCGGAGTATCCGCTGCAGATCCTGAGCAGCGGCATGGACTTTACCTCTATGCTGTCCTCCGGGGCATCCTCTGCCAAGCCGGAAACCACCGCAGAGGGCATGGTGCCGGTGCGGCAGCTCATTTCCCAGATGGTGTCCGGCATTACCTCCAATGACCTGAAATCGCTGAAGCAGTTCCTGGAAAGCGATTCTTCCGCCATCCGGGACAACACCACCGCCATTGAGTATTCCTATAATGTAGCACCCCAGATCTACCGCCAGGATGCCGATGGCAGCATCCGGCAGGTAAACCCGGATTCTTCCCTCTCTTCGCTGGGCATCAGCTCGGATTCCTCCTCCAATTCCATCATGTCCTCCATGATGAACACCAGCGTGTTCTCTGAGCTGCCCGCCACCAGCGACCTGTACGATTCCCAGTACGAGGTCAAAGCCGGGCACTGGCCGGAAGCTTACAATGAGTGCGTTCTGGTGCTAGACGCTTCCGGCAGCGTGACCGACTACACCCTGTATGCCATGGGCCTGCGGGACAATGCAGAGCTGGACAAAATGATCCAGCAGTTTGCCCAGAATCAGAACGTTACCGTGCCGGAGAACTTCAAGACCTACTCTTACAGCGATTTCCTGGGCAAAACCTTCAAGCTCATTGACAGCGCCGACCGCTATGTGTACGATGAGACCTACAAGCTCTGGCGCGACAAATCCGATGGCACGGACTATATGAAGGACGTTGTGGCCAACGGCACCGACCTGACCGTGGTGGGCATTGTGCAGCCCAAAGAAAATTCTTCCGCTGCCATGCTGTCCTCCGGCATCGGCTACACCAAGGCCCTGACCGAACACGTGATCGAGCAGGCCAAAGCCAGCACCATTGTGCAGCAGCAGCTGGCCGACCCGCAGACCAATGTGTTCACCGGCGAGGCCTTTGGTGCCGACAACGGCAGCTCCTTTGATATGGCGTCTCTGTTCTCGGTGGACACCGATGCGCTGAAGAATGCCTTCCAGTTCGATTCCAGCGCACTGAACCTGGACCTGGACAGCGCTTTTGACCTGAGCAGCGGCAGCTTTGATCTTTCCACCCTGCTGGACCCAGACAGCTTTACGCTGGACTTCAGCAGCCTGGACCTGGGCGATCTGAATCTGGACCTGGACAGCCTGTTTGCCAACATTGATTTTTCGCTGCCGCCCGAGGCCCTGCAGACCATGCTGCAGAAGATCCTGGCCGGTTACAAGGATTACGTCATTGGCAACGGCATCCTGCATCTGGACAAGATCAGCTTTGAATCCTATATGCAGACCGAGCAGTTCCAGCAGCTGTTGGCCGACTCCATGCGCGAGCTGCTGGCCGGGGCCAACCTGGAACAGCAGGTGTCCGGTGCCATCCAGCAGGCCATGCAGACGGTGATGGAGCAGTACTCGGCACAGATCAGCCAGGCACTGCAGAGCCAGCTTGGCAGCGCCATGAGCACCGCCATGCAGCAGCTGAGCAGCCAGCTCAGCCAACAGCTGCAGAACGGAATGCAGCAGAGCCTTTCCAAGCTGGGCAGCCAGATGGAAAATGCACTGAAGATCAATGCAGATGCTTTCCGGAACGCCATCCAGATCAACATGACCGAGGAGGACCTGACCGAGCTGATGAAGTCCACCATGCTCTCCTCCACTTCCACCTACGACAGCAACCTGCAGTCCCTGGGTTATGCCGACTTTGACGACCCCAGCACCATTTCCATCTACCCCAAGGACTTTGACAGCAAAGCCCTGGTGGTGGACGAGCTGGATGCCTACAATGCCGCACAGGAAGCCAATGGCGAGGACGACAAGGTGGTGCGCTACACCGATGTGGTGGGCACCCTGATGACCTCGGTGACCAAGATCATCAACATGATCAGCAACATGCTGGTGGCCTTTGTGTCCATCTCTCTGGTGGTGTCCTCCATCATGATCGGTGTCATCACCTATATCAGCGTGCTGGAACGCCGCAAGGAGATCGGCATTCTGCGTGCCATCGGCGCTTCCAAGCGCAACATCTCGGAAGTGTTCAACGCCGAGACCTTTATCATCGGCCTGTGCTCCGGCTGCATGGGCGTGGGCCTGAGCCTGCTTCTGCTCATTCCCGGCAACATGATCATCCAGAAGGTTTCGGAGGGCACCAATGTGGTAGCCAAGTTGCCCCTGTCCGCTGCGCTGGTGCTGATCGCACTGGCCACCCTGCTGACCATTCTGGGCGGCCTGATCCCGGCCCGGAGTGCTTCCAAGAGCGATCCGGTCAAGGCACTGCGCTCCGAATAATCCCCCTAACAACAAAAGACCGCCGTGCGGGAAGCCCCGTACAGCGGTCTTTTTTCGGCTTACCGGATCTCTTTTTTGTTGTGCGGCTCCATGCTCTCCTTCAGTTCCCGCTGTTCTTCCCGCAGTTCTTCCTTCAGTTCTTTGTCGATTACGGCAGCATCCTGCCGAATCCGGCTCAGTTCCTGCTCGATCTGCGGGTTTTCTTCCAGATCCTCCCGGATAAACATCAGCGCAAAGCTGACCAGCAGCAGCAGACAGGACATCCAGATGCCCCTTGCCCCAAACCGCGTAATGGCCCAGCTGCCGGCACCGGCACCCACCGCAAAGAACGCGATGATGCCAAAATAGCGCTCGGCGCTCTTTTTCCTCTGCGGGTCCCGGGTTTTCCGCCACAGGCACAGTGCCTCAATGCCGCTGCGCAAATCGCCGATGCACATGGTGCTGGCAAAAGCGTAACCGTTCACCTTGCGGAAGGACTGCACCTGCATAGCGCAGGAGAACGAGACCAGCGCATTGGCCAGCAGGTTGTACTGCTCCGGCAGAAAGCCTGTGATCAGCAGCAGCAGCATTTCCTCCAGCAGCACCAGCTGCCGCCAATGCAGCTGCTGCAGCTGCAGGAACTGCTCCCGCATTTTTTCCGCTGTAAACACGCCCAGTGCAAAGGCACACAGCGGCACCAGGTAGTGGAGCGCCCTGCCCCAGTTGCCGTCCATCAGGTTTACGCTCAGCAGCACGATGTTGCCGGTCTGCGCATTGGCAAAAACCTTTCCGCGGAACAAATAGGTGTAGGCGTCCTGCAGGCCGCCGGAGATCGAAAGAAAAACAGCCATCGCAAGGGACTCTGACATCTGCCCGCGATGCTTTTGCTTGTACATGGTTTCACCACTCCTTTTTTGCAGCTCCTATTATAACGCACCCACATGCGATGCAGCATACTTTTTTCATATTCCAGCCATGTAAAACAGCGTTTTTTGCATTGCTGTGCATCTTGTGCTACAATAAAGAAAAATGCAAAAGGAGCCTTTTTCCATGCCGAACATCATTGAGATCACCGATTTTTCCGCCCCGGAGCTGGACGTCTACGCCCGGCTGACCCAGGCACAGCTGCGCAATCGGCTGGAACCGGAAAAGGGCCTTTTCATTGCCGAAAGCCCCAAGGTGATCGCCCGCGCGCTGGACGCCGGATACCAGCCGGTGTCCCTGCTCATGGAGCGCCGCCAGATCACCGGCCCGGCCCAGGAAATTCTGTGCCGCTGCGGCGATGCCCCCGTATACACGGCCGACCGCGAAATGCTGGCCCGCCTGACCGGCTACGAGCTGACCCGCGGTGTGCTGTGCGCCTTCCACCGCCCTGCGCTCCGCACCGTGGAGCAGGTATGCCAAAACGCCCGCCGGGTGGCTGTGCTGGAAGGCATTGTGGATTCCACCAATGTGGGCGCGATCTTCCGCAGCGCTGCCGCACTGAACATGGATGCCGTGCTCATCACCCCCTCTTGCTGCGACCCGCTGTGCCGCCGGGCGGTGCGCGTGAGTATGGGCACCGTGTTCCAGGTGCCCTGGGCGCAGATCGGTGCCGTACCTGCCGACTGGCCGGAAAACGGCATGGCGCAGCTGCACGCTCTGGGCTTCAAGACTGCCGCCATGGCCCTGAGCGACCTCTCCGTTTCCATTGACGATGCCGCCCTGGCCGCCGAGCCAAAGCTTGCCATCGTGCTGGGTACCGAGGGCGATGGCCTGGCCCGCAGCACCATTGCCGCCTGCGATTACACCGTGAAGATTCCCATGTCCCACGGAGTCGATTCGCTGAACGTTGCCGCCGCCAGCGCTGTGGCGTTCTGGCAGCTGGGCAAACAGTGACCCGCTGCGTTTGAAGAGCTGCTGCATGAACTGATGCGGCAGCTCTTTTCTTTCAAAAAGCACTGCAACGATTTTTAGCACAAACAAAAGGCGTCCCCGGCCGGGGGAGATCTGTCCCCAAGGTGTGAAGGCTTTTGCCCGGGGTTCGATCGCAAAAATTGATTTCCGTGAAAAAGTTCTTATAAATCTTGACAAACCGCCCTGTTCTGTTATAAACTTAGGGATGTATGACATTCGTTCGTATTTTATGAGTTTTAATAATAGAGAGGTTGAATTTTATGGTTCGTAACGATTTGCGCAATGTTGCCATTATCGCTCACGTTGACCACGGCAAAACCACCCTGGTGGACGCCATGCTGCGTCAGAGCGGTGCGTTCCGCGACAACCAGGTTGTGGCAGAGCGCGTGATGGACAGCGGCGATATCGAGCGTGAGCGCGGCATTACCATTCTGGCCAAGAACTGCTCCTGCACCTACAAAGGCGTCAAGATCAACATTGTGGATACTCCGGGCCACGCCGACTTTGGCGGCGAGGTGGAGCGCGTGCTGAAGATGGTCAACGGCGTGCTGCTGCTGGTGGACGCTGCTGAGGGCTGCATGCCCCAGACCCGCTTTGTGCTGCAGAAGGCTCTGCAGCAGAACCTGAGCCTGGTGGTTGCCATCAACAAGATCGACCGTCCCGATGCCCGCATCAAGGAAGTCATTGACGAGGTACTGTACCTGCTGATGGACCTGGGTGCCACCGATGAGCAGCTGGACTGCCCCATGCTGTTCTGCTGCGGCCGTCAGGGCACTGCAAGCCTGGACCCGGATGTGCCCGGCACCGACTTGATCCCCCTGTTCGACACCCTGCTGAGCACCATCAAGCCGCCTGAGGGCGACCCCGAGGCTCCCTTCCAGATGCTGGTGTCCTCTGTGGACTACAACGACTTTGTGGGCCGCATCGGCATTGGCCGCATCCAGAATGGCATTGCCAAGGTGGGCGAAGAAGTGGTCGTGTGCGACTGGCACAACCCCGACCTGAAGATGCGCGGCCGCCTGACCAAGCTGTACGACTTCCAGGCCAATGGCCGCCAGCCCTGCGACAACATCACCGCCGGCGACATCGTGGCCTTCTCCGGCCTGCCGGATGTGACCATTGGCAACACCCTGTGCAGCCCCTCCAATGTGGAGCCGCTGCCCTTCCTGAAGATCAACGACCCCACCGTGGAAATGACCTTCTCGGTCAACGACAGCCCGCTGGCCGGCCGTGAGGGCAAGTTTGTTACCAGCCGCCAGATCCGCGACCGTCTGCAGAAGGAACTGCTGAAGGACGTGGCCCTGAAGGTGGAAGATTCCGCCACCACCGATTCCTTCCGCGTGATGGGCCGTGGTGAGATGCACCTGTCCATCCTGATCGAGACCATGCGCCGCGAAGGTTACGAGCTGCAGGTTTCTCCCCCGCATGTTCTGACCAAGGTGATCGATGGCAAGACCTACGAGCCTATGGAGCACGTTGTGATCGATGTTCCCACCCAGTATCAGGGTGCTGTCATGACCGGCCTGGGCCAGCGCAAGGCCATTCTGCAGCAGATGGAGTCCCTGGGCACCGACCGCGTGCGCCTGGAGTTCCGGATGCCCAGCCGCGGCCTGTTCGGCTACCGCAACCAGTTCCTGACCGACACCCACGGCGAAGGCGTCATCAACCAGATCTTTGATGGTTACGATGTCTGGGCCGGCATGATCGCCAACCGCTCCACCGGCTCCCTGGTCAGCTTTGAGACCGGCGAGGCCGTTACCTACGGCCTGTTCAACGCGCAGCAGCGCGGCACCCTGCTGGTGGGCGCTGGCGAAAAGGTGTACGAAGGCATGGTCATTGGCTACACCGCTTCCGGCGAGGATGTGGACGTGAACGTCTGCAAGACCAAGCACCTGACCAACACCCGTGCATCCGGCTCCGATGACGCCCTGCGTCTGATCCCCATCAGCAAGCTGAGCCTGGAAGGCTGCCTGGAGTTCCTGGCACAGGATGAGCTGCTGGAGGTCACCCCGGAGAACCTGCGCATCCGCAAGCAGATCCTGAACCACGAGCAGCGCATGAAGGCCAAGAGCAAGCTGAAGTAAGCGGTTCTATCTTATTATAGTACAACATTCCTGCCCCGCAGAGCCACACCGGCTTTGCGGGGCTTTTTTGCTGCAAAAAGTTGGAGGATTTTGCAAAAAAGCCTTGCAAAATGCAAACAGCTGCGGTATAATATTTCTCGCAGTCACAAATGTGATTTGCCTCTTTAGCTCAGTCGGTTAGAGCACCTGACTGTTAATCAGGGTGTCGCCTGTTCGAGTCAGGCAAGAGGCGCCAGTAAGGCAATGTTCTTTGGAGCATTGCCTTTTCTTTTTGTTCATTTTGGGCAGTTTGTCCGGTGAAAGCTGTTTTCGATCGGTTTCTTTTGTGTTTCTGCACCATTACTTTTCACATATTTTTCAAACTTCACCATTTCTTAAAAAAGAAGCCCTTGAAGATGCTGTCACATTGTGGTATACTGCTCATAAGCTTTGGAGGTTTGGCATACAAATTTCCTGGCTTGGCACACTGATCAAAGGGTAGGCGCTCCCTTCTTTTGATGGCAGCAGTCCGGTGCTTTGCCCCGGTTCTCCGCCGGACGGGGCAAAGCACCGGTCTACGTGCTGCTTTTTGCAGGCGCTGCACCTTTTTCCATTGTCAAATTCACAGCGCGGCCTGCCCTGCGGGGCAGCAGACGCGTGTGTTGTTTGAATAAATCTTGTATATTTTCAAAGGAAGCATCTATGCGTTATACCTACGTCCGGCAGCATGACACTACCGACTGTGCGGCTGCCTGCCTCGCAATGGTGTGCCTCCATTACAAAAAGGAAATCACCATCACCCGCCTGCGGGATATGATGGGAACCGACCTGAAAGGCACAAACCTTGTTGGTCTGCAAAAAGCCGCAAACGAGCTGGGCTTTACCACCGCTGCGGTGCGTGTGGACCGCGAAAACTTTCTGAGTGATTTTTCACTTCCCTGCATTGCGCAGGTGATCACGGATCAGGGTCTGGCTCACTTTGTGGTGGTGTTCAAAAAAACCACCATTGCTGATGACGGCGAGCGCCGCAAGCACATGCTCAAGGAAGCAGAGCTTGCCAAGGACGAAACCAAAAAGCACAAGTGCAAAGATTACGTTGTGATCGGCGACCCCGGCACCGAGCTGAAAAAGATCAGCCTGGACGAGTTCTACAAGAACTTTACCGGTGTGCTGCTGCTGCTGAACCCCACCTCGGAGTTCAAGGGCGGCAAGGTGAAACAGGGCAGCATGATGAAGCGCTACATCGACCTGCTGCTGCCCCAGAAAAAGCTTTTCTTCTATGCGATCCTCAGCTCGGTGATCACCACCATTCTGGGCATTGCATCCTCTATGTTCAACAAGATTTTGATGGACGAGGTGCTCCCCTACGGGTTGGAGAGCCTGCTGGTCACATTGATTCTTGTGTTCTCGGTGGTCAGCATCACCAGCACCCTGATCGGCTTTGTGCGCCAATGGGTGCTGATCCATCTGTCCATCAAGATCGATATCCCGCTGATGCTGGGCTACTTCGGGCACATCTTTAAACTGCCCATGAAGTTCTTTGCCACCCGCAAAACCGGTGATATCACCACCCGTTATTCGGATGCCAACACCATCAAATCCATCTTTACCAGCATTGCGCTGAGCCTTGTGATGGATATTTCCATGGCCGTTATCACGGGCATTATCCTGTTCCGCATGAATGCCATGCTGTTCTCCATTTCGCTGTTCATGGCGCTGGTCAGCATCCTGCTGGTGCTGATCTACAAGCAGCCCTACAAGAAGATCAACGAAGAGACCATGGTGCAGTCCGCAGCCCTCAACAGCCAGATGATCGAGAGCCTGCGCGGCATTGAAACGGTCAAGTGCAACGCCAACGAGGAGACCGAGCTGGATAACCTCGAGCGCGAGTACATCAAGAGCCTGAAGATCAGCCTGCGGTCCAGCAAGATCAGCACGACCCAAGGTCTGATTTCCTCCTTTATCTCCACCGGTTTCAGTATGCTGACCACCTATGTGGGCATCACCCAGGTGCTGAACGGCGAGATGACGCTGGGCGGTTTTATGGCGTTCAGCACCTTGTCCAGCTACTTCACTTCCCCGCTGAGCAACCTGATCGGTCTGCAGATGCAGATCCAGGAAGCCAGCATCTCCATGAAGCGTCTGACCGAGATCATGGACTACCCTTCGGAGTACGAGACCGCCGAAGGGGTGGAGCAGACCAAGCTGGAGAAGGTGGAAGGCGACATCGAGTTCAAGGACATTACCTTCCGCTATGGCAACCGTGCCCCGGCACTGGACCATGTCAGCTTTACCATTCCTGCCGGCAAAAAGGTGGCACTGGTGGGCAGCAGCGGCAGCGGCAAGTCCACCATCACCAAGCTCCTGCTCAAATATTATGAGCCGGAAGAAGGCGAAATTGACATCAACGGCGTGAACATGGCCGAGTACACGAACGACTCGGTGCGCCGCGCCATTTCCTACGTGCCGCAGAACATCGAGCTGTTCAGCAAGACGATCTACGACAACATCCGCATTTCCCGCATGGATGCCACCCTGGATGAGGTCAAGGAAGCTGCCAAGAAGGCAGACGCCCACGAGTTCATCCGGCACCTGCCGCTGCAGTACAACACCTACCTGGAAGAAGCCGGCAACGGCCTGTCCGGCGGTGAAAAGCAGCGCATTGCCCTGGCCCGTGCGTTCCTGAAGGACTCCAACCTGTACATCCTGGATGAGTCCACCAGCAACCTGGACTTTGCCACTGAGAACCTGATCTTCAACATGATCTACCGTCAGCTGGCCGACCGGTCCATGTTGATCGTGGCCCACCGCCTTTCCACCGTGCGTGACTGCGACCTGATCCTGGTCATGGACCATGGCAAGATCGTGGAGCGCGGCACCCATGACGAACTGATGGCCAAGGATGGCAAGTATGCCGAGCTGTGGAACATGCAGCAGGGCATCTTCCGCCGCAAGCCGGAAGCAGTGCCCCAGCCCGTGGCTGCTGCCGTTGTGGAAGAAGAGGACGATGGCGAGGCCATCACTTACTGATTTGTTGCAGCCGGGTGCGCACCCGGTTACATAAATGGCTTTTGGATGGTTGCGCAGCCGGAAAAAGGCCGAAAAAAAACGTTTTTCAATCATTTGAAGGGAGTAATTCAATATGATGATGCCTGCAAACTACTCTGCTATCGCAGAGAACGAAATGACCTATGTCATCGGCGGCGGCATTGCCGACATCCTGGCTCCGGCCCTGACCACCGAGAACTGGAAGAAGTTCAACACCAACATGGTTACCCTGATTGGCAACCACTACATGGACAAGTATGTCCTGAACACTCTGGGCGTGATCTTCTCCGGTACTTACAGCCCGCGGAACGGCATTGTTTCTCGCTACTTCACCAACGTTAGCCGCATCTGGAACAATAATGTTGGCGTTGATCCCCTCTTCGGCGGCCCCATCGGTGCCATCGGCAGCTACGCAGTGGGCGCTCTGAACGTTGCTCTGAACGCTGCTGGCAACGCTGCTGCTATCTACAACCTGGCTACCGCTAACGTCAAGAACAGTGCTGAGGGCTCCAAGTTCTAAGCATTGACGGCTTGATGCAGTGTGCTTATCTGAGCCTGTTTGAAGAAACAGGAGCGGATGACAATGCCTCGTTATGGTGTGCCCGGAGGCGTTTTGCCTCCGGGCACATTTTATTTTGAACACCTGTTGCGTTGATTCGTAATAGGTGATCGCAGGCGGAGAAGCTGTGCTGCCCCCTCCCCTTTTCTTCTGCACCCGCGATTGCCTATTACATCCTCTGCGGAGGAACCCCTATTTTACAGAACGAGAGGTAAATTGCCATGAACGAAATCAAAGTTGCTGAAAACAAAACCCTCAAGCTCACCAATGTGGTCTCCCGCCGCGTGATGCCCGAAGAACTGGGCAACATGATGGTGATCCTGACCCAGCTGCAGAATTTTATCAAGAGCAACAACGCCCAGCCCATCGGCCCGCTGGTGGAAGCTGTGAAGATGGGCACCGGCCCGGACCATACGCCGGAGCTGTACATGATGCAGCAGGCCACCCAGATGATCCCCAAAATGGAGCCGGGCTACCACATGGACGCCATTCTGCGCGTAAAGAACTGCCTGTATGCCCATTACACCGGCCCCATGAGTCAGAGCCAGCTGGCCACCGCCAAGCTGCAGATCATGGCATTTGAAAACGAGCTGGACCTCACCGGCGATACCTATACCATCTACGTCAACCAGGACGATGACCAGGCTGTGGTTGACGTGTTTATGGAGACCAAGTAATATGACAACGACCATCCAGAACCTTTCGGATCTGCAGGACCGCCGGATCATGATGGAGAAGAAGCTGCCGCCCTACGGCTATGCTTTGGTGATCCTTACCGGCCTGTTCATGATCTTTTTGGTGGTGTGGAGCACCCATACCAACCGCATTTATGTAAGCCAGAACACCGGCACGGTGCAGGCCAGCAACAAGACCTACATCATGTCCAGCTACTCCGGCTCCATTACCGAGCTGTACATCTCGGAAGGCAGCTATGTGAACGAGGGCGACCTGATCGCCCACATCAAGAGCACCGACCTGGACATGCAGCAGGACAACCTGGAAAGCCAGCTGCAGATCTACAAGACCCAGCTGGACCAGTACAACAAGCTGCTGAAGTGCATCCAGGACGACACCAACTACTTCAGCGAGACCAGCGCCGAGGACCAGCCCTACTACTACCAGTACGAGACCTACAAGAGCCAGGTGGCTCAAAAGACCTTTGACGCCTCGGCTTATCAGGCGGCCGGTTACTCCGACACCCAGATCAAGACCCTGATGGAGCAGAGCCAGAGCGAGATCGAAGCGCTGTACTACTCTACCATGCAGTCCATCTCCCAGAGCATTACCAGTGCCCAGAGCAATGTGGACAACATTCAGGCCCAGATCGATTCCCTGAATGCCGGTGCCAGCGATTACTACATCTACGCTCCCACCTCCGGCGTGATCCACATGGACTCCCCCTACAAAGAGGGCATGGTGCTGAGCGCAGGCTCTGCCCTGGCTACCGTGGCCAGCGAAAACGATAACCTGGAAATTGTGGCCATGGTCAGCGTGAGCGACCGCCCGCTGCTGCACGTGGGCGACCCGTGCAAGATTGCCATTACCGGCCTTTCGGAGTATTCCTACGGCACCCTGACCGGCACCGTGACCTCCATTGACAGCGATGTGACCGCAAGCTCCAGCGGCTCGTATTACAAAATGACCATCAAGCCTGACTCCACCTATGTGGTGAGCCGCAGCGGCGATAAGGTAGACCTTGCCAACGGCATGAGCGTGACCGCCCGCGTGGAATACGACCAGGTCACCTACTTCGAGTACGCCATGGAAGCACTGGGTGTGCTGTTCCGTTAAACGGCAGCAGCTTCCGGCCGCTGTGCATCCGCCCCGCCCGACACAACACCCAAAGAGGTACAATAAACATGAAATCAACCGCAAAGAAACTGGCCTTTTGTGCCGTTTTTCTCTGCCTGCTGGCGTGCGGCACGGCTGTGCCTGCATTTGCCGCCGGTCCGCTGACCGGCACCGCCCTTTCGCTGCCCTGGAACACGGATGTACCGGCGGAAAGTATTGAAGCCGGCAGCTATTCTTCCAACATGCTGCTGGGTGCCACGCAGCAGCTCTCGCCGGTGGTACGCCCCCGCAACACCACCGACTCTGTGATCTACATTACAGACGACAGCAGCGTGCTTACCGTGAGCAACACCGGCCTTGTGCAGGCCGTGGGCGTAGGCACCGCCACCATTACTGCGGCGGCCGGCAATCAGATCTGCGCTTACACCATTGTGGTCTCCATGGATTCCTCCATGATCGTGACCGAAATGGACCTTTCGCTTTCTTCCAACACCTTCTACGTGGGCAACTCGGTGTCGGCTTCTCTGCAGGTGCGGCCCAGTTCGGCTTCCAACTACGCCACCGTCACCCTGACTTCTTCCAATGAGAAGGTGGCCACCGTCAACAACTTTGGCCGTGTGACCGGCGTATCCCCCGGCACCGCTACCATCACCGCTACCTGCGGCTCAGTAACGGCCACCACCACCGTCACGGTTCTGGCGCTGCCCGCCAGCGAGACCGGCAGCTCCACCAGCACCACCTCTTCCAGCAACAGCGGCCAGGTGATCACCACCAATTCTTCGTATGTGGTGCTCAAGCCCGGCTCCACCTTTACCCTCACCGCCAAGGCCACGCCTTCCAGCGCGTCCCAGAGCTTTACTTACAAGTCCGGCAACAGCGGTGTTGCCACCGTCAGCCCCACCGGCGTGATCACTGCCGTGGGCACCGGTGCCACTGCCATTACGGTTTCCAACGGCAAGGCTTCCACCCTGGTCACGGTCATTGTGAACCGGTCGGCTTCCTCTTCCACGGACGAAAACGGCGGCGACAATGCCAACAACGGCAGCGATAACACCATTACGCTGGACCCCGTGGTGCAGGCCATCCAGGACAGCACAGACGATGAGATCGTGTTTGCACAGTCTGAGGTGCCGGTTGTGAACGGCGACATCCTCAACGCACTGCGCACCACCGGCAAAACCCTGTACGTGGTGGGCGATGGCTACACCATGCAGATCTCCGGCAAGTCCATCAAGAACACCACCGGCGAGCTGAACACCGCCCTGGTGCTGGAAAACACCGATGACGGCATAGAGTTTGTGCTGGACGAGGGGCTAACCCTTCCCTGCACGGTGCAGATCGATCTGGACGTGAGCACCTACTCCCGCCTGTACCTCTACAATACCACCACCAACAAGTGGCAGTATTTGAACAGCTACAAGGACGGCTCCATCACCGCCGACACGGCGGGCCGCTACCTGCTGACCAATCAGAACCTGCGGTTCAGCAACATCAACTGGACCTTCTTCATTGCAGGCGGTGTGGTTGTGGTGATCATTGCCATTGCCTACATCGTGATCAAAAAGCGGTACTGGTTCTGGTAAATTCCAATGAACAAAAAAGCAGATGCATCGCATGATGCATCTGCTTTTTCTTTTGGTGCTTTTATTCCACGGTCACGCTCTTGGCCAGGTTGCGCGGCTTATCCACGTCACAGCCCCGCAGAACAGCCATATAGTAGGCAAACAGCTGCAGGGGAACAATGAGCTGCAGCGGCATCAGAAGGTCCTCGTAGGCATCCAGGCGCACCACAGCGTCTGCTACCCCCTCCGGCACCACGGCATCCCTTGTGGTAAACAACAGCACACGGGCACCCCGGCTGCGGGTCTCCTTGGCGTTGGAAAGGGTCTTTTCGTACACCTGCTTCTGGGTAGCCAGTGCGATCACCGGCACACCGTCCGTAATCAGGCTGATGGTGCCATGCTTCAGCTCCCCTGCCGCATAGGCGTCCGAATGCACGTAGCTGATCTCTTTCAGCTTCAGGCTGCCTTCCAGCGAAAGGGCATAGTCAAATCCACGCCCGATGAAAAAGCAGCTCTGGGTGTTCACATAGCGGCTGGCCAGATACTTGATCTGCTCGCAGTCCGCCAGGCGCGGCTTGATGACCTCCGGCGCGCGCAGCAGCTGAGCCGTATAGCGGCGGGTCTCCACCTCGCTCAGGGTGCCCCGGGCATAGGCCAGCCGCAGGGCAAACAGGTACAGCACGCACAGCTGCACCATATAGGCCTTGGTGGAGGCCACCGCGATCTCCGGCCCGGCGTAGGTGTACATCACGTAATCGGCAGCCCGGGCAATGGAGCTGCCCACCACATTCACGATGGCCAGCACAGGCACGCCCCGGCTCTTGGCCAGCTTGAGGGCGGCCAGCGTGTCGCTGGTCTCGCCGGACTGACTGATGATGATCACCAGGTCATTCGGGTTTAGGATCGGGTCCCGGTAGCGGAACTCACTGGCAATGTCCACCTCGGCAGGTACCCGTGCCAGCGCTTCAATGGCCGCCTTGCCCACCATGCCGGCGTGCATGGCTGTGCCGCAGCCCACCAGGTGCACGGTGCCAATGCCCCGCAGCACCTCGTCTGTCAGCTCCGGAATGCGCAGCACCGGCATTCCGTCCTCCACCCGGGGGCTGACGGTAGCCGTGATGGCGGCGGGCTGCTCGTTGATCTCCTTGAGCATGAAGTGCGGGTAACCGCCCTTCTCGGCGGCTTCCATATCCCAGTCGGCGGTCAGCTGCGGGCGCTGCACTTCCTCGCCAAATTCGTTGTAAAAACGGATGCCCTGGGCGGTGCACACAGCCAGGTCGCCCTCTTCCAGCACGCTGTAGCGGCGGGTGTACTGCAGCAGGGCAGGAATATCCGATGCCACAAAGTTTTCACCCTCGCCCCAGCCCACGATCAGCGGGCTTTCGCGCTTGACGGCAAACACGGTGTCCGGGTAGTCCCGGAACAGCACAGCCAGCGCATAGCTGCCGCGCACCTTGGCCAGCGCCTGCTGCAGCGCCGCCAGCGGCTGGCCGGTATAGCAGCTGTCGATCAGCTTTACCAGCACCTCGGTGTCGGTCTCGCTCTCAAACGTGTAACCCCGGGCAGCCAGCCGCTCCTTGAGGATGCCGTAATTTTCAATGATGCCGTTGTGCACGATGCTTACCCGCGGGGTCGAGTGCGGGTGGCTGTTCACATCGCTGGGTTCCCCGTGGGTTGCCCAGCGGGTGTGCCCGATGCCGCAGCAGCTGACGGGCAGGGCCTGCTCCGCCAGCTTTTGCCGCAGAGCTGCCAGGCGGCCCTTGCTTTTTACCACGCGGATGCCGCCGTCCAGCGCCAGCGCCACACCCGCCGAGTCGTACCCGCGGTACTCCAGTTTCTCCAATCCGTTCAGCAGCACGTCCTGCGCGCTGCGCCTGCCTGCGTAACCAACAATGCCACACATACAAAACACCTCCATGCCGGCTGCTCCGCGCAGAAAACGCGGGAAGTACAGTCAGCTTCTCTACAGTTTATGTTCTTGTATGGCTTTCTTTGAGGGGATCTGTTGCGGTATTGCTGCCGTTTTTTGCCCCTCTCTGCGGCTGGTTTAGCCCTTCAGCCGGAGAAACACCCGCCGAAATCTTCGATGATTCCTCTCCTCGTCACCCTCACGGCTGTCACCCGCGTGGCCCGGCGCTTTGCGTTAGCTGTGTTGTAATCCATTCCACCTTTCCAGATGGCTATTATAGCACAAAGGCTGGCTCAACGCCAGCCCAAGGTTTTATGAAGTTTTGGCCGCCACACCAGGCAGTACATTGTCAGCATGTTTTGCAGGGCGCGGTCATACAGCAAAAAGGCCGCGTTGCCCATGGCAAGGGTTGCTGCGGCCGCTGCCAGCGCCGTGGTGCGCAGTTCCTGTGCCACACTGCCCGCCGGTACCAGCACCAGCAAAAGCCCGTACATGGCCAGCACCGCGCCGTTGCACAGCACCAGCTTGCTCACCGCCCGCAGAAATGCCGGGCGGATGCGGTCGAAGTGCGGCTTTACCAGCGGGTAATACCCCAGCAGGAACACAAAGATCAGCGCCACTTCCTTGTCCGGCACAAACAGCACCCCCAGCAGGCTCACAGCGGTATATGCCGTCCAGGCCAGTGTGCGGCCGCACTCCACACAAACGGTGGCAATGAGAAACCCGGCCACGGCCGGCGCAATGAACATGGCAATGGGGATCACCGCCCCCAGCAGCATCAGGGCCACGCACAGGGCAGCTGCCATGCCGCAGTAGGCCATGGCCCAGCTTTTGCGGTGTTGTTGTTTCATGGAATCTCCCATACTTCCTGCTCGGACACTGCTTCCAGCGGGTCCACCGCGTGGTGCAGCCCCAGCAGCATGATATTGTCCAGCAGGCTGCGGTTCATTTTAATGTCCAGCATACTGTACACCCGCATCAGATCGTTGGCGGCTGCCAGCGCCTGCCGCCGGGCATTTTCCACCGCTGCCGCCTGCCCCGTCAGCTCATTGACAATGAACACATTGTAGCGTCCGGCACGATGGTCGGCTTCAAAACGCTCGGCCTTGTCCATCAGGTAAAAAATGTGGCCAATGCTGCTGCCGATGTAGCGCATACTCTTGCGCTGGCTGGCGTCCTCGGTAGCCAGGGTGGAGTACAGCGCCCCGTAAATGTTGCTCATTGGCTCTGCCGCCAGGGCGTAGTTCTTGGCGCTTAGGTTCATCTGCACCACCGCCTGCTCCCGCTCCTGCAAAAACAACCGCTCCAGGGCCGGGTTCTCCTTGACCGCCTTTTCATAGGCGCGGCGCAGCAGCAGCCGGTCCAGGGCACGGCGCAGGCGCTTGACAGGGCGCAGCTCACTGTATTTGCGGTCCTGCAGGTTGTGCCAGCCCAGCAGCACTTCCACCTGGGCTGCCAGCCGGATGCCCTGGGTCTGGCACATCAGGGAGCGCCAGCACAGGGTGCCGGGCATCCGTCTGCGCTGGCAGGTGGGGGTGCGCCCGGCCAGGCTGTCGGACAAAATGGCAAACAGCACACCATTGTACCGCAGCAGATGGCAGGAATACAAGCCGTACTCCTGGTACATCTGCCGCCGGACGCCGCGCAGATAGCGCATATAGGTATTGTAGTCCCGGATGGTCAGCTCAGGAAGATAAGGACGCAGCCGCCCCTTCATAGGATCATTCCACCTTTTCTGCGATAATAAGGTTAGTATAATCCATTTTGCCTGCGCCTGCAACCATAGAATGCAAATTGTCGATGAATTTGTCTCACCTCTTTGCCGGATACGTGCAGTTTTTTCTTCAAAAATCACGTGCAGCGCATGTTTTTCCGCAGAGGAAGTCATTCTTTCCAGTCTTGAGTTTTCCCGGTAATTTGCAGGAGGCAATGCAAAAGCCGCACCGGGGCAGCCGGTGCGGCTTGAAACAATCGTTTATTTCTTTTCAAAGCGGCCCGGCGCAGTGCGCTTGCCGTCAAAGCCGGACTTCGGCATGGGCTTGGCCGTATGCTCAAACTTGGGGGCATTGTAATACATGTACAGCTGGCAGGGAATCATGCCGTTGTACATTTTGCGGCGCTTGTTGGCACGCTTGCCGTAGTGGGCTTCAAAGTCCATATCGGCGGTAATGGCGTACACACCGGCGCAGGGATGTGCTTCCATCTGGCGGCCCAGGGTACGGGCCAGCTTGGCGGCACCTTCAATGGTGCTCATGCGCTCGCCGTACGGGGGGTTGGTAAGCACAATGGCTTCCTGCTTTGCGGCAAAATCAGCCACATCTGCTACCTCAAAGTGGCAGCGCTTTTCCACACCGGCCAGCTTGGCATTGGCATTGGCCAGCGCCACGGCAGCGGGGTCGATGTCGTAGCCAAAAGCTTCAAAGCCCACATCCAGCTTGGCCTCGGCCAGAGCCTTCTGGCGCTGCTCGGCCCAGATGGCTGCCGGCACAAAGCTGTAGCGCTCAGCGGCAAAACGGCGCTTGAGACCCGGGGCAATGTTCATGGCCTTCTGGGCGGCCTCGATCAGCAGGGTGCCGCTGCCGCAGAAGGGATCCTCCACAATGCTGTCGCGGCGCACACGGCCCAGGTCTGCAATGGTGGCGGCCAGCGTTTCACGGATGGGTGCTTCCATGGCGTTGCGGCGGTAACCGCGCTTGTGCAGGCCCTCGCCGGTGGTATCCAGCATGATCTCGCACACATTCTTGCGCAGCATAAAGCGCACCTTGTACTCCGCACCGCTCTCGGGCAGGACCGAAACGTGATGCTTTGCCATCAGGCGCTTGACCACAGCCTTTTTGATGATGCTCTGGCAGGCGGGCACGCTGGTGAGCTGGCTGTCCAGCGAAGAGCCGGTAACCGGGAAAGCGGCGTCTGCAGGCAGCAGCTCTTCCCAGGGAATGCTGTACACGCCGTCAAACAGCTCGTCAAAGGTAGAAGCCTTGTAGCGGGCCAGCAGCAGCAGCACACGCTCCACCGTGCGCAGGTTGAGGTTGGCGGCAGCGATCATGTCTGCTCCGCCGGAAAAGGTCAGACGGCCGTCATCCACCCGGATGTTCTCAGCACCGATGCGGTTCAGCTCAAATTTTGCAGTGGACTCGCACCCAAAAAAGCAGGGCGCGATCAGTTCAAATTTTGCGGGCATTGTGGTTCCTTTCTTTTTCTTGCCAAAAAACAGGACCTGTCCGACCAGCGGGACAGGTCCGTTCTGTTCATTCTGATCGTGCAGGGATGCAGCTCAGCGGCCGCCGCGGCGTCCGCGCGGGGCGTAACCGCCGCCACGGCGGTTGTTGGTCTCGTGGTCGAGATCCGCCATTTTTTCCTCGCTCTGGCTCTTGAAGCGGCTCATCATGTCCTCAAAGCTCATGTTGTCCGAGTGGACAGGAGCCTTGGGCTGCCAGACGCGGGGTGCTGCATCGCGGGCCGGGCCGCGGCCGCCCTCACGCGGGGAACGTCCGCCGCCGTGGCCGCCGCTGAAACGGCTGCCTTCCCGCGGGGCACCGGGACGCGGGCCGCCGGGCCGGGGACCGCGTGCATCCCGTGCGGGGCGCGGAGGCGGCGGCAGCAGGCGTTTGATGGACAGCGCGATTTTGCCGTCCGGTGCAATGTTGATCACCTGCACCTTTACGATATCTCCATCGTGCAGTACGGCTGCAATGTCCTGCACAAACTCGTTCGACACCTCGGAAATGTGGACCATGCCCACCCGGCCTTCCGGCAGTGCCACAAAGGCACCAAACGGTTTTACACCGGTCACACGGCCTTCAAATACGTTCCCAACCTCAATTGCCAAAACTCAATACTCCTGTTCTCCGTAAATTCTCTGCTGCCGCTTACTTGCCCGTCACATCCACAAAGATGCGCTCATTGGGCGCGGCATAGTTGTAAGAGTCGCGGGCCACCCACTCGGTGATCTGATCAGCATCGCCGCTGAGGATGCGCTCCATCTCCTCATTTTCCGTCTGCTGCTGGGAAATCTGCTCCTGCAGCGTTTCCAGCTCCGCGCGTTTGGAGCTGATGGTGACCTGATTGGAAATGTACGCGGCCAGCATACTGAACAGCAGCAGAACAAAAAACAGCCGAACCGCCCATTTCCAGACCCGGTTCTTTTTCCGTTTTCTGCGGCCCTGATTCGTCATTTGTCTGCGCCCCCATTGACAGCCTTTCATCTCTTACTTTGATACGTTTGAATTATACAACATGCGGCGCTTGTTTGGCAAGTTCTTTTTGGGATTTTTTGCAGTTCTTTTTGCGTTCCGGCGTGCATTGCGCGCCTGTCTGCGCGCTGCGCGCCGGTGGGCCAGCGGCTGCAGAACCGCACGCCGCAGCAGTGCCGCCAGCCGCCGGCCGATGCACCGCAGCGGGATCCCCAGCACAGCCGCCGCTGCAAAAGCTCCGGCAAAGCCTGCCGCTGCCATATACCAGCGCAGCACCCCGGCCTGGCTCTGGCCCGCCGCATAGCTTTGCAGCGCCAGCAGCAGCCCGCCCACCAGCAGAGCATCCGGCGCAACGGCGGCCCGCCCCCGCACCGGGAACAAGGCCCGCACCGCACCGATGCAGGCCCCCAGCGCACCGCAGGCCAGCGCCTCCTGTCCCAGGGCAACAGGCGGCAGCACCGGCAGCATCAGCGCAGCAGCCGGTGCAAAAAGCCCCCGGCTGCCGGCTCCCGGGTGTATTCCAGCACATCGAACCGACCGGTGAGTTTGGCCTCCCCGGTGTCCAGATCCAGCGAAGTGACGCAGATCTGCGCCCCGGCCAGGTGCAGCGTGCCTTTGCCGGTTTCCAGGGCAGCGCTTTCTTCATTGCAGTGCAGCACACGCCGCACGCCGGTTATGGTCAGGCGGCTGCGCTCTTCCAGGATCAGGTCGTGGGGCAGCGGATTTTCCGTTTTTTCTACAGGCTTGGGCACACGGCATCCCTTCCCTTCCGGAACAGTGTATGCAGCGGCCCGGGCCGGTTATCACTCGCTGATGATCTCGTACATCTCGCGGGCCACATCCTTGGTGCGCGGCTCCACATCCGAAAGCACCCGCACCTTGATGGGGCGGTTGCCAAAGGTGACCTCGATCACATCCCCGGCGTTGACGGCCTGGCTGGCCTTGGCCACCTTGCCGTTGATGAGGATGCGGCCTGCATCGGCCACTTCGTTTGCCACAGTGCGGCGCTTGATGAGCCGCGAAACCTTTAAATATTTGTCCAGACGCATGGGGCTTTTCTCCTTTTTCTGCTCTGCTTTTCTGCAGAGAGATGCCATAAAAAATGCCGCCGTACCTCCCGTGAGGCAGCGGCGGCCATGCAAAATCAGCTTACAGGGTGTCCTTCAGGGACTTGCCGGGCTTGAACACGATGCTGCGGGAAGCAGCAATGGTGATGGGCTCACGGGTGCGGGGGTTGATGCCCTGGCGCTCGGCGCGCTCACGCACCTCAAAGGTGCCAAAACCGGAAATGGTGATCTTCTCCCCATCGGCCATGGCCTTGCCCAGTGCCTCAAACATTGCGCTGACCGCGCGCTCTGCATCCTTCTTGCTCATTTCGGTATTGGCCGCCACCTGTGCGATCAGATCCGTCTTTGTCATATTATTACCCTCCAAAAATCTGTTTTGTGTTACTTCGTTTCTTCTATCGGAGCAGGTCTGTTGACCTGAAAACCGCCTTGTTCCCGCTGCAGGCATTCCGCCGTATATTGCTTGGATGCAAAGGTCAAAGATTCTTCGGCATCCACACCGGCCAGCCGCAGGGCATTGGCCGCTGCAAACAGCAGTTTTCCCGCCGCTTCGGCATTGGGGGCTGCCTGCCAGCCGTCCACAGCGGCCTGCAGCTCCTGCCCGGCCTGCTGTGCCGTAAGCTGCGGCACCCCGCAGCGTGCAGCACGCTTCTGCAGCTTCTGGGCACGCATCAGCGCCGGCAGTGTTGTCGGCACGGTGTTCAGCTCATCGGCCAGGGTGGTGCGCCCCTTTTCTTTATTTTTGAGCGCATCCCAGCCGTTTATACCGGCATTTTCCGCCGCAGAGGACGCAAAAATGTTCGGGTGGCGGAACACCAGCTTCTCGCATACCTCACGGCACACATCCTCGAAGGTAAAGCGCCCGCGCTCTTCCTCGATCACAGCATGGAACGCCACCTGCATCAGCACATCGCCCAGTTCTTCCCGCAGCATCTGCGGGTCATCTGCATCAATGGCTTCCAGGGCTTCACAGGTCTCCTCCAGAAAATTCTTCCGGATGGAGGCATGGGTCTGCACCTTGTCCCAGGGGCAGCCGCTGTCCGGGTCGCGCAGAATGCGCAGCACTTCCAGCAGCTGTTCTGCCGTATATGGTGCCTGCGGAGTCCAATCCAGCATCGCGGCTCCTCCCTTACAAAAGATACTACAAATTGTACCGCACATTTCACGGTTTTGCAAGGGTGTGCGGCAATTTGCCCGCATTTTTCCTATGATTTTTCGCTTTTCACAAAAACAGGGCGGCATCCTGCGTGGGACACCGCCCTTGTGGCAAAGCTTTGGTTACAGCTGCGCACCGCACTTGTTGCAGAACAGTGCATCATCCGACACCGGCGCACCGCACTGCGGGCAGCTTTTATGCTCCGGCTGTGCCGGGGCTTCGGCGGCCGGTTCCGGCTCTACAGGCTCCTCGTGCACCACGAACTCCACCTCTGCGGCTTCCGCCGGGGTCAGAGAGGCTTTCAGGCGGGCGATCTCACCTTCAATGGTGTCGATCATTTCGATATACTTATCCACCAGGGGCTGGTTTTCTTCCTTGCCCTTGGCCAGGCTGTACACCAGGGCACCCAGCTGGCGCTGTGCCTTGAGCAGTTTGGTCTGCTCGTTGATGATCAGCGCCTGAGTCTTGCCTTTTTCGGCCAGATCCTTGGCGGCATTCTTGCCTTTTTCTGCGTATTCCAGGCCCATCTCTTTGATTTTATTGAAATCCATAAAAGACACCTCTCTTTTGATCCGCACAATTTTCCGCCGTGCTGCTGCACGCGGAAGGTTTATGGTCTCATTATAGCGCACAGGCCCTGCAAATGCAACGAAGCCAGCGCAATTTTTACAGTTTGGTGCAGGTTTGGAAACAATTTTTTCGCATTCAGCCTATATTTTGTGGTTTCTCAGGCGTTGCCGCCATAGAACTCCCGCAGCATACTGTCCGGCGGCAGCAGGTCCAGCTCCAGCGGGGCCACATGCTCAAAGCGGCGGGCCGTTTCGTCCCACAGCACGGCGTTGTGGCCTTCCAGCGTGAACTGACGGCGCACCACATCCAGCAGGTGGGAGATCAGCCCCAGCTCATAGGTAAAAGAAGTGTCCAGCAAAAAGTCTGCACTGTCCTTGAAGCCCTTGATATACCGGGTCTCGCCGTCCAGCACCCGCTCCCACATGGCCAGAGTCTTTTCCGGGCTGCGGCCGCGGGCGGCGGCATCCCGCAGGGTGCGGCGGCACAGGCGGATGTCCTGGGTGTTGATGACCCGGCGGCCATCCACGCAGTATTCCTCCCGCAGGCCCGCATAGATGCGGTAGATGTCATCCCCCCGCACAAGGCCGGTCAGCTCCGGGTTGAGGGCATGGATGCCTTCCACGATGCACACGCCGCCCTGCAGGTCGATGGGTTCCACCTGGGCAGAGCGCTTTTCCGCTGCAAAATCGTAGATGGGCAGCACCGTTTTGCCGGTCTCGCTCAGTTCCCGCAGGCACTGCTTGATCAGGGGCAGGTCCAGTGTATCGGGGTTTTCGTAGTCCAGGGTACCGTCCGGCATTCTGGGGTAGAACTCTGCCCCCTTAAAGAAGTTGTCCAGACTGACCACCTGGGCCGGGGTGCCCTGCTCCACCAGTGCACGTGCAATGCAGTGGGCACTGGTGGTTTTGCCGCTGGCGGAAGGCCCGGTGAGCATGACGATCTTTGCACCGGAGATGCGGATCTTTTGGGCGGCATAGCTCACCCGCTGGGCATAACTGTGCTCGCTCATTTCCGCCAGCTGCTGCGGGCAGCGGGCCGCCACGTTATACAAATCGACTTCAACCAGTCGTTTCGGGACCCAGATCGTGATCATAAAAATCAGCCACTCCTTTTTTCCGGTCCAGTACCTCCGCAAAGCGCTGGATATACTCGTTCGGATATTTAAAATTGAAGATGCGCTGCATCCGTCTGCCGCCGTCAGCCACCAGCTTGGTGCTGCCGCCTGCCCCGGCGGAAAGGATGGTCTGGACTTCCTCCATGATGTAGATGTTGTAATATCCCTCGTGGCCCGGCTTGCACCAGCCCACGTTTTCCAGGTTCTGCAGGGTGTTCTTCTGCCGGTAGAGGTAGTATGGGCGGTAGCCCGCCTCGGCCAGCAGATGGCACTTTTCCAGCATGGCAGCCACATCGGCGTAGTCGTTTTCCTTCTGGTCCTCGATCACAATGCGGGATGCCCGCTTGAGGGTCAGGGTGTGCACGGTGATGTTTTCGGGGTCCAGCGCAATGGCCTGCCGCAGGCTGTGCTCAAAGCTTTCCACCGTGTCGCCGGGCAGACCGGCGATGAGGTCCATGTTGATGTCCTCGTGGCCTGCCTTGCGGGCCTGGGCATAGCAGTCCAGAATGTCCTGGGCCGAGTGCTTGCGGCCAATGCCGGCCAACACCTCGTCCGAGAAAGTCTGGGGGTTGATGGAAATGCGGGTAGCCCCGTATTCTTTGATCACCGCCAGTTTTTCGGCGTCTGTGCAGTCCGGGCGTCCGGCTTCCACCGTATATTCTACGACTTTGGCCAGGTCAAAATTCTCCCGCACGGTGCCCAGGAGCTGCCGCAGCTGGTCTGCCGAAAGGCTGGTGGGCGTGCCGCCGCCGATGTAAATGCTGCAAAGGCTCAGCCCGGCTTTGTCGGCCTGTTTCCGGATCTCTTCCACCTCTTTGCACAGGCAGTCCACATAGGGCTGCACCAGCTTGCGGTCCCGGTCCAGGTTGCAGCTCACAAAGCTGCAGTAGCTGCACCGGGAGGGGCAGAACGGAATGCCGATGTACAGGCTGTAAGTCTTGGGGGCACTGCCCACCCGCAGGATGGGCTCCTGCAGGTCGGCAATGGCCCTGGCCATCTGGTACTTCTGCTCCGAGCAGTCGAACCGCTGCAGGAAAAAGCGGTCAATATCCGCTTCGCTCCACCCGGCGGCGCGCTTGTCGTGGATGAGGCGCACCGGGCGCACGCCGGTCATTTTGCCCCAGGGCGGGCGGATGCCGGTCCACTGCCGCAGCAGGTCGTAGGTCAGGCTGGCCAGCGCAAATTCCGGCGTTTCACCACCGGCTTCCACCGGGGCAGGCAGCGGTGCGGTGCGCCGGGCGCTTTTGCCCCCCTGCCGCACCATAGCCCACAGGCCGTCCGGCGTTTTCTCGGCCCACACGCAGTCCTCGGTGTCCTCCGGCGGGGTCAGGGTCAGGGGCGCCATGGGGTAAAACAGGCGGGCAAGGTGCTCCACCTCGTACCCGGAGGGCAGCCCTGTGATATAAATTTTCATGGTTTTCTCTCTTTCAACCCTCTCAGCCGCGCAGGGCGCTGCGGATGTAGAAATTGTTGTCCAGCTCGTCCCCAAAGGTAGAAAACTCGCCGTGGCCGGGCAGCACCTGGGTCTGGCGCGGAATGGGCAGCTTTGCCAGCTTGCGCAGGCTTGCATTCATCTGCTCCATGCTGCCGCCTTCCAGGTCGGTGCGGCCGATGCTGCCGGCAAACAGGGTGTCGCCGCAGAACAGATATTCTCCGCACAGCAGCACCACGCTGCCAGGGGTGTGGCCGGGGGTGTGCCAGGCCGTAAAGTGCAGCTCATCCACCGTGACGGTCTCCCCTTCTGCATAGCCGCAGTCCGCACTGGAAAGCGGATACATCCGGTCTCCGGCAAGGTCCTCGGCCTCGCAGTAAAGTTTGGCGTGGTATTGGGTGCGCAGGGCCTCGACGCTGCCCACGTGGTCAAAATGGCCATGGGTGCACAGAAGAGTGGTCAGCTCTGCGTGGTTTTCCTGCAGGATCTTTTCGTAGTTCTGCATGTCCGCCGCCGGGTCAATGATGACCGCGTGGCCTGCGTCCGAGATCAGCAGAAACGTGTTGGTATAATACGGCGGGGGTGCCGGGATGTGAAATGCCTGCATAACGGTCACTCCTTCTTTTTCCACTCGTCCGTGTCAATAATGATGGTGCAGGGGCCTTCATTGACCAATGCCACCTGCATGTCGGCTCCGAACTCGCCGTGCTGCACGTCCTTGAGGCCCTGCCGGTTCATCTCAGCCAGGAACAGCTCGTAGGCATCCACTGACAGGGGCGGTTTTGCCGCCTTGATAAAGCTGGGGCGGTACCCCTTCTTGGTGTCGCCGTAAAGGGTGAACTGGCTCACCACCAGGGCGGAATAGCCCAGGTCCCGGGCGCTGAGGTTCAGTTTGCCCTCAGCATCCGGAAAGATGCGCAGCCCTGCGCATTTATCGGCCAGCTTGGGCACGATGTCCAGGCTGTCGGTGTCCTTGACCCCCAGCAGGATCATAAGGCCCGGCCCGATGGCCCGGGGTTCGCCCCCGTTGACCCGCACACTGGCCGAAGAAACGGCCTGAATGACTGCTCGCATTGCATTAGCTCCTTGTCACCTTGAGCACATCCCGAACCTTGGAAAGTCTTGCGACCACGCGGTTGAGGTGCTCGGTATTGTTGATGCCGATGGTCAGGCTGACCACGGCGCAGTTGTTTTCCACCTGACGGGCGTTCAGGGTATAGATGGGCACCCGGATATCCGCCAGCGCCGCCAGCACGTCCTGCAGCAGCTCGTTGCGGTTCAGGGCAATGATCTCCAGGCCCGCCTTGTAGCTGTCCTTGACACTGTCGGCCCAGTAGGCCTTGACCCAGCGGGGAGCGTTGGTGGGGTCCTTCATGCTGGCCACGGCATTGGCGCAGCTCTGCTTGTGGATGGACACGCCAAAGCCCCGGGTGATAAAGCCCACAATGGGGTCACCGGGCAGCGGGCTGCAGCACTTGGCAAACTTGATGGGGGTGTTGTCGAAGCCTTCCACCACCACGCCATCGGTGGCATGTACGCGGCTCAGGTCCACCTTGGGCAGCTCTTCCTCCGTTTTTTCCTCCGAAGCCTTCAGCTTCTGCCACTCTTCCTTGAGCTTGGGCAGGCAGTTGGCAATGGTCATGCCGCCGTAGCCAATGGCGGCATACAGCTCCTCGGCGTTGTTCTGGCGCAGGCGGCGGCTGCAGCTGTCAATAAAGGCATCCAGCTGGTCGTCCGGAATGATGACCATTTCGCGGCGCAGCTCCCGGGCCAGGGCATCGCGGCCCTGCTGGATGTTCTCTTCCCGGCGCATCTTCTTGAACCAGTTGCGGATCTTGCTCTTGGCCTCACTGGTGCGCACGATCTTGAGCCAGTCGCGGCTGGGGCCTTTGTCCGCCGGGCCAAGAATGACTTCAATGATCTCGCCGGTGGACACGATGTGGTCGATGGGCACCATGCGGTTGTTCACCTTGCAGCCCACCATGCGGTTGCCCACCGCCGAATGAATGGCGTAGGCAAAGTCGATGCAGGTGGCACCGGTGGGCAGGTTGATCACATCGCCCTTGGGGGTAAAGGCAAACACTTCCTCCGGCAGCAGGTCGCTCTTCAGGTCGTGTAGCAGGTTGCCGGAATCCTCGCTCACGCGCTGATTTTCCAGCAGCTGACTGACCCAGGCCAGGCGCTCGTCCAGCTTATCGTGGCCGCCCAGGCCTTCTTTGTACTTCCAGTGGGCGGCAACGCCGTACTCGGCCTGCTCGTCCATGGCGCGGGTGCGGATCTGCACCTCAAAGGGGATGCCCTCGTGGCCGATGACCGTGGTGTGCAGGCTCTGATAGCCGTTTGGCTTGGGGGTGGAGATATAATCCTTGAAACGGTTGGGCAGCGGGTGATACATATCATGGATCAGGCCCAGGGTGCTGTAGCACTCGGCCAGGCTGTCCAGGATCACGCGCACCGCATAAATATCGTAGATCTCGTCAAAGGACTTGTTCTGCATGATGGTCTTGCGGTAAATGCCGTAAATGCTCTTGACCCGGCGCTTGATGGTAGCCCCTTCAATGCCGCTTTCCACCAGGCGCTGCTCAATGACGCCGGACACTTTGGCCAGGAACTCTTCGCCTGCGCGCTCGCTCAGCATCTTGCTGATGTCCTCGTAGCCCACGGGGTCCAGGTAATGCAGGCTGCGGTCCTCCAGCTCTTCCTTCACGTTCAGAATGCCCAGGCGGTTGGCGATGGGAGCATACACCTCCATGGTCTCGCGGGCTTTGTCGCGGCGCTTCTGCTCCGGCCAGGCATCGCCGGTGCGCATGTTGTG